>CALBDW010000107.1 GCA_937927435.1 uncultured Bdellovibrionales bacterium
TTCTTCAACGAAAATATTGTACCGTGCCTCTTGTACCCATACAGCGCCTGATTCAAACGCTTCGCCATCGATTTCTCTGTAAACAACCAGACGGTCGAGAGGATTTGTCAGAGCCAGTCCGTCCGCTAATTCAATATTTCCGGAGATGATCACTTGCCGTATCGGGTTGACCGAAGGCGCGCTGTCCTCGAGGGAATCCTCGTCGGACGTAACGGAGTTGTACGGGTTCGCCGACGTATCGTTTTCTCCCTTCACCGGATGCCCGTCATGAGAGGGAAGCTGAGGCTTCGTATATTTCGTACCGGTCGCGACTTGCCAGGGCGGGCCATCTTTAAGTTCGGATTGCGCGATGGGTAAGAACAAGCTTCCCAGCAGCTCTTCACGGGTAATGTTCAGTTCCGCGAGCGAGATCTTATTAACAACCGAAGCTTCGCCGGCGACCTCTTCTTTCTGGGTATCGGCCGCGACGTAGGCACTCGACTCAAACCGCGGCTTCAACCGTTCCGACATCTTCTTTAATAGAAACGCGGCCGCCTGAGCCATAGCCCGCGAATTCGCTTCGCGCGCGGCACGCTCCTGGGCCAGCAGAGAACGTTCGCGCTGATTGTCTTTTACAAGTTTCTCCACGAGGCGTTCGGCCGATTCTTCACCCGCCGCTAACCGAACCGCTGAAACCGGCGAACTCGCCTCGGCCCATGAAGACCCGCGAATCCAAGAGTCTTCAAGAGCTGCGAATGCGGGTGAACTGCGATCAAGCTTTATTTTCAGGCCTTCTGAGAAAAAGCGGGAATTCAAATCAATATCGGAGGAGGCAGCGCCGAGATAACCGAACGATGCCGACGCGACGGCGAACGCCGAGATCAGTAACGACCCGCCATGGCGACGAAGGAAAGATTTTTTTCGTCGAACGCGATATCGGTACACGACTCTTCCTTGAGTTCGAGTGACTCGTAGTTAATTAGTTTCCGGCATCCTGCCGAATTTAAATTTTATTCTATTTAGAAGGCGCGAAAATCGTCAATAACGTTACGGTCTTCACGACGATCGGCTATGGCTTCCTGAATTCGCTCGGTAAGTTCTTTTGTCAGCCGACGGTCTTCGCCGATCAGTACGTATTTCCCTTTCACGCGTTTCTCTCGATAAACCGTCACTTCGATGGAATACGGTCGCCCCGCACCTAAGATCACGATCTTCGCATAGGCGCGCTCGGCCCGGTCGGTCGCATCTTCATCAAAATCCTTCGGACTGAAATAATGAGAAGTCAGCTCCCGGCCGTTTAAGCTTTGGTGCCTGACAGACCCCATCGGCATTTGGGAAACCACGACCTTTTTCAAGGTCGTCAAGGGAAGCATGACGTTCTGGATTTTCGCGTTAGACGCGCAACCGGACAAAAGTATTGAAATAGCGAGAAAAAGGAAAAAGAAAAAGATCGCGACAGTGGGCTTGGGCCTTCGCAAAACGTCGCGAAGGCTCCAATGCGTGAAGGATGTCGTACTTAAATAAATAGAATCGCGTCCTTGGATTCCGTTGATTCTCACTTAGGCACTTTCTCCCAGTCTTTTAAGAAAGACTGAATACCGGCGTCAGTCAACGGATGTTTTGCGAGCTGCTTCATGACCTTCAACGGGCAAGTCACGATGTCCGCACCCACCAACGCCGATTCAAGCACGTGCATCGGATGCCGTACGCTCGCAACCAAGACTTCGGTATTAAACGAAAAATTATCAAAAATCTGGCGGATTTGTCTGATCAGTTCCATCCCCTCAGTTGAAACATCGTCCAAACGACCGACGAAGGGCGAGATCATCGTCGCACCGGCTTTCGCGGCTAGAAGCGCCTGCAGGGGAGAAAAAATCAGCGTAACGTTCGTCTTAATTCCTTCAGCCGTGAAACGGCGGACAGCGATCAAACCCTCTTCGCACATCGGAATTTTCACGACGACGTTGTCGTGAAGCTTCGCGAGCGCCATTCCTTCTTCAAACATTTTATCGGCCTCGAGGCTGACCACTTCCGCCGAAACAGGTCCTTTGACCTCACGGCAGATCTCGAGGATCACGTCCTGCATTTTCTTTCCAGTTTTCGCGACGAGGGTCGGATTCGTGGTCACGCCATCAACCCAGCCGCGGCTATTGGCTTCGCGAATCTCATTGATGTCCGCCGTATCTATGAAGAACTTCATCGGCTTCTCCTTAATCCTGTTAGGGGAATAATAGCCACATTTATGACTCAAGTGGGCGAAAAGCAAGGTGACATTGAGTGATTAGCCCACCGGGCAACGAATTGAACCCCGATTGGGCCAATCATTGGAGGATATCCTCGATCTGATAAAATCCAGCCGGCTGCTTTATCAACCATTGAGCGGCCCGCAACGCCCCGCGCGCGAAGACGCGACGGCTCAAAGCCGTATGCTCGAATGAAAGAATCTCCTCGTCGCCCATTGCAAGAACCTTATGAATTCCGAAGATCCCTCCGCCGCGGATCGAAAGAGGTTCGGGAAGACGTCGGCCCAACGTTTCTTCGAGGGTCGCTTGGAGCGATTTGGCGGTCCCGCTGGGAGCGTCTTTCTTGTTGCGATGGTGAGCCTCTTCGACTTGGAAATCGTAGTCCTGCAAAGGCTTCAACTGCCGGAGAGCCCTTTTGAGAATGGCGACGCCAACACTCATATTCGGCGACCAAAGAACGGGAATTTCGTTTCCCGCAGCCGCGAACGCATTATAGTCGGGTTCCGTAAGCCCGGTGACTCCCGACACCAGTGGTTTTTTGTTCTGAAGACACCATGCTAGAACCTGTGACGTTAACTCCGGCAGGGAAAAGTCGATCACGACATCGCAATCTCCTGGATTCAAATTCTCTAGCGAGATCCCGTTTCGCGAAACCCCCGCGCTAACGTCAAAACCGAATTCCGATGCGAGTTCGGAAACGGCCGTCCCCATCCGTCCCGTAATCCCGATAATCACCAACCGCGAAGTTTGACTCATAAAAGCCCCGCTTTTTCCATTTTACTTTTCAGCTCAGCCTTGTAGGGCTCGGCGAGCTGAACAAGGGGTAAACGCAGTTCCGGACTATCGATAATTCCCATGAGGTGAAGTGCCATCTTAATCGGAATCGGATTCGCCTCGACATAAAGATACGAGTTGAGGTCGGCGATCGCAGAGAATTCTTCGCGCGCCGACAAATCGCCGCAGCGGGCGCGCGCACACCAATCGACAAACTTGTTCGGCAGAATATGCGAAGCAACCGATATAACCCCTTGGCCGCCGACCGCGATTAAATCAAGGAACGTGCCGTCGTCGCCACTTGTTACCAAAAAGTCGTCGCGGGTTTCTTTCACGACACGTGCTCCGAAATCGACATCGCCGGTGGCTTCCTTTATGCCGATGATGTTCGGAAGGTGACTGAGTTCTGCGATTGTTTGAATCTCGAGTCGGGTAATCGTTCGGCCCGGAACGTTATACAGAATGATCGGCAAGTCCGAACTTTCGGCGATTTTTTGGTAGTGCTGGAACAGACCGCGTTGGGGCGGCTTATTGTAATAGGGGACAACCACAAGCGCCGCATCGGCGCCGCGCGCGGCCGCCGCTTGTGTCGCGCGAATTGAGTCGCTCGTCGAATTTGTACCCGTTCCCATGACTAATGGAACCTGGCGGCTCACTTCCGCCTTTACAAAATCGAAGAGCGCAAGTTTCTCGGATTCGCTCAACGTTGGGCTTTCACCGGTCGTGCCGCAAACAACGAAGCCGTCGATGCCGGCGTCCAACTGCTGACGGATCAGCCGCTTTAATGAATTCCAATCGATTTCGCCTTGCTTAAACGGAGTGACCAATGCCGTGAATACACCGGAAAAATCCTTCATTCTCCTCACTCCTCGAAAAATTCCTCGGGTACCTCTACTTCAAACAGAAAGCGCGCCGGCCCTCGCAATCTCGCGCCTTTCCAGTCCTCGCCGAACTCTACCTCGAGAACGCCCCCGGGACTATGAAGGACTGCCTTCCTCGCCGACGCATCCTTCAAACCGACGGCCGCCGCCGCCAAGACGCCCGTTCCACAGGAAAACGTGAAATTTTCGACTCCGCGCTCAAATGTCACGGTGGAAAACACATTCCCGCCCATGCGACTCAAAAATGTGACATTAGCTCCCTTAGGGCCGGCTTGGGGATGAAAGCGCAATTCGCGGATCAGTTTTTCCTCGCGTCGTGCACATTTAATATCCTCAATTTCCACTACCGCATGCGGTACGCCCGTATTGATGAGAACGGCATTCCGCTTCACGCCGTCGACATTCGCCGCCAGCGGTTCGAAGCTCACTTCAAGGTAATGCAAATGCGAAACGACTTCGCGCGCGTCGGTCTCAATAAGGATGCGGCCCGGCTGTGTCTCGAGTTCAACTTTCGACAAATTCAATGTCCGAAACGCCCAGCGGCCGAAGCATCTCGTCGCGTTTCCGCACATTTCGGCTGCGGATCCGTCGCAATTGTAAAAATCCCAGCGCATATGAGTGGGGTGTTCGCCACCTTCGACAAAAATCAGACCGTCGGCCCCGATACCGAAGTGACGATCGCAAAGCCGCCGGACTAATTCGGGCCGCGACTGTTTTTCGAAAGCGCTGGGCAGCCCCATCCGAGCATCGACAAACAAAAAGTCGTTGCCCGTCGCGACGAATTTTTGAACGCAAAGACCTTTCATTCGGCTCCCTGGGTTTTCCGCGGCGGCGTCGGCGTCGGTGTCGCATCCGGGCTCGGGACCTCGGGAAACGCGTATTCCTCTGTGGAACGCTTGAATGACGGCTTGCCTCGACCGATAAAAGCGGGCTCAAGCGGCGGCTGCGGTTTTCCCCGCACGCCGCAAGCAGCTGCGACCAACGCAGCAAGCGGTAAAATGAATAATATCGCGTGTCTCATGGAGTCGATCCCTCATTCCCGGACGAATACGAACTCTTGGCCTCGTTTTCCTTGAGGAACGCCTCAACAGTTTCCCTTCCTTTACACAAATTCACGTCAATCGAATACTGTTTCCTTTTCCGCGGTGAAAGACTCTGACAAAGCTGGAGATATCTGGACGCAGCCAGGCGGTCCGGCGATCCCGTCGCCTTTGAAATTTCCCATTTCCAATAAAACACCTCGGGGTAATCCGGCAGGGACGATTCCCACTCAGTCAGAACGGCTCGTGCCTTTTTCAGATCCGAAACCCGCATGTACTCCTTAAGGCGCAATCCGTAACAGAACTTTTTCACGGGTTCGAGATCCTGCTCGTATGCGGCCAAACGTGAAAGCAGCCTCTCTCCGCCCTTCTGGCAGGAAAGAACTTGGAGTCTGAGCAATTTCACTTCCGCTGAATATGGGTTCATCTCTTCGGCTTGCTTAACCCGGGTATCAGCAAGGTCGCATTCATTGTTCCGTAGATAAAGGCGGGCAAGCGCTTTCAACACCGAGACATTGCGATCTTCGATTTTCAAGGCCCGCTCGTAAGCCTCGATCGCTTCACGGGAATTACTGAACGCTAAAGACTCGCCGGTTGAAAACGCGCTTTGCGCTCTTTCGGTGTAAAAGAGTTCGGTCAGCTCTTCCAGAGCGCGCGCGAGTTCCTTGTAAGCAGTGCTTCCGCGCGTCTCCCTTTGGAGCCCCCGGATGAGAACCTGGCTCGCTTGCAACCGGTCCTGCTGTAAGGACAGATTTCGGGCTTTTTGGATCAGGTCTTTGTAAGTTTCGAGCGTACCGATGGGGCGTTCGTTTTCGCTTCTAACGGTAGGTGTCTTGGATTTCGCAAGGACGTTTGAATGAATCAAAAAAGCCGCGAGAGCGGCGAGAACCGCTCCCGGGTACTTCATGCGCCGATTAGTTGCGGGGCGCGAATTGCATTGATGTAACTTCTTGAACAACTTTTCCAAGCGGGCTATCCGCAACTGCCTTGAGCGTTCCGGACATCGGAACGACTTGAGGGTTAATCCATGCTTCCGAAATCTTTCCATCGCTTTTATCACGGATCTTCACATAGATGCAGTCAAAAGTGCCGGCGGCCACTGTAACTCTAGCTTCTTTCATTTCCAAAACTTCCGACTCCACCTTCGGAATGCTTTGCTCTTGGCCATTCACGAGCATTTTTTCGATTTGGCCCGTCGCCTTGTTGATCAGGGTTTCAACCTTTTGCTTTTGGAACATCAGGTCGATTTCTTGGACGATCCAGAAACCCGTGCCGGTGTCTTGGCTCACGTAGTTGTTCGAAGATCCCTTAAGGAATCCACCCATGTCGAGCTTATAGGTGGCTCGATCGCCGACTTTCCAGTCCAGACCGGCTTGAATATTGGCCTGGATCGTAAGGACCGTTTGCAGGTCACGCGCGTCGATCATTTCGATTTGCTCTTGTGCCGACGCTGTCGCCGAAAATGCAAAGACTGCGCTCAAAAGACTGACGAAGAATGATTTCATGTTCCCCCCTTCCTTGGTGGTTGGATGAAATCCATACTTCCCACCAAGAAAGAGAGAGTCAATACGCAGGTCCGTGACATTTCGGCACACAAGGTTCTTGTGGCCTATAAACACGATCGAGTTCGTTTGCTAAACAAAAAATTAGACCAAAGGCGGACATACCTTTGGTCCAGAAATCATCCTTGATCCTGATACGACGAAATAAGAACGGTGCGGGGCTTACTGCCATTGGCGGGACCAACCACTCCTTCTCTTTCAAAAATTTCGATAAGCCGGGCGGCACGCGGATACCCCAACTTAAAGCGCCGCTGCAGGAGCGAGGCACTCACTTCTTTCAACGTCGACACATAAGCAAGGATCTCGTCGTAGCGCTCATCGTACTCGTTTTCCTCGTCATCGGAACCGAAGTCTCCATCGCCGTCAGCTCCGCCAAGATCAAAACCGCCGCCCGAGCCTTCAAGCGCTTTCATGGCCAGCGGGTCATATTGCGGCTCGCCTTGCTCGCTCCAGAAGCGCATGACCGCCGCAATTTCCGCTTCCGTCACCCACGGGGCATGATGCCGCTGAGGCTTGGAGACACCTGGCGCAAGGAAGAGCATGTCCCCGTTGGGGAGAAGACGTTCGGCTCCGGAGTCGTCGAGAATGATCCGCGAATCCATTTTGCTCGCAACCTTGAAGCTGATCCGGCCCGGAATGTTCGTTTTGATGAGACCCGTAACGACGTCTTTCCGCGGGCTCTGCATCGCGAGAATGAGGTGAATGCCGCATGCGCGAGCCATTTGCGCAAGCCTGACCACAAGGTTTTCCACATTAGCCTTGTCCACCGCCATCAAGTCGCCGAATTCCTCGACCACGATCACGATATAAGGCTGCGGCGTGAAGTAATACTGCTCAAGGCGACGCGAATCCTGAGCCCACTCGTTATTGATCTGTTCATGTTTTTCGATTTCTTCTTTGCTCAGCTTACTTACGATCTCATTGAAGCTTTCAAGCCCGCGCGCGCCGAATTTCGACATCGACCGGTAACGCTTGTCCATCTCTCGGATCGCCCACTTAAGCGCGGATACGGCCTTCTTCGGCTCGCGGATCGGCGGCATCAAGAGGTGAGGAATGTTGTTGAATGCCGCGAGGTCAACTTGTTTCGGGTCAATGAGGATCAACCGCAAACTCTTGGGAGAGTGCTTGAATAAAAGACCCGTAATCGCCGAAACGACGAAAACGGATTTTCCGGAGCCGGTGGTCCCGGCCACCATGAGGTGTGGCATCTTCCGCAGATCGACGACTTTCGGCTCTCCGTCGGCTTGACGACCGAGACATAGTGGCAGCTTCGTCGCCTCCGACCAGAACGTCTCATTCGCCAGAATATCTTTGAGGTAAACGGTTTCGCGTTGTGAGTTCGAAGTCTCGATACCGACCACGTCGCGACCCGGAATGGGCGCGATAATCCGGACGGATTCGCTACTCAATGCCAGCGACAGGTCGTCGGCGAGTTCCGTGATCTTCGAGATCTTCACGTCAGCGGCCGGCTTGAACTCGTACATCGTCACAGCGGGTCCAGGTTTCGCGTGAACGACCTCCCCGCGGACGGAAAACTGGGCCAGCTTGTCGACGAGAATCTGCGCTTTCCGGTTGATTTCCCGCTCATCGAGCCGCACACGCGTGGCCGGAGGATCCTCCAAGAGATTGATGTCGGGCAGTTTCCAATTCTCAATCCGACGCGGAATCTTCGCGTTGATCTTCACTTTCCGGCGAGGAACTTCCTTTTTCGTGAACGCCCGCTTCAGAAGAGAGATAGGCGGCTTTTCATCTTTGGCATTATCTTCTTCGGCCGCCTCGTATTCTGCCTCTGTTGCCTCTTCGATATCTTCGTCTTCGTCCTCGTCTTCTTCCTCGTCTTCTTCCACCTCTGCCGCCGCCGAAGCCGTAACGTTATTCAGGGTGAAGAACGAGTTGGTTTTTGCGGAGTCCGGGTTCACCGCCACAGCGGCCGGACCGCTGGCCGTCTGCGGCTTAAAAAACTCAATTTCAAAAAACCGTTTTACAGCGGCGAAGAATCCGGCGGACTTTTCCGTAATGAAAGCCAACAAACCTTTCGGCACCCGGAATAATTCCGGCAGCGAGCGCTCCGTGTAGAAAACCACCAGCAAGAGCGCAAGGCTCCACAAAATAATCGAAACGCCGAGGAAATTGAACGCCGAAATCAAACCTTTCGTTATAACCGCGCCAATAATTCCGCCGACCGGAATCTGATCACTAAACAGCCGTAAATTAGGGAAATGAAGGCTTAAAAGGCTCGAAACCGTGGTCATTAAAAGCAGCCCCCAAACGAACCGCGGTCCGAACCACGAGGTGTCGTCACGCCGAAGTTTGCGGATTCCCATGCGCAAACATGCCACCACGGCGACCCAAGCGCTGATCCCCCAGCCCTGGTAAAACAGATCGGCAATGAAGCTGCCGATATAACCGCAGTAGTTTTGCACTTTTAGGTTGGTGCCGATGGAGTTAAAGGACGGATCGGTCGGATGGAAACTGAATAGAGCCATTCCAAGGAAGACGCCCGTCGCCAACCACAAAATACAAGTAACATCCCGCCGAAATCTCTTGAAAAATCCGCTCATTCTTCCATCGTAGGGGAACCCTTCGAGCAATCCTAGTCTGGCTTTTTCGGCTCTTGACTTTGGTGCCGCCCTTCAATAAGGTCTGGCACCTGCATTCACGAAGACAGCGTCTCTCGAGCCCCTTGGAAAAACGTCCGGATGTACCAATGGTCGATATGGATCTAAACAGTAGTCGGGGCCCGGAACAGACGTGGGACAAATGTTAAAAATCAACGAAATCTTTTTCAGCATTCAGGGTGAATCATCTTATGTCGGGTTCCCCACGGTCTTCGTGCGCACTTCCGGTTGTAACTTGCGATGCGGATATTGCGATACAACCTATGCGTATTATTCCGGTAAATTAATGTCGGAGGATGAAATCGTCGCCGAAGTTTCAAAGTACGGCGCGCGTTACGTCTGCGTCACCGGCGGTGAACCTCTGCTTCAAAAAAATGTTCCGTCTCTTCTGACTCGACTCTGCGATCTCGGTTACGAGGTTTCGCTCGAGACCAGCGGGTCGATCGACTGCGGCGCGGTTGATCCCCGCGTAAAGAAAATTATCGATGTCAAGACGCCTGGAAGCGGCGAGGGCAGCTCTTTTCTCGAAGCAAACTTAAGATTCGCGGATGTCAACACCGAATTTAAATTCGTCATTTGTTCCGAGGAAGACTTTACCTGGGCTGAAAATTTCTCGAAAAAGCACGGACTTTTTGAAAGATCGCAGGTTTTATACAGCCCAGCATTTCGCAGGGTGAGTGAAAATTGGCTTGCAAAAAAAATTATTTCGGAAAACTCATCGGCCCGGTTGCAATTGCAATTGCATAAGTATATTTGGTCTCCACACAGTCGAGGCGTTTAGCTTCACGGCGGTTCGAAATCACGAATTGCCGAATCAATTTAATTAACAACAATGTGGGTTGAGAAAGGACTTTGAATCGCGATGCTGGAGGGGATGAGCGAATGCAGAGTTCGGACCCGGAACGGTTTCGGCTCTCACGCAAGTTCCCGAAACATTCGATGAAAAAGCCCGTAATCGTCCCACGATTTTTGTAAGGTCATCAGGAGCGGCATGACACCCAATCTGAATCACTCGGACAATCTTTTTGTTGCGAACCTTCAGTCTGTCAGTCTCGAGAAGCTCGTTAAGAGCAAACTCGAAGTGCTGTTCCAACAGCAAAAAGAGGCTCAAGTTGAATTGAGCGGCCTCTACAACATCGTCATTGAGCAAGTCGAGAAGCCTTTGATCGAGCTTGCCCTGGCGTCCCATAACGGTAACCAGGTCAAAACGGCTCAGATGCTAGGCATCAATCGCAATACTTTGAAAAAGAAAATCGACAATTACAAAATTCGTATTAGAAAATCCAACTGACCAAATATGATTCTTTGACGAGTCATCTTTTGACGAGTCATCGGCGGGTCATCCTGTGTTTATGCGCCTCTGAGTTCGGCCCGCGACTTCTCTAGCTTTTATCGGTTGTAAAACCGGACGTCGGCGTGCCTAGAGCGATTGGCCGGTGTCCCCGAAAGCTTTTGTGGTTTCAGAGCAGCCGGAGCTAGAGAGGTCTGGAGGGGATTTTCTAATATGGCGATTCGAGTTCCACCGCATAACCTGGAAGCCGAGCAGTCCGTACTGGGCGGCTTGATGATTGATCCGCTGGCTTGGGATCAAGTGTCTTCCATCATTATGGAGGACGACTTTTACAAGATCGCGCATCGCAAGATTTACGCCGCGATCGCAGAGCTATACGCCAAAAGCCAGCCGATTGACATCATCACGGTTTCCAACCTTTTGACCGAGAAAAAGGAACTCGATGCGATTGGCGGTCCGGCGTATTTGGCCGAAATCATGAACGCCACGCCGACAGCGGCGCATATCGAGTCGTACGCCAAAATCATCCACGAAAAAGCATTGCTACGAAAGCTGATCCATATGAGCGCCGAGATCACCGAGAAGGCGTTCAATGAATCGTATGAAAGCGTGGAAAGCTTCTTGGACGAAGTGGAGGCCCAAATTTTCGCGGTCACCGAAAAGAAAAAGACCCAGGGTCTCGTCGGCGCGGCCGAGCTGATTAAAGACTCGATGAACCGTCTCACCGCACTCTTCGAGCGCAAGGCCGAATTTACCGGAATTCCGAGCGGCTTCACCCAGTTGGACAAGCTGACATCCGGCTTCCAGCCGGGGGAAATGACGATTATCGCCGCGCGCCCGTCCATGGGTAAAACGGCCTTCAGCTTAAATATCGCCCAACACGTGGTTTTGCGCGAAAAGAAGAGCCTGGCCTACTTCTCGGTCGAGATGAACAAGGAGCAGCTGATGATGAGGATGCTGGCCTCCGAGGCCCAGGTAAACCTGTCCGATCTCCGGGTCGGCCGGCTGAGCGACAGCGCTTGGCCGAGGCTCATAGATAAAGCCTCTAAATTGGCCGAGGCTCGCCTCTTCATTGACGATACCTCAGGTATCAGCCCCTTCGAGATCCGCGCAAAATGTCGGCGTTTAAAGGCCCAGCACGGGCTCGACATGATCATGATCGACTACTTGCAGCTCATGGACCTAAAGCAAAAGGTCGAAAGCCGCGAACGGGCGGTGTCTGAGATCTCCCGGTCTCTGAAGGCTATCGCCAAGGAGCTGCATATCCCGGTCGTGGCTCTGGCCCAGCTGAACCGCGGCGTGGAGGGCCGGGCGGACCGTCGTCCAATGCTCTCGGACCTCCGTGAATCGGGCTCCATCGAGCAGGACGCCGACGTTATCATGATGCTCTACCGCGAAGACTACTATGACCGCGATAACCCCGATATTAAGGGCATTTCGGAGGTCATAGTCGGCAAACAACGGAACGGTCCCACGGGAACTATCAAACTCCGCTGGGAGGCGCATATCGGCCGCTTCTCGAATCTCGAAGAAGGCGGAGGAGAGCATCCGTTACCGCCGCCGCCCGCGGCTCCGATCCCCATGCGCGCCCGTGGAGCGGCTCCTAAAGCCTAAATCTATTCAACGCAATCACCCTATAAACCGAGCGAAGGAAATCTGACGAGAGTCCAGAAGATTCCGGCCCGCTTGAGCCCGCGTTAACCCCTTGGTCAAATGTCTGTGTCACAGATTTACGTCAGCCGGTGGGCGGCTGAAACGAGCCTTACTTCCCACGGAGGGGTCGATGGGCGACGAATTGTTCGGAACGGTGGCGAACGCCACCGGACTACCGACGGATTTGGTGTCGAGAGAACTCGACCGGCTTTTGGGAAAAGCCGGAATTAAACGCGAGGATCTGACCTTGGAGGATCTCAGGAAGATCCTCGCCGAATATGTTCAAGACGTTCTCCTCGCCGCGAAGGAAGAATTCTCCAATTCGAATTCTTAAGCCCGTTCAACGGCGATCGTCAGTTCAGCCTCGAGGCCCTCACCCAAACGGACCGTCGCCTTGTGTTGGCCCAACATTTTGATCGGGCCTTCCATCACGATATCACGACGGTCAATCGAGAAGCCGTGTTTCTCAAGCTCGTTCGAGATGTCATGGCTCGTCACAGCGCCGAACAACTTATCCGTATCACCGGCAGCGGCCTTGATAGTGATGTTAACGCCTTGAAGTTTCTTGATAAGCTCTTGGCGCTCTGCCAACGCTTTTCTTCTTTTCGCCTCGGCGACCTTTTGCAAATGAGCGAACTCTTTCACACGTTTTTCAGTCGCCTCCAACGCCATACGACGGGGGAGGAGATAGTTGCGTGCGTAACCATTGGCGACAGTCACCAAATCGCCAGCCTTGCCGAGGTTTTTCACGTCTTTTTGCAAAATGACTTTCATCGCTGACTCCGTAATCGTTTGTTCGCCCGAGCTTTTCGGAGCGCAAAATTAATATCAAATACCCTTTTTCGTTTCCGCCGGCTTCCGTGACAAACGTTCGCGAAATTCAATCCAGTAATCCACGAAACCGACGAAGCTCACAACCAAGAACAATTGAATCACGAAAATGATATACCAAAGCCCCTGCCAAAAAGGACTGACCCTGTACACCCGAAACGCGTGCGAGACAACGGCCAGACCCTGAAAGAAGAAGATCACGACCAAAACGTTCAGCGCGTTCAGGGAGATCGTTTCAACCCATTTGATGCCGTGCTGGAAGAAAGCTCCGAAAATCGAAACGATCGTCAGCCAGATAAAGAGGTCCGGCACCCGAAACGAGCTGAGCTGGCTTTGCGGAACGCGGGCTTTTTCTTCTTCCCCAATCCATCTCAATGCCCAGCTCTCGCCGATCAAGGCGATCGCAAGAGCTGCGATAAGACCGATTATGATCCCCGACGGCAATTGTTGCATGACGGCTTCAACACTAATCGAGGACCCGCCGTTCATTGCCACCAACTTATCCACCAAGGGCTCCAAATGCCGCCGAACCGAATCGACGAGGGCCACTTTCGTGAAATGGATCCAGGCGCCGACGCCGAGAATCGTCGTCCCAATCGCCGCAAGTGACGCGACGAAACCAGAAACGAACACAGACAGTCCATGGTCTTCAATCTCAGCATAGGCGCCGACACCGACGGCGAGGGAAAGAACCAAAAGACCGTAAGAGGGTGAAATCCAAGCCATCACACCGGCGGAGACCGACGCAAACGCCACCCAAAATGGCCAGCGTCCGTAAACGCGTCGTAGCGCGCGCATCGGCAACGCGCCGAAGATGACTGTCGTCATCGAAAGCATGACCGCCAGGATGACGAGCAGGCCAAATTTAAGGATTGGCTTAATGGACACCCGCTTCGCTCCGCTTACGCTTCTTCTTCCTCAGAACCGTCTTCTTCGCCTTGGCGAGCTTCCGTCACACTTTCTTCAGGACGGCTTTCGCGTTTCGCGACGCCCGCACCTTTCTGACCAGCTTTACGAGCTTGGAACTTGGCTTCGCGTTCACGTTCGCGAGCCGCGCTTTCAGCCAGGGCTTTTTTGAAGTTCTCAACGTATGCGGCCAGATCGGTACCGTCGTCGAGGCGCGTGTGCACGAAGCGCAACACTTTATCGCTGATGCGCATCGTGCGTTCGAGCTCGGCAATCGCTTGCGGCTCTGCTTCGAACGTCGTGTGGAAGTAAATAGCTTTGCGGTGTTTTTTGATCGGGTTCGCGAGCGTGCGCTTACCCCAAGTATCGAGATGTTTCACGCTGCCGCCGAATTGTTCTTCAATGATCGATTTATTGCGGCGGAACAATTCTTTTTGTTCCTCTTCGGTGGCATCGGGATGGACGATAATAATGCCTTCGTAAGGGCGTAAGTTCGGACGAACTTCCAGTTGTAAAGCCATACTTTTGTCCTTTCGGTTTAGGCAGCCCCTGGCTCGGGCCAGGAGCAAGGCTGCTTTTTCAGTTTCAAAGTCGATGTGGAATACCACGTCGTAACGCGCCAGACAAGTTCCGGACCGATGTGTCGCTCCAAAACTCGTTCAAACTCTGCCATACTTCAGAGTAATGGCCTTATTCCTCGAGATTATCAGCGGAGAGCAAAGCGGAAGCCGGATTCGGCTTAAAAACGGCCTTGTCATAGGGCGTCGAGAGGGCGACCTAACTATTCAAGATTCCAAGCTTTCTTCAAGACACGCTCAGGTGTTGGAGGCTCTCGACGGCCGTTTCCGGCTGGTCGATCTCGGTTCAACGAACGGCATTAAAACGGCAGACGGCACGCGGGTACGGGAGCTCGAGCTTGAGGAAGGCCTTTCTTTTATTCTTGGCCGAACGAAATTCCGGATCGTCACAGGGTCGGATGAGTTCACCGACTTTGACGAAATCACCGTGCCGATGGACGTCGTGGATGAGGAAAACACTCCCTCGGCGTGGGATCTGGTTCAGGAGTTGGTCGACAAAGCTTTGCGAAAAATCAAGTCCGAAGGGGCCCCGGGACAGCGGGAAGTGACCGCATTTACGCCGATAATTAGGCTCAAGTTCACGCGCGGAATTCAGATGGGAGCGGAATGGACCGTCGGCTACGGACCTCGCATGATCGGCACAAGCTCCATCGACTTGCATTTGCAAGACCCGTCGTTGCCGCCGCTTTGTTTCCGGCTTCTACCCGAAAACGGCGGTAGGGCTGTGCGTTTCAAAAACGAGTCCGAGAAGGAAGTCCGCTTAAACGGCATATGGGTCGACTCACAGATCTTGAAGGACGGGGATGTTATCGACATTGGAACCACGCAGATACGAGTCACGTTCGATGAAGGAAGTAACTGATCTCAGCGACGTCATTAAGCAAACCGGAGCGTTTGAAAGTTTTGACGGAACCCCCGTGTATTATGAAGTGCGCGGTACCGGGCGACCCATCGTTCTCTGTTACGGCATCGCATGCCCCATGAACCACTGGTCGCACCAGCTCCGGTATTTTTCGAAAAACTACCAAACCATTGTTTTTGATTACCGCGGACATCACCGCACGCCCGCTCCACAAGATCGCGCGAACCTTTCGATGGAAGCGATCTGCCGTGACATTCAGGGCCTTATGAACCACCTCGGCCTCCAGAAAGCTTCCTTTTGGGGACATAGCTACGGAGTCCAATTGATCCTGCGCTTTTACGATATGTCGCCCGAGTTCGTGGAAAACCTGGTGTTCATCAATGGTTTCGCGAAAAATCCTATTAACGGGCTTTTCGGTTTCAACGCCGCGGAACCTCTGTTCCGGCTATTCAAAGAGGCCCACAGGAAATTCCCCACGATTCTCTCGACGGCATGGAAAACTGCGGTGCTCAGCCCTCTTGCCATTCCGATCACGTCTCTCGCGGGCGGATTCAATCTGAGTTTAACGAACCTGAAAGACGTGGAAGTTTACACCCGGGGCGTCGCCTCGATGGATCTCGAAGTGTTCACGATTTTGTTCGATGAGATGCTCAACTACGACGGAACTCCGGTTTTAGATAAAATCGACGTTCCCACGCTCATCATCAGCGGCAACAAAGACGGCGTCACCCCACGGGAACATCAGGAGCTATTGCACGAACGAATCCGGAGCAGCCAGCTCTTGCGCGTTCCTTACGGGTCGCACTGCACCCAACTCGACATGCCGGAATTTGTAAACTTACGAATTGAAAAGTTCCTGAATGAAGCCGGTTACAGCCCCCAAAGCCAAATCCGCAAAGGAAGAAAAAAAGTCTAAGCATAAAAAAGCCGAGGCTCCTCTGGAAGCCCCGGCTTTCGAAGTTTCAGCGCTTAGCTGAATATGCGTCAGTTCTCGACGGCGATGAAGTCAACGTCGAATCCGTACTTCGTGACCGATCTGTCGGTCTTAAACCGCATCAGTACCGTGTCGCCGTTGATGACCGGGCTGAAACCGTTGTCGTAGTTGCCCGAAAGAGTCCCGTAAGACTTACCTTCGGGATCAAGGAACTCGACTTTGTCGTAACCGGCTTCGGTTTCAAACCGGCTGAAGTGAACGGCCAACCGCTTCGCGCCCGGAATCGTGATCGTGTACGTAACATCCATATCGTTGGCGTAAGGGTGATCGGTCGAAAGCGAGTACGGAACGCGGTTTTCCCAGTCCGTCGGATCGTTCGGGTCCGGCGGCGGAGTTTGTCCCGTCAAAGCGTAGTAAGCATCCGCGATCCCACCCGTCGCGATACGACCACGGAGTTGGGCCAACGGTCGTGCCGAGTTCAGAATACGCTCTTTCACTTCTTTGTAAGTCCACGTCGGATTTTGCGCGAGCAAGAGAGCCGCAAGACCAGAAACGTGAGGTGTCGCCATCGAAGTTCCGGAAAGGGACAGATAACCGTTCTTGTAAGTGCTATAGACCCCAACTCCGGGTGCAGCGATGTGTACCTTGGTCGCTCCATAGTTGGAGAAACGAGCCAACATACCGCGGTTGTCGATCGCCGCGACCGAAATAATGTTATCGGAGTTGTAGTTGGCGGGCACGCTATTCGCCTTGTCGTTGTTCATGCCGTTGTTACCGGCCGCCGCCACGAAGAGTTTGCCGGCATCGCGAGTCGCGTAAACCGCTTTCTCGAGAAGCTCGGAATTGATGCTCCCGCCCCACGAGTTGCTTAGGATCATGGCATTGCTCTTAGTGGCGTAATCAAGAGCCCGGATAGCGTTATCGAGGGTTCCACCACCCGCCGCATCCAGGAATTTAAGCGCCATGATACGGACCTTCCAAGCCACTCCTGCGACGCCGATACCGTTATTGCCTTCAGCGCCGATGGTGCCAGCGCAGTGGGTGCCGTGGCCATTATCGTCCATCGGGTCGCCGTTGTTTTTGACGAAGTTGTACCCATAAATGTCATCGATGTACCCGTTACCGTCATCGTCGACGCCAGGCTCGCCGTTGAGTTCGGCTTCGTTGACCCACATGTTCGCGGCGAGATCGGGGTGACGGTAGTTAACGCCCGTATCGATAACAGCCACGATGACGTCGCGCGAACCTGTCGTAATTTCCCAGGCTCGCTCCATGTTCATATCGATACCGGGGACGCCGACCTGATTGTCGCCGTCTTTTTGCCCGAAGTTCGCCAAGCCCCAAAGCTTCTCGTATTCAGGATCGTTAGGTCGCTGTTGGATTCGGAAAATGTAGTTGGGCTCCGCGATCAGAACTTCGGGACGGCTGCGGAGAACGCGGATCACTTCATCTGGTCTTTCCCCAACCTTCCGCTGGAGGAGAACCATATCGGGCCGGATCTCCGAAAGAATTTTTCCGCCCAGCTTCGACTCAAGCACCTGGGTCTCGAACGCCGAACGCGGCTTCGCAAGCTGAACCACGTACTGGCCGGGCACGCTTTCGGGCAAAGGCGCCAGATCCGTTTCTTTGGTCGGTTCTGTCGATGATACGACCGCAAGCGCAGTGCAGGTTGCAAGAACCGCCAAGAGCGATCCGCACCACGCCCATTTCTTGAGTTTCGATGTTCTCATGGCCCCTCCAAATCGGTACGCGCCGAAGAAGGGAAAAATTTCCCAAGGAAGCCGTCGATGAAGCGGCTCTCGCGCGTTACTGAAAAAGCGTAAACGTGGAAAACTCAGAACGGCAATCGGAAAAATTTAAACGATTGAAGTGATAGAAAGGCTCAGAAGATAAATCTGATCTGTCTAAAAGTCTTGTTGAATTCTTGAAACGGGGAATTCGGCCACATCTTCTTCGCTCAAACTAAACAAAAAATGTTCAGTTCCCGGCGACCCGATGTGGCCGCAAACCCGCTTCAGGAGCGTCTCTTAACGGATGCCTTCAAGAAGCTGCGGTTCAAACGCGCGATTGTTTCGAACTTGATTTCTTTCGGGCAAGACAATGCGCACGCGCCGGTGTTACTGCAGTTTCCGAACCCCGCCTCTTCCATGGCTTTGACCATTTTCAGCACCCTTTGCTCGTGCTCGACCCGACCTTGGGGCAGTTTTTCAAGATGGGCGATCTTAGCAGCCATGAAGAGCATCGCGGAGGAGTTCACACATGCGGCGACGCAAGCGCCGCAACCGATGCAAGTCGCCGCATCGAATGCTTCATCCGCGTCGGCCTTCGGAACGGGAATCGAGTTCGCGTCGGGAGCGTTACCGGTATTGACCGAGATATAACCACCCGCCGCGATAATCTTATCCAAAGCCGTACGGTCGACCGAGAGATCTTTGATGATCGGGAACGCGCGAGCGCGGAACGGCTCGATCGTAATGGTGTCACCGTCTTTGAATTTGCGCATGTGCAACTGGCAAGTCGCGGTGCCGAGTTCGGGACCGTGCGGATTGCCGTTGATAACCATGGAGCACGATCCGCAAATCCCTTCACGGCAATCGTGATCGAACGCGATCGGATCCTTGTTCTCCTTGATCAGGCGCTCGTTAACGATATCGAGCATTTCGAGAAACGAAGCGTCCGTGTTGATATCGCGCGCTTCATATTCTTCGAAGTGGCCGGGCGTATCCCGGTTGGGTTGGCGCCACACCCGAAGTTTTACATTGATTGTTCTCTGAACCGTTCCAGCCATCGTTTCCTCTTACTTATAGCTTCGTGTCGCCAGTTGAACTTTTTCGAACTTCAATTCTTCTTTGTGGAGCACCGGAGGCGTCGAAGCACCCCCCCATTCCCAAGCCGCCACGTAGCAGAAGTTCTTGTCGTCGCGCAGAGCTTCGCCGTCCGGAGTTTGATATTCTTCGCGGAAATGGCCTCCGCACGATTCATTCCTATGGAGAGCGTCGTGAGCCATCAGTTCTCCGAGCTCCATGTAGTCGGCGACTCGGGCCGCCTTTTCGAGCTCAGGGTTGATGTAGTTCGCATCGCCCATGACCTTCACGTTTTGGTGGTATTCCTCCCGCAGCTTCCGAATTTCTTCGATCGCTTTTTTCAATCCGGCCTCATTGCGGGACATTCCGACGTATTCCCACATGATATGGCCGAGCTGCCGGTGGAAGTCATCAGGGCTTCTCGTACCCTTAACGGATAAGAGCTTATTCAAACGGGCTTCCACGTCCGCCTTTGCTTCACGGAATGCCTCGTGGTTCGTATCAACCTTCGGAAGCGGCGTGCTCGCGATGTAATGGCTGATCGTATACGGGATGATGAAGTATCCGTCCGCGAGACCTTGCATGAGCGCCGAAGCCCCCAAGCGGTTCGCGCCGTGGTCCGAGAAGTTCGCTTCGCCAAGGACGTGCAGACCAGGGATATTGCTCATCAAGTTGTAGTCGACCCAGAGACCACCCATCGTGTAGTGGACGGCCGGATAGATCCGCATCGGAACTTCGTACGGATTCTCGCCAGTGATTTTCTCATACATGGCGAAAAGGTTTCCGTATCGCTCATCGATGACCTTCTTGCCGAGACGTTTAATAGCATCACGGAAATCAAGATAAACCGCCATTCCCGTCGGACCGACACCGCGGCCCTCGTCGACACGGAACTTCGCTTGACGGGACGAAACGTCGCGAGGAGCAAGGTTACCGTAGCTCGGATACACGCGTTCAAGATAATAATCGCGTTCTTCTTCCGGAATATCGTTCGGATGGCGCTTGTCTCCGGGCTGCTTTGGCACCCAAACGCGACCGTCGTTGCGGAGAGATTCCGACATCAGAGTGAGCTTCGACTGGTACGGGCCCGATACCGGAATACAGGTCGGGTGAATCTGCGTGAAGCAGGGGTTCGCGAAGTAAGCGCCTCTCTTATGGGCGCGCCAGATCGCCGTCGCATTCGACAGCTTCGCATTCGTCGAAAGGTAGAAAATGTTCCCGTAACCGCCGGTCGCCAAAATAACGGCATCCGCGGCATGGGTCTCGATTTCTCCCGTCACCAGGTTCCGAGTGATGATTCCGCGGGCGACACCGTCCACGAGAACGAGGTCCAACATCTCCCGACGCGTATAGAGCGTAACTTGCTTTGCGGCCACTTGGCGCATCATCGCCTGATATGCACCCAAGAGAAGCTGTTGACCCGTCTGGCCGCGTGCATAGAAAGTCCGCGAAACCTGAGCGCCGCCGAACGAGCGGTTCGTAAGATAACCGCCGTATTCACGCGCGAACGGAACGCCTTGAGCGACGCATTGATCGATAATGTTCGGAGAAATTTCGGCCAAACGGTAAACGTTCGCTTCCCGGGCGCGAAAGTCGCCACCCTTGATCGTGTCGTAGAACAGGCGCAAAACCGAGTCGCCGTCGTTTTGGTAATTCTTAGCCGCGTTGATACCTCCCTGAGCCGCAATCGAGTGGGCCCGACGGGGAGACTCGTGGATACAGAATGTTTTCACATTGTACCCAAGCTCACCCAAGGTCGCCGAAGCCGACGATCCGGCCAAGCCCGTGCCCACGACGATAATCGTGTGTTTCCGTTTATTCGCCGGGTTGACCAGCTTCATCGCGTATTTGTGGTTTTCCCACTTCGTCTCAAGGGGACCCGGTGGAATTTTTGAATCCAAAGATTTCGTTTCTGCGGCCATGATCGCCTTCCTCTCTCAGAGCACGAAATAAACGTAAATAGGTGGAACAATAAATCCGAGCGCCACAACGACGGCGTAAAGGTAGCCGAACTTGTTCAGAATCGGCGAATACCTCGGATGGTAGAAGCCGAGCGATGCGAACGACGAGTAGAAACCGTGGCTCAGATGCAAGCCGACGAAGACCATCGCGATCACATACCACAACATATAGCCGGGCTGGCGGAAGGCCTCCACGACGAGGCGATAGATATCGCGCATTTCAACGCCGTTTACGGTGGTAATATAGCCTTCACGTATGCCAGGACCGTATTTGAATGAAAGCAAATGCAAGATAATGAAAACGAGAATGATTGAACCGTGGAAAATCATCCACCGGCTTTGGAAACGCGGACTCTTCGCCCCGTTCGGCGTCAATGCGTACTTCGTGTCGCGCGCCCGACGGTTGGCGATCGTCAAGCGAATGCCTTTGACGACGTGGAAGAGTAGAGTCAGCACCAAGCCAGCTTCCGCTAGATAAACCAGCGGATTGCTCACGAGCGCGTGACTATAACCGTTATAAACATCCGGCCCCGCAATGATGAGAAGATTCCCAATCATATGGGACAGAACGAATCCGGCCCAAACGAGACCGGTAACTGCCATGATCTGTTTTTGACCGATTGATGATAGCGAATATTTCACGAGAGAACCCTTTAGGAAGTTTTCTGATTTGCGTCGAAACCCGTTTTGCTTATAAATTCAGCATTCAGATCTCGACTTCTCGATTACGCACTTCTTCAGCACTTTCAATACCCTATCAATTACTCCTGTGCGGCATTTCTGTCTATGCCTAAGCGTGAACTCAGACCTTCTGAGTGGAGATTTAAATCCCCGACTCGACTGAGTCGCAGTGCAAAATTGAGTTCGAAAAGACTCAAAAATTGCCGACTGGATCACCTTGTATTTTACTTCTCACCTTGTTCTCTGACATAAGGGTCTGAAACGAGGTCGAAATCTATGAAAGTATTTGTCTGCATCAAGCAGGTCCCGGATACGGAAACGAAAATCAAAATCAAAGGCGACGCCTCCGGCATTGATACGGCCGGCGTGAAATGGGTCATGAACCCCTATGACGAATTCGCAGTTGAAGAGGCCCTGAAACTGAAAGAAGCCGGTAAAGCGACCAATGTCACTGTAATCAGCGTCGGCCCCAAAGCCCGCATTGTCGAAACCCTGCGCACCGCTCTCGCGATGGGAGCGGATGATGCTATTGCGGTTGACGCACCGGAGGATCTGGATCCTTCGACGACGGCGAAAGCTTTGGCGGCGACCATCAAAGCGGAAGGTGACTATCGTCTGGTCCTGACGGGCAAACTCGCTATCGATGACAACGCCGCATCGGTCAGCCAAATGCTGGCGGAACACTTAGGCGTCCCGCACTCCACGGCTGTCACGAAACTCGAAGTGTCCGACTCGTCCGCCGTGTCCGAACGCGAAATTGAAGGCGGAGCTCGCGAAGTGATGCAACTGGCGGTTCCGGCCGTTATCGCTGCCAATAAGGGCTTGAATATGCCCCGCTACGCCAGCCTTCCGGGCATCATGAAAGCGAAAAAGAAAGTAATTAAAGAACTCACTCTCGATGGCCTCGGCGTAAGCGCGGCGGAAACCCGCATTCACTATCAGAACTTCCAGATGCCGCCCGAGAAGCCGCCGGTCAAAATGATCGAAGGCGATGCCGCAACCCAAGCGCAAACTCTCGTTAAGCTTCTTCGCGAGGAAGCGAAGGTGATTTAAGAGGGAAGGGAGAAGATCACAATGGCACACGTACTTGTTTTCACCGAATTCAGCCAAGGCCAACTTAAGAAAAGCGCATTGGAGCTTCTCTCGGCCGCACGGAAATCGGGTCTGAAGATTCAAGCAGTCGCTCTGGGTAGCGGCGCTAAGAATCTCGTCGACGTCCTCGGTAAGGAAGGTGTCGATGACGCGATCTTGGGCGATGATGCGGCTTTCGACCAGTATAACCCCGAGCTGTTCACCGAAGTGGTTTCCAACATCTTAAATGACAAAAAGCCGACCGTCGTGCTGGCTTCATCTTCGACCCTCGGTCGCGACCTCTTCCCTCGCGTCGCCGCTCGCCTGAACACCGGCGTGGTCAGCGACTGCACGGAACTCGAGATTTCGGGTACGGGCGAAGTGAAAGTGCGTCGCCCGATGTACGCCGGCAAATGCTCCGCCGAGGTCGCGTTTGTTAACAGCCCGGTTCAGATCGTTCTTATGCGTCCGAACCAGCTGACGATCGAACCGTCGGCGGCTGTGAAAACTCCGGCTATTGAAGAAATCAAGGCACCCGTTAAAGACCTCAAAACAATTATTAAAGAAGTCGTGAAAGGCACCTCCGCTAAACTGGACCTGTCGGAAGCGAATATCATCGTTTCCGGCGGCCGCGGCATGAAGGAAGCCGCGAACTTCAAATTACTTGAAGAGTTGGCGGATGTGCTCGGCGCGACGGTTGGTGCCTCCCGTGCGGTCGTCGACGCCGGTTGGGTTCCGCACAGTATGCAAGTCGGCCAAACCGGAAAAACCGTGGCGCCGACCCTTTACATCGCTTGTGGAATTTCAGGCGCCATCCAACACCTGGCGGGCATGAGCGGAAGCAAGGTGATCGTCGCGATCAACAAAGATCCGAACGCTCCGATCTTCCAAAAAGCGACGTACGGTATCGTTGGCGACGCTTTGGAAGTCGTTCCGTTGCTCACGCAAGAATTCAAGAAACTCTTGCAGCAATAAGAGCGCATGTTCCGAACTTACGTCCTGCCGGTTCTTCTATACTGGATCTATTCGGCTCTCAAACTCACATGGCGGATTCATATCATCGAATCCGCCTCCTTGAAAAAGGCTATCGAAGAAAACCGTCCCATGGTCTTCGCCCATTGGCACGGCGACGAGCTGGGAATCTTGCATCTTCTGCCCAAGTACCGGGCGGCCGTTATGACGTCGACAAGCAAAGACGGCGAGTTGATGAACCGGATCGTCCATCTTTTCGGTTCGAAGTCGGCCCGGGGTTCGAGTACGCGCGGAGGAGCTGCGGCGTTGA
This sequence comes from uncultured Bdellovibrionales bacterium, assembly GCA_937927435.1. Lineage (GTDB taxonomy): Bacteria > Bdellovibrionota > Bdellovibrionia > Bdellovibrionales > JAMPXM01 > CALBDW01. The sequence continues at coordinate 23,952 of CALBDW010000107.1, forward strand.
AGGGGATACTCCGCTTGGCGCGCGAAGGCTGGAGACCCAGCGTCGCGGTCGACGGCCCTAAAGGACCCTTGCACAAGGTCAAACCGGGCGTGTTTGAGATTTCGAAACTAATCAAAGGAGAGATATTTCCTCTCGCGGTCGCCTGTGACCGGAAATATGTTTTCGAAAAAGCGTGGAACAAGACTTTTCTCCCGTTACCATTCGCTCGAGTCGTCGTGGTCTGGGGCGAATCTCTGCCGGCGGTCGAGCGCGATCGTGATAGCCGCGATCCGGAACTGGCTAAGAGCCTAGAAGAAGCACTAGCTAATGCAGGGCAACAGGCTCGCAATCTTATTGCGGCGCCTTAAGTGCCAATGCTAGCCTTAATTAATAACCTTCCAAGGAAATTAAGGGGTTGGGTTATGAAGCGCACCTTCTTCGTTGCTGGCGCAGCGTTCGGTCTCGTTTTGCTCATGATGAGCGGGTCGGCAGTTGCGCAGAACAATAATGATGTCGTGGCCGTTGTCGGCTCCAAAAACATCACTCTCAAGGAGTTCAACGACAAGTACGAAGAGGTTCGTAAGCAAACCTTAAATCCCCCGTCCAAAGACCTCTTTCTTGAAGACCTGGTCCGGTTCGAGATGGGCGTTCAAGAAGCTACCAAAAAAGGCCTGCAAGACGACCCGATCGTCAAAGAACGAATCAGACAAGAATTGTATAAAGGCTTGATCGAGCGGGAGCTGGGCAAAGCGGTCAATGAGATCAAAGTGACCGAAAAAGAAATGCAGGAATATTACAAAAATAACCCTGAGATTCGCACCAGCCACATTCTTATCGAGTTCCGTCCCGACGCGACCCCGGAACAAAAGAAAGCCGCTCGTAACCGCGCGATGGAAATTTATGAAGAAGTGAAAAAGAGCAAAAGACCGTTTGAAGAGCTCGTCAACCTCTACACGGACGATGTTCTCAGCAAGCGAAACGGTGGCGACGTCGGTTGGCAAAGCCGCCTGACGCTGATGCCTTCTTACTACGAAGCCGCTTTGAAAATGAAAGTGGGCGAAGTGAAGGGGCTTATCGAAACCCCGTACGGTTACCACATTATTAAAGTGACGGGACGCCGTAGCTACAAAGATGCGGATAAACGTCAAATCCGCATGGCCGTCTTTGATCAGAAGCGCAAAGCCCTCTTCGACGCGTACTTCGCTAAACTGAAGAAGTCTTACCCGGTCAAGGTGAATAAAAACCTGATCAAGTGATGCGCTGTTTGCGGCCTTTGCTCTTTTGCCTTATAGGTCTTTCTACGCTTACCGGATGTTTTTCCAGAGAGAGCACTGTCCTGAACAAGACAGCGCTCGTCGTCAACGGCCGGGAAATTTCCACCCAGGAATTTGCTGACCGGTTAGCGAGCCGGTTGCGCGGCTTTGATGCGCTTTACGCCAAGGACGAAGCCATTCTGAACCGGATTAAAGAGGAGACCGTCCAGGCCTTCGTTCTCGAAGCAATCGCCCGTGATTACGCCGAAAAACACGGAGTCAAAGTCGAGAAGAGCGAAATCGACGCGCATATCGACGAAGTCCGCTCCACATATCCGGACGAATTCGCTTTCCGGCGCGCTCTCGCCCAAGAAAACATTTCCCTTGAGAAGTGGCGCCGAGACATCGAGTTCTCTCTTCTTCAGAAAAAGATTTTCGACGCCATCACGGCGGACGTCGAAGAGCCGACGGAAGCCGACATGAAGATGTACTACGAGGCAAATAAAAAAGAGTTTCAGAAGCCCGCAAAGGTCCGGCTTCGCCAAATTGTTCTCGAAAAAGAGGATGACGCCAAGCGCATCATGGAAGAACTCTCCCGCGGCAAGAAAATGGAAGATTTGGCAAAGAATTTTTCAATCGCTCCAGAAGGCGCTGCGGGTGGTGATACCGGGTGGATCGAAAAGGGCACGCTCGAAGTCTTCGACCAGGCCTTTAAGATGCCGGTCGGCGCGCGCAGCAAGATCTTAAAAAGCCCCTACGGATGGCACATTTTCGAAGTTCTTGGAAAAGAGCCTGAAGCACGTTTGAGTTTCCAAGAGGCGAAAGCTAAGATACGGAGGCGCTTGACCGAGGCTCGGGCTCAACAAGTTTTTTCCCGATGGTTGGAGGAGCAGGTTCGCAAGTCTTCCATCAAGCGCGATGACGGAGTTCTCAACTCCATCACAGTCACGACCCGGGGGTCTTGATGCGTCATTTTTTAATCATGTTCGCGCTTTGCACTTTGGCTTGCGGCGTTTCCCGCGCTGAGATCGTCGAAAAAGTCGTCGCCATCGTTAACGACGAGCCGATCACTTTGAGCGACATGAAAAAATTCGAAGAATATCTGCGCAAAGAGGCGCTCGTCGACGATTTGCTGGTTCCCGACGAGGCGACGGCGCGGGCCCTTCTTAAAGACCGTAACCAGCTCCTGCAAAAGATGATCGATGAAAAACTCATCGACTCCGAAGTCAAAAAACAGAAAATTTCCATTCCGATCGAAAAGGTCGAACAGGAGATTCGCGCAACCGAAAGAAGCAACGGCCTTTCGCGCAATGAAATGAAGACTGCGTTGCAAAAGCGTGGTATCACCTTCTCTGAGTTTCAAGACTTCACAAGAAAAAAGCTGGAACGCCAAACCCTCATCCAGAACGCGGTCCTTTCACGCGTCAAGATCTCCGAGGATGACGTCTTGGCCGAGTATATCGCGCGCCACGGGTCTTCCGAAAACCAAGCGTTCGAGTACACGATCTCCCACATTTTTTTCCGGGCAGGGCCATCGGGGGGAGCTCTGGCCCGCTCGCGCGCGGAATCGGCGTATAAAAGACTGAAAAACGGGGAAAGCTTCGAGAAACTGGCCGCGGAACTCAGTGAGGACCCCGCTTTTGAAGAAGGTGGTTTGCTCGGTGTTTTCAAAACCGGAGAACTGCAGAAAAACCTGGAGTCTGTCCTCAAAAAAATGAATCCTGGCGAATACACGGAAGTCTTACCCGCATCCGGCGGTTATCACATCGTCAAGCTCAACAAAAAACGCTTGATTCCGGACCCGCGCACGGAAAAAGAACGCGCGCAAATCCGGGCGGAGCTTTACGAAAACGCTTATAAACGCCAGTTCCGTTCTTGGTTGGATCAACTCCGGCAAGAGGCATTTATTCGGATCAATAAGTGAAGACAAAAAATTCGCTTCTCCGAATCGCAATAACGACCGGTGATCCGGACGGCATCGGCACCGAGGTTACGGCGAAAGCGCTGGCCAAACTCAAGCCGGTCGCAGGCGTGCGGTTCTACGTTTGGAGGTCTCCGCTCTGCCCGGAGTCGCACCTCTCTCTCATAGACCGACATTTCAAACGCATAACTGTAAACTCCTGGCCCGAGGCTCTGAAAGTAGCGACGGATTCAAAACGCGACCTGATCGATATCAACTCCCATTTGCCGCCGGCCGCATGGGTCGAAACGACGGCGAAGGCGAGCCTTTTCGGCCATATCGATGGAATGGTCACGGCGCCGCTTTCGAAAACCTCAATCGCGGGAGCAGGAATGAAAGACCTCGGGCACACAGGCATTCTTCGCCGCGTTGTTGGTCGGCGAGAACTCTTCATGGGTTTTATAGGGAGCCAGTTTAACGTCGTGTTAGCGACCGGCCATATTCCGATCGCAGATGTCCCGGGAACGTTGACCGCGAAACGTTTGGAGAAGGCGATTGCAGCCGCCCAAATCCTGCGGCAAATCCTTCCCCCGAAAGTCGCCGTGAAGCCCTTAGCCCTCCTCGGTCTGAATCCTCATGCCGGTGAAGCGGGCCTGATCGGCCAGGAAGAGTCAAAAGTTCACGCTTCCGCGCTGGAAGCAGCGCAATCGAAGGGGATCGACATCGAGGGCCCGCTGGTTCCTGACGCTGCGTTCTTCAAAGAAAATTGGCGCCGTTACTCCGTTTTTATTGCCAACTACCATGACCAAGGGCTCATTCCATTCAAGATGATCCACGGCCAAGAATCCGGTATACACATGACCTTAGGCCTTCCATTCGTGAGAACAAGCGTCGATCATGGAACGGCGAAAGACATTTTTGGAAAAGACAAGGCGGACGCAAGATCGATGACCTTGGCGATTGAATGGGCTTTGAAGCTTTGCCGTTCCCCTGTCAGTCTTGAACTGGAGTAAGAGTATGGTGAATACAGAGATCTTCCGCGAATACGACATCCGCGGCGTATACAAAAAAGATTTAGACGAGAACTTCGCTTTCGCACTTGGGCAAGCGTTCGTCACCTATCTCGTCGAAAACGGTTCGCCGAAAAATCCGGTCGTTACGTTAGGACACGACGCCCGTCTCTCGAGCCCTTCTTTGGCCAAAGCGCTCAGTGAGGGTTTGCAAAAAGCTGGCGCGAAGGTCGTTTTTCTCGGACTGATCACGACGCCGATTTCCTACTTCTCCATGTTCAATCTCGACAATGCCGACGGCGGCTTGATGATCACCGGTAGCCACAACCCTCCCGATTACAACGGCTTTAAGATCTCCGTCGGTAAATCGACGATCTTCGGAGAAGAGATTCAAAAGCTCCGCCGGATTATTGAAGGCGGACGTTTCGTCGAAGGAGCCGGCAGTTACACGACTTTCAATATCTTCGACAACTATGTGGCTCGTTATAAAGAAGAATTTAAAGACATGCCGCAAGTCAAAGTCGTCCTTGATTGTGGGAACGGCGCCGCCGGTTGCATCGCCCGCCGCCTTTATGAAGCGGTTGGCCTCAAGCCAATCATTCTTTTCGAAGAGCCGGATGGACGTTTTCCGAATCATCATCCGGATCCGACCGTTGAAAAGAACCTCGATGATTTGAAAAAAGCGGTCCGCGAGCACGGCGCCGCGATTGGTATAGGATTCGACGGGGACGCCGACCGCATCGGCGTCGTTGACGACCAGGGCCGCATGGTACCCGGCGATGAACTTATGGTTCTTATCAGCCGCTCCATCCTTGAGTCGCATCCGGGCGCGAAAATCATCGGCGACGTGAAATGCTCCGACCGTCTTTACCACGACATCGCGGCCCGCGGTGGCCAACCCGTTATGTGGAAGACGGGGCACAGCCTGATTAAGAACAAAATCAAGGAGGAAAAAGCGCCGTTCGGAGGCGAACTTTCCGGCCACGTGTTTTTCTCGGACCGGAACTACGGATACGACGATGCTCTTTACGCCGGCCTTCGAGTCGTGGAAATCATCGGTAAGTCCGGGAAAACCATCCGGGAGTTGCTCGCGGATTTTCCCCCGGCCTACAACACTCCGGAGATTCGCATTGATACCACCGAAGAGAAAAAACGCACGATTGTCGAAAAGCTCCGTTCAATCTACAAAAACGACACCGAAGACTATAAGGTGAACCTCATCGACGGAATTCGGATCAGCTTTAAAGACGGCTGGGCCCTGGCTCGCGCCTCTAACACGCAGCCTGTGCTCGTACTTCGGTTCGAATCGACTTCGGAAGCGGGATTGGCTCGCATTAAAAACGAGATCGAGAGCATCGTGAATCCCATGCTCTAAGGCGATTGAAGGCATTCGTGCATGAGTATTGAGGAATTCGACGGCATTCGCGTTAAAGGCGCGAGAGAACACAATCTGAAGAATATTGCGGTCGATATTCCGCGCAATAAGATTACGGTGATCACGGGACTCAGCGGTTCCGGGAAATCCAGCATTGCGTTCGACACGATCTATGCCGAAGGCCAGAGGCGCTACGTCGACTCTCTTTCGACATACGCGCGCAACTTCCTCGAAAAGCTGAAAAAACCCGACGTCGATTCCATTACGGGCTTGTCGCCGGCGATCGCCATCGACCAAAAATCCGTCGGACTCAACCCGCGTTCGACCGTCGGAACTGTCACCGAGGTCTACGATTATCTTCGGCTTCTCTACGCGAAAGTGGGCACCGCCCATTGCCCGGTTCATAAGGTTCCGGTCGCCGGTCAGACGCCGAACCAGATCGTCGACGACATTGAAAAGATGGGGGAGGGAACCCGCCTCTACATTCTCGCTCCCTTCGTTCAAGGCAAAAAGGGTGAGTTCTACGCCGAATTTCAAAAATGGCTGAAGCGGGGATTTGTTTCCGCGAAGATCGACGGGATATACGTCGACCTCAGCAAACAGAAGAAACTCGTCAAAACCAAAACGCACGACATCGATATCGTTATCGATAAAATCGTTCTCAAAAGCGGCGTTCGGGTGCGGTTGGCCGAAAGCGTGAACATGGCCCTTCAATATGGCAACGGGCGGGTTGCAGTCGAAAAACCGAACGGCGAACGAAAAAGCTATTCTATTTATTCGGCTTGCCCTGTTTGCGGCTTCAGCTTTCCGGAACTTGAGCCGCGTTTCTTCAGCTTCAATAACCCTCGCGGCGCTTGTCCGACATGTAACGGACTCGGCACGATAGACATCGAAGAAATCGAGGACGTGCAATACGAATCCGGGGACGAACCCCGGACGGTCCGCAGCGTACGCTATCGGGTTTCGAAAGCGGTCGCCCACAAAAGCGAGGAGGACGAAGAAGGAGAAATCGACCAACTCGCAATACGCGAATGTCCAGATTGCAAGGGAACCCGCCTACGTGAAGAGGCCCGCAACGTTTTGATCGCCGGCCGTTCCATCACCGAACTGGCTTCGCTTTCCGCTGTCGAGCTCCGAGAAGTTTTGAAAGGAAACGAATGGTCCCCGCGCGGGCAGATCGTCGCGGAAAAAATCCTGAAACAGATCGAGGCCCGTCTCGACTACCTCATTCGCGTCGGCGCCGGTTACTTGAGCCTCGACAGGCCCACGCGCACCCTCTCGGGAGGTGAGTCTCAACGCATTCGTCTCGCCACCCAGGTCGGCTCGTCGCTTGTCGGCGTACTTTACGTTCTCGATGAACCGAGTATCGGACTACATCCCCGCGACCATCACCGTCTTCTCGATATCCTGAGGGATCTTCGTGAACTTGGTAATACGATCCTGATGGTCGAACACGACGAGGACACGATCCGCTCGGCCGATCATATCATCGATATCGGACCCCGCGCCGGAGTTCTTGGAGGAGAAGTGATCGCCGCGGGTACGCCCGATGAGATCGCGAAAAACGAGCAGAGTTTGACCGGAAAATATCTGAGCGGCGCGTTGGGCATTCCGGTGCCGAGAGAACGGCGGAAAGGAAGCGGTAAATTCATCACCTTAAAAGGAGCGAGCGGAAACAATCTCAAAAACGTCGATCTCGAGATTCCCCTCGGAACTTTCGTGGCCGTAACCGGCGTTTCTGGTTCGGGCAAGTCGACGTTAATTATGGACACTCTGTACCGTATTCTGGCGAACCACTTCTATGACTCGAAGTGGAAAGTTCCTCCTTATAAGTCCATCTCTGGACTTGAACATATCGACAAAGTCATCGACATCAACCAAAACCCGATCGGCAGAACCCCGCGTTCGACTCCGGCTACTTACGTCGGCTTATTTCCGTTGATCCGCGACCTGTACGCCGCCCTCCCGGATTCGAAGGTTCGGGGTTACGCCCCCGGACGCTTCAGTTTCAATGTGAAGGGCGGGCGTTGTGAAAACTGCCAAGGCGCTGGCATGATTCGCGTTGAAATGCACTTCATGTCTGACGTCTTCGTCGAATGTGACGTTTGCCAAGGGCGCCGCTACAACCGTGAAACGCTCGCGATTCGCTATAAAGAAAAAAGCATTGCGGACGTACTCTCGATGAGCGTTTCGGAGGCTCTGGAATTCTTCCATAATCACGCGACGATTCGCAGAAAACTTGAAACTCTCCATAGGGTCGGCCTCGATTACATCACGCTTGGGCAAAGTTCCACTACCTTAAGCGGAGGTGAAGCCCAGCGCGTGAAGCTCAGCAAAGAACTTTCCAAGAGAGGAACCGGAAAGACGTTGTACATCCTCGACGAACCTACGACGGGCCTTCATTTCGACGATGTCGCGAAGCTGATCGAACTTCTTCAGGAACTCGTTGATCAGGGCAACACGGTCCTCGTGATTGAGCACAATATGGATGTGGTCAAATCGGTGGATTACGTGATTGATCTCGGACCTGACGGAGGGCATGCGGGTGGAGAAATCGTCGCGAAAGGTACACCCGAAGAAGTCGCGAAATCCAAGCGAAGCGAAACCGCCCGGTTTCTGAAGCAAGTTTTGAAGACTTAAGCGCCTAAAAACAAAAAACCCACATCCCGATCGAGATGTGGGTCTTATTTGCAGTCCCGGTAAACCGGGCAGCTTATTACATGCCAGCCGCGAGCTTTTCGAGAACGCCGTTGATCGAGCCAGCCATACCGAAGCCGATCAAGAACGCGAAGAGTACGAGCGACTCGATAAGAGCGAGCGAGAGAATCAACGGAACCGTGAATTTACCCGAAGCAGCCGGGTTACGTGCGATACCGTCAAGAGCAGTCGAAGCAGCTCTCGATTGAGCGAGAGTACCGCCGAGAACCGCAAGACCCATCAAGATACCGACTGCGATGCCGATACCCCAGAGGTTCGCGCCGACGTTAGCGCTCGTAGCGGCGGCTTCTTGAGCAAATGCCGGAACAGCCATGAAAAGAGATGCGATTGCGAACAGTTTTTTCATTGCTTCACCCTTTGTTGTGATTAGTGGTCATCGGCCGTGGCCATCATGACATAAACCATTGAAAGCATCGTGAACACGAATGCTTGCAATAAGGAAACGAACGTTCCCATGCCGTAGAAAATAACCGGAACACCGACCTTCGTGAGGTCAAGGAATGTCCCGAGAATGGTGTGGTCCGCCGTCATGTTCACGCTCAGACGGATACCCAAGCTGAACGGACGCACGAAGTTCGAGATCAACTCGATCGGAATAAGAATCCACGCCATCCACCACACAGGACCCATGAAGTGTTTCAAGTAGTGGATACCCGCATGTTTAAAACCTTGAACGTTGTAGTAAACGAAGGAGAAAGCGCCGAGAGCGAGGGCCGCGTTGATATTTGCGGTCGCCGCCGGCATTCCCGGGATCAAACCCATCAAGTTGTTGAACGCGATATAGAAGAAAATCGCCGCGAATACCGGCAACATCGGACGGCCATGCTTCCCGAGCACCATTTCAACCACGGCGTTCATGAATTCAATGAAGGCCTCAAAGAAACCTTTGAGGGAAAGATGACCTGCCGGTTGGACAGCCGCATCGCCTTTACCCAACGCAAGCCGTCCCATAATGCTGAGGATGACGATGAGGCCGGTTGCAGCCACTGAACCGCCAACGGCCGCTAAAGTTTCATGCTCCATACCGAAATGGAGCTCTCCGGGAAGCAAATTAAACCAAGTAAAATGGCCCGCCACTACGACCTCTTTAATTTGATGTCGCCGCGATTTTGAACGCCGCTACAACGGCACTCACGACTACGAGGCTTAACCCACCGGCAAACCAACCCGCATGGATCGTCGTCCCCGTCGCGACTGAAAATACAACCCATGTCAATATCGCGAACTTCAATACAATGACACCCGTAGACAAGGCAACCTGTTTTTTGGCCAAAATAAGAGGCCAAACCAGCGACATAACTAAAAGATTTCCCAGCATTAAAAAGCTGCCGGCGGCAAAAGAAAGGGCGGCCGAAAGATCAAAAAATAGGCAGAATGCGAGTGTAAAAAACAGGCTTAAAACGAAATGAACGGCCAGAACGAGGATCATCGCGACTTTCTATCGCTCGAATTTTCCTCTTTTTCAATCGCTCGAGCCGCCATGTAGAGGTGGAGTAGCCAGCCCACGAATCCAATTGAAATCGACGCCACGGTGCCTAGTCCCCTAAGATCGTAGGTTTTATCGAACCAGCCACCGATATAAATGGCCGCGATGACGATACCGATCACTTCGAAACCCATTGAGATAAAAACGGCCGTTTTCCGATCCACTGTTCCCTCACTTTCTCCAGCCGCGGGCCCCCGGCAGATGAGACTGCCGTTCGCGTAGAATTTTTATCCTCTGTTCGATGAAGTCTTTTCCCGGGTACGTTTCTTTCATCGCTTCGAGAGTCTCAATCGCACTTTTAAAATCTTTTTTATCCTCGTATGTCACCGCGAGAACGAATCCGATATTTTCCTCCTTCGAGCGCTCGGGATATTCCGCCATCAGCTCTTTGAGGAGCGCGACAGCTTCGTCGAGCTTTTTCGAGGCGAGGAAAATATTGGCTTTCAAGAGAAGCGCTTCGAACAGCAACTTTTTATCGTAATTCCCGCGGAGAATGTTCTCCGTTTCGACTTGCGCTTGATAAAACTTCGACAAGTAGAAATACGAGCGCGCGATCGCTAGACGATAAGCCAACTCTTGTTCAGGCGACGGATTAAGTTCAAGCAGGCGGCTGTATTCGGCGATTGCCTGTGTGTAATCCATCGTCTCAGTCAGAAATATTTCAGCGATCTTCCTTTGCGCGTCGGTCCGCTCTTCCGCGTCGGACGCGTACAAAACGACGTGCTTATAAAAACGGATGGCTTCTTTGGGACGCTTTTGGACGTAGTGTAAAATGCGGGCGGCCTCCCGGGCGGCCCGAACGGCAAGAGGCGTCTCGACGTACCGATCGACCAGTGCCGCATAATGCCCGAGAGCCTTCTCGTAGTCGCGTTTCTCGGTCGCCTCTTCGGCGCGCCTGAACTCGAGCTCCTCGGATGAAAACTTACACCCACCCGTCGCGATCAAGACGCAACCGACGATCAAACGAACGACCGCCGGTAATAAACGCGTCTTAATGTTTGTCAGCCGGTGCCTGTTCACTCTTATCATCTTCCGTGATGAGCGCGATTCCGGTGACCTTTTCGTCCGGGTTGAGATTAATCAACCGAACGCCTTCCGTGTTTCGTCCGATCACCGATATTTCCGAGCAGTAAGTCCTGATCACTTGGCCTTTGTCTGTCGTGATCATGACTTCGTCGGTGTCTTGCACGCTTCTAGTGCCGACGACCTTTCCGACTTTTTCAGTGGTTTTCTGCGTGATAATTCCGACGCCGCCGCGAGACTGTACCCGGTACTCTTCGATACGCGTTCGTTTTCCGTAACCTTTTTCGGTCACCATCAAAATCGTCGCGTTCGAAGACTTGTCGAGGATCTCCAGACCGACAACGACATCTTCTTTTCCAAGCGTGATCCCCTTCACACCGCGAGCCGCGCGTCCCATCGGCCTAACGTCTCCCTCGTCAAAGCGGATCGACATCCCATCCGCAGTCGCAATGAAGATATCCGACCGGCCATTGGAGATTTTGCAATCGACGACTTTGTCATCAAGATCCGTCGTCAAAGCGATGATGCCGGACGGGCGCGGATTCGAGAACGCCTCAAGGCTCGTCTTCTTAATCACACCCTTTTCGGTGATCATGACGACATACTTGTCTTTATCAAAGCTTTCGACCGGAAGGATCGCCTGCACCTTTTCATTCGGAGAGAGCGAGATGACGTTATTGATCGCCTTACCCTTCGATGTCCGGGTGCCGGCCGGCAGTCTGTGCACTTTAACCCAGAACAGCTTCCCTTTGTCGGTAAAGAAGAGCAGCCAAGTTTTCGTATTAGCGACGAAGATGTGCGAAACGAAATCCTCCTCGCGGGTTTCAGCGCCTTTCAAGCCTTTTCCGCCGCGTTTCTGAGCTCTGTATTCGTTGAGCGGAATACGCTTGATGTAGCCGGTATCGGTCATGACGATGACCATGTCTTCGGATGCGATCAAGTCCTCGTCTTCGATATCCGAGACATCGCCCGAGATTTTGGTGCGACGGGCGTCACCGAAACGTTTTTTAATATCCTCGAGTTCTTCGACGATGATGTCGTAAATTTTCGAAACGTCGCTCAAGACGTCCTTAAGCCACGCAACCTGTTTATTGAGTTCGCCGATTTCCTCGATGATCTTTTCGCGCTCAAGACCTGTCAGTCTTTGCAAGCGCATTTCAAGGATGGCCTGCGCCTGCTTTTCGGAGAATGAGAAGCGCTCCATCAAGTTGATTTTCGCGATGTTCGCCTCTCTCGATTCACGGATCGTCGCGACGACAGCGTCGATTTGATCGAGGGCCCTTTGCAGACCTTCAAGGATGTGGAGACGCGCTTCCGCCTTCTTCAATTCGAAAATGCAACGCTTGGTAACGACGTCCTTACGGTGGTCGACGAAGGCCTCAAGCAGCGTCTTCAAGTTGAAGGTGCGCGGCTGGTTTCTCGCGTCCAAAGCCAGCATCCGGATACCAAAGCTGACCTGCATTTGCGTGAACTTATAAAGCCGGTTCAAAATGACGTTCGCGTTTTCACCGCGCTTCAACGAGATAACGATGCGAAGGCCTTCGCGCGATGATTCATCGCGAATATCCGAGATACCTTCTATTTTCTTCTCACGCACCAAATCGGCGATGCTTTCGACCAGCTTCGCCTTATTTACCTGGTACGGAATTTCCGTGATGACGATTTCCTCGCGATCTTTGTTAGTAACGATCTCCGCGACCGCTTGCAAAGTGATGATGCCGGCGCCCTTCTTGTACGCCTGCACGATCCCTTCACGACCGGCGATCACTCCGGCGGTCGGAAAATCCGGTCCCGGAATGAACTGCATCAAGTCATCGATGGTGCAATCCGGATTGCGAATCAAGTGAATGCAACCGTCAACGACTTCGCTCAAGTTGTGCGGCGGAATGTTCGTCGCCATGCCGACCGCGATACCGGCGCTTCCGTTAACCAAAAGGTTCGGAAATTTTGCCGGCAGGATCAGCGGCATCATCAAGGAGTCGTCATAGTTCGGCCCGAACGGGACCGTTTCCTTGTCGATGTCTTCAAGAAGAGCTTCTGCGAGCTCAGTCATCCGCACTTCGGTGTAACGGGAAGCGGCGGCGCTATCGCCATCGATCGAACCGAAGTTCCCTTGGCCGTCGACGAGCGGATAACGGAGAGAGAAGTCTTGCGCCATGCGAACGATGGTTTCGTACGCGGCCGCATCTCCGTGCGGATGGTACTTACCGATGATATCACCGACGACCCGCGCGGATTTTTTGTACGGCTTATCATGTGTGTTATTAAGCTCGTACATCGCGAACAGCGCGCGTCTGTGCACCGGCTTGAGACCGTCCCGCACATCAGGCAATGCGCGTCCGACGATAACGCTCATCGAGTATTGCAGGTAGGCTTCCTGCATTTCTTTATTGATATCGACGGTGGCAATGCCTTTGTCGCCGCCGTTACCGTTGTCGTTCGGAATCAGATTCTCTTCTGCCATTTTTCTATGCCTTACGGAATTTCAGCCTTAGACATCGAGTTCACGCGCGAGCAATGCGTTCTCTTCGATGAACTTTCTACGAGGCTCAACCTGTTCGCCCATCAAGATGCTGAACGTTTCGTCCGCCGCGATTGCGTCGTCGATTGTGATCTTCAGAAGCGTGCGGTTTTCCGGATTAAGCGTCGTCTCCCAAAGCTGTTCAGGGTTCATCTCACCCAGTCCTTTGTAACGCTGGATGTAGTAGCCCTTTTTGCCGATCTCGAGCACGTGATTTACGAAGTCGATGTGCGTATCGAACTCTTTCACATCCTTTTCGCTGCCGCCCTTTTCAGGACCGACGCGAACCGGAAGCGGCAGAACGTCATCTATCTTTTTCCAGATCGAGGTGAGCTCCGACCATTCGGATGAAGACGCTGTGTCGAATCCGAAACGAGTCTCCATCTTCTGACCGTAACGGGTGGTCGATACGAACAGGGTGTGCGAGTTATGTTCTTTATCTTCCTCGATTCTGTGCGAAACGTTGAGGATGCCCTTGAGCGGGTTCGCCTCAACCCACTTTTTGAAATCACCGACGAGACGGTCGATTTCCTCTCTCGATTCCAGCAGTTTTTCGAGGCTCACTTTCTTGCTGATGAGGAAATACAAGAGGTCGCGGTCGTAACGCGACGACATGGTCTTCAGAAGCTGCTCGAAGCGCTGGACCTCAAGAATGACCGATTTCAAATCCTGCTCGGTCGTTCCATCGCGCAAAGTGACGATGTTCACGTTGGAAAGGCTCGAGTCCATGATGTACTCTGTCAACGCGCGTTCGTCTTTCAGGTACTTTTCCGTATTGCCCTTTTTTACGCGATAAAGCGGCGGCTGCGCGATGTACACGTATCCTTTCTCGATGACCTCGGGCATCTGACGGTAGAAGAACGTCAAAAGTAGGGTACGGATGTGCGAACCGTCGACGTCGGCGTCGGTCATGATCACGATTTTGTGATAACGGATCTTGTCGACCGAAACATTGTCCTTGCCGATACCGGTTCCAAGCGCGGAGACCAACATTTTTATCTCCTCGTTCGACAGCATTTTGTCGAAACGCGCTTTTTCGACGTTCAAAATCTTACCGCGCAAAGGAAGAACGGCTTGAATACGGCGGTCGCGCGCCTGCTTCGCAGATCCGCCCGCCGAATCCCCCTCCACGAGGTAAAGTTCGCAAAGCGCCGGATCGCGTTCTTGGCAATCAGCCATTTTCCCCGGCAGCGAATTGCCGTCCAGCGCGGTTTTTCTTCTCGTCAACTCACGAGCCTTGCGGGCGGCAAGCCGCGCACGGGCGCTTTCCACGCATTTTCCAATGATGACTTTCGCCGGCCCCGGGTTGCGGTCAAACCAGTCGGCGAGCTTATCGTTCACAAGCGACTCGACGATCCCTTTGACTTCGGTGTTTCCAAGTTTCGTCTTCGTCTGCCCTTCAAACTGCGGTTCGCGAACTTTCACGCTCACGACAGCCGCCAAACCCTCGCGGATATCTTCACCTTCGAGATTTTCTTTCAAATCCTTCAAGAGGTTCTTTTCGGTTGCATACGCGTTCGCGGTCCGCGTAAGAGCGCCCCGGAAACCGATAAGATGAGTTCCGCCTTCGACCGTGTTGATGTTGTTGCAATACGAGTACACGGACTCGGTGTAGGAGTCATTCCACTGCAAGGCGATCTCGACTTCAACGTTGTCTTTCGAGCCTTTGAAGTGAATGACTTCAGAATGGAGCGGTTTTTTCGACTCGTTTAAGTAAGCGATGAATTCCTGAAGACCGGTTGAATACTGGAAGTCCTGGCGCTTTCCGCTCCGTTCATCAACGAGGGTGATGTGCAAGCCGGCGTTCAAAAACGCGAGCTCACGGAAACGGTTCGCAAGGGTTGTGAAGTTGAAGCTCAGGTCTTCACCTTTGAAAATCAGCGGGTCCGGTTTGAAGGTCGTTTTCGTGCCTGTTTTGTCGGTCGGACCGAGTTTTTCCACCGGCCCCAAGGGTTTTCCACGCTCGTACGATTGTTTCCAGACGAAGCCTTCGCGTTTCACCTCGACCGAGCAACGCATCGACAGAGCGTTAACGACCGAAGCTCCCACACCGTGCAGACCGCCCGAAACCTTGTAAGAACCGCCGTCAAATTTACCGCCAGCGTGAAGCACGGTCATGACGACTTCAAGCGTAGATTTGCCCGTCTTGTGCGTGTCAATCGGAATACCGCGCCCGTCGTCTTCGACGGTGATCGATTCATCGGCGTGGATCGTGACGGAGATATGTCGGCAATATCCGGCAAGCGCTTCGTCCACGGAGTTATCAACAATTTCGTAGACAAGGTGATGATATCCGCGGATGCCGGTGTCTCCGATGTACATTCCGGGACGCTTCCGAACAGCCTCCAGACCTTCTAGGACTTGGATAGAATCGGCACCATAATGCTGACTGCTTGGAACGTGCGAACCAGCGTCGTTCGCTTGAACATTACTTTGAGACACTGAAATTTCCCTCAATTACCAGATAGCCCACTTGCACTTACGAAGTTTTCCTTTCGACGACTCCGTTAGCGACCCAGAATACCGAGTTCTTCTCATGCTCAAAATGATCGGCCCACGTGAGATCCGTGGACGTGATCAATATTTGTGCAGATATGCTTTCTAGGAACTTCATCAAGCTGACCCGCTTCTTGGCATCAAGTTCGGACGTGACGTCGTCCAGAAGCAGAATCGGGTACAGCTCATGAACCCTGTGATGATACACTATTTGAGCGATTTTTAAAGCCAATATCAAGGCTCTTTGCTGCCCTTGCGAACAATAAAATCGTGAGTCGTTTCCATGAAATAGGAGCTTTATATCGTGCTTGTGCGGACCGACGAGAGAGTGCCCGCCTGCCAGCTCCTGATCGGCCAACTCCTGATATCTTTTTTGTAGCGCATCAAAGATTTCTGCCTCGCTCCAGTTGAGAGCGGAGTCACCGGAAATCACATAATCCACAGCTATATCCGCATCCGGTTCTTCGAGGATTGAGCGCATCGCGTTTTGAAACTCAGGCTCCAAGTCCTTGAGGGCTCGTAGGCGAGCGCCTGTGAGATGCGCCGCCAAAAGGAAATAGATCTTATTCAAGCTCTGGAGCGATGCCTCGTTCGACGATCTCGAACCGATGCCTTCAGCTATGTTCTTGAGGAGACGGTTTCGCGCGCGAAGGGCTTTGGCGAACTCTCGAAGTATTCTTCCCTGTTTTGGGTCGTGGCTAATCAAGACTTCGTCGATTAAATCTCGCCTTTGTTCGGGACCGTCTTTAATTGCGGAAAGGCTTTCCGGACTGAAAAGAACAACCGGAAGCCGCGCCATCAAGCTAGCGGAATTAGTCGATTTCTCGTTAATCTTCGCCGTTTTGCGGCCCGGTTCAATTCCAAGTTCGACCTTGTAGTGAATATCACGGTGGACAAAGAGGCCCGCGATTTTCGCTCTGCCGGGTCCACCACGTCGGAGTAACGTGGTGGAATCTGACGGCCGAAAGGAATGTCCGCGGCAGAGCAGGTAGACGGCTTCGAGAAGATTCGTTTTACCCTGACCGTTATCGCCGACAAAAAAGTTGAGGCGGGGCCTAAGTTCCACCAGGGAATGCGTGAAGTTTCGAAATTCCGTTAAAGCGAGTTTTTCAAGGCGCATCCCTGGCCGCCAAAAAATCAAATTCGCATCGGCATAACAACGCAGGTGTAGCTGTTGTCGTTATGAGGACGCAGGAGACCAGGCGATAGCTGGTCGTTCAATTCGATGTCGACTTCCTCGTCGTCAAAGCTGTTCAGGACATCCAGCATGTAGCGGGCGTTGAAGCCGATTTTCAGATCATTGCCTTTATAACGAATTTCAATCTCTTCTTTCGCGTCGCCGAGTTCTGGGTTGTTGGAGGTAATCTCCATTTTTCCTTGTGTGAGCGTGAGGGTGACGCCTTTGTATTTTTGGTTCGAGAGCAAAGACACTCGCTTCAGGGAAGCGAGAAGTTGTTCGCGGTTTACAAGAGCGTGATTTGCGAGCTTCTGTGGAATGAGCTGTTGATAATTTGGATATTTACCCTCGATAAGGCGAACCATGAGAACGGTCGAGGCGCGACGAATGATTAATTGCGAACCTTCGACCGCCATTTCGAATTCTCCGCCGACGGAATCGAGAAGTTTCTTAATTTCGTACAAACCCTTCCGCGGGATAATGACGCCGTGATTAGGGAAACCAGTGCCTTTGAATTCAGCCTGACGATCAACAAGGCTGAGTCGGTGACCATCGGTAGCGACCATGCGGAAAATTTCTTGGCCGTTATTTACCTGCCGCTCGAAGTAGACCCCGTTCAAGTGGTAACGGGTTTCGTCATTCGAGACCGAATAAATCGTTTTTTCGATCATGTCGCTTAAAACGGCAGCGTCGACTTTGATGAAATCTTTCGTCGAGTAGCTCGGGAAAACCGGATATTCGTCAGCGCTGATACCGACGATGTTGAAAACCGATTTGTTCTGACGGATTTCAAGCCAGTTATTTTCTTTTTTCGTTAAAGTGATCGGGCCCTCTCCGAGTTCTTTGACGATTTCGAACAGGTTTTTCGCATTCACTGCGACGCGACCTTTTTGTTCGCGAATGACCGGTATTTCGTCTGTCAGGCTGACTTCTAGGTCGGTCGCGAAAACTTTGAGCCTTTTATTTTCCGCCTCGAGCAAGACATTCACGAGGATGGGCATTGTGTTCTTCTTCTCAACGATGTTCTGAGTCTTGCCGAGGAGCGATATCAGATCTTTCTTTTCGACTTCGATCATCATGGCTTTTGGCTCTCTTTAGTTATCTCTGTTTTTAAAAATTTAAATCCAGTAGTGTTAGTAGGGGGTGTTAACAACCGGTTATGACCCCCAAGTTATAGTTTTTATTCAGGAAAAGGCGTGGAAAAAATCGGGTGAATAGGAGTGTTTTTTCCCTCGAAAAACGTTGATAAGTCCTTTCCCCAAATAGTTACACACAATTGCCCACAATCTTATAAACAGTTCACATTCACAGCCCTGTGAGGTTGTGGATGCGACCTTGTAACTCATCGATATCCTTTTTTAAATCGGAATCTTTTTGCAGTTGAGCTTCCACTCGACGCAAGGCATTTATAACCGTCGTGTGATCCTTTCCTCCAAAGTAGCGGCCGATTTCTACCAGCGACTTATCGAGGTTCTTCTTAATTAGGTACATGGCGACCTGGCGCGCGGTCACAAGCGGCTTCGAACGGTTGGCGGATTTCAGGTCGGTTACTCGCACCCGATAGTGGTCTGCGACAAGTCTTTGAACATCTTCAACCGTGATTGAGGTTGTCTCGTCGTGGGTTGAAAGGACCCGCTTAACCAGCTCGAGATTGATCTCGAGACCTTGGAGCTCCGAAAACATCTTGATCTTATTAAGGTTGCCTTCCAGCTCACGGATCGAGCGCTTGGATATTCTTGCGATATAGTTGACCGCATCTTCTGGAATGCGAAGACCGCGACGTTCCGCTTTATAACGGAGGATAGCCACGCGGGTCTCCATATCCGGCATTTGGATATCCGCGATTAACCCCCACTCCAAACGGGTGCGGATCCGGTCTTCAAGACCTTTAATATCCTTCGGCATCCTGTCGCTGGCGACGACGACCTGGCGTCCTTTCTCGAAGAAGTCGTTAAGTGTGTGGAAAAACTCCTCTTGAACCGCCTCACCGCGGCCGAGGAAATAAATGTCATCCATCAGCAAGATATCGCATTTCTCGCGGTATCGAGCCCGGAACTTTTCCATTTCCCCACGGCGAATGCTGGATATGCACTCGTTGAGGAAGCGTTCAGCGGATACATAGCAGATCCGCATGTGTGGATACTTTTCACGAATATGATTACCCACGGCGTTCAAAAGGTGGGTTTTCCCCATACCGGTCGGCCCGCAGATAAAGAGAGGGTTGTATCCTTCGGTGCCTGGATTTTCTGCAATTCGGAAACAGGCAGCATGAGCAAATTCGTTGTAGCGTCCAACAACAAACGTGCTGAACGTGTATTCGGGTGAAAGGATATCCCGCCGGCCGCTGTCACCAGTAATCGGCCTCGGCATATCGAGGCCTGCGCGCTGGTTGAGGGCCTCCTCTAGAGCCGAAGGACTTTCCGGTTCGATTCGGGCTTGCTGACCGGTTACAACGAGTTCCACTTGGAACGGTTGCGAATAAAGAGAAGAAATCTCCGAGCAGAGGCGATCGAATAAGTTCTCTGAAATCCAATACTTATGAAGTTCCGTCGGCACACCGAGATGAAAACGCCGACCCAGAGGAGAATCCTCGTAACCGAGGAGTTCAGTGGGTTCGAACCATGTTTGCAGAAGCTTATTCTCAGAGTTCTTTGCCTTTAGGTTGGACTTGATAGTGTTCCAGAAATCGGCTCCTGGGCGTTCCATAATCCCCTCAAGGCTGGTGGCTTTACAAAGCGTGGGTATTTAGCAAGCATGGCCTAAGTTTTCAACAACTTGACGGATGCGGCAGAAATGTGCTCATATCCTCGCTCCTGGTTTCGTAAGACCATTGGTTTTTTTAACCTATAGAGAGACGTATTAACCTGTCGTATCTCGAATTGATTTGAGGTCCTCATGAAACGCACCTATCAGCCCAGTCGCCGTCGCCGCAAGTCAACACACGGTTTCCGTGCTCGTATGGCTACCAAAGATGGACGCGAGGTATTGGCTCGCCGCCGCAATAAAGGACGCAAGCGTCTGACGGTTGAAGTGGGTGGCAAGTAAGTCCCGTCTTCTTGTTCTTCGACGCCGAAGCGAATTTCTCGAATTAAAGAAAAACGGTCATCGCGTTCGTCCGTGCGAATGGCTGTTGATTAATTTTGCGGCGAACCCCGATGGACAAATGCGCTGTGGCTGGACATTACCCCGTGCCGTCGGAAAGGCCGTTATCCGAAATCGGCTTAGGCGTTGGAGCCGGATCTTTTTCCGAGAGCGACTGAAATCGCAACAGACGTTACCGGCGGACATCAATCTCGTGTTTCGCCGGGCGGAAGGCGACTTTTATAAGAAGCTCACTTATGAAAAGTTCTCGCAGGTTCTTGAGAAGGGGTGGCGGCAAATGGAAAGGAGGCTTCGTTGAGATGATTCGAAGCGTCCTGCTGTTCGCCGTCAATTTGTATCGTGCCGTCGGCGCGGTCCACTTCGGGGGAGCCTGTCGTTTTGAGCCTTCTTGCTCCGTTTACGCGGTGGAAGCGCTTCATACTCATTCACCGTTGGTTGCACTCCGATTGATCGTTACCCGTTTATTGAAATGCCGTCCGGGCGGCCCGTGGGGCTACGATCCTGTTCCCAACGCGGCGAAGCCGACCGGAAATTAAGAGGAGAGAGACGTGGATATAAACGAGAACAAGCCGAACTTTCTTGATCGGGGAACCATATTGGCGCTTGTGCTGATACTGGTGTTTTGGTTCGGCTGGTCAAAGTTCATGGCCTGGAAATATCCGGTAACGGCTCAGGCTCCCGTCGAAGAGCAAGCACAAGAATTAAATACTGAGCAAAGTGCGGAAGATGTTTCGACCACGAATAGCGAGTCACCTTCCACGGTCGTTAGCGACGAAGAAAAAGTTTTCGTTCACGAGGATGAAAACTTCTCCTTTAAGATTTCCTCACGGGGAATGGGTCTTCGCGAAATTGTTTTGCATAAATACAGGACTCGCGAAGACGAGCCGATCGTCCTCGGTAATGTCACAGCCGACTTGCCTTTCAGCACGTATCTTCCCGGTTCGGATGTTCCTTTGAATTTTGCCATCGAGAAGTCAGCGCCCGATACATACATTGGTAAAGCCGTAGCTAACGGCATCCAATTCGAAAAAATTTTGAAAGTGGATGGATCGAATTACGCCGTTCACGTTTCGATCCGCGCGACGGGAGACATGGTGAAGTTTAAAGGTCTATCCACCACATTAAGTGATCCCATTGAGCCGGCTGCCGGCGGTGGATTTTTCGGAGAGTTTCGCCATGGTCAAGACTGGTTTTTGAGGCATGGGGGCGATAAATCACGGCACCTGATCAAAGAAGACGGGTTGAAACTTTCTGAAACAAATGTCGAAATCGCGGCGCTGAGCTCCCACTACTTTACGGTCTCGGTCGTTGATAAGTCCGACTTGAAGCCGCAGTTCGACGCCTTGGTTTCTACGAATGATAAGTTCGCGGTCGGCCGGCTGACGTATCTGCCGCTGACTAAGCCGGAAGTATTCGAGGTGAAGTTTGTCGGTTATGCGGGTCCGAAGGAGTACGATGTCCTGTCTCGTATCGACGAGTATTTGCCCGATGTTATTGACCTTGGAATGTTCGGGTTTTTAGGTAAACCCATCCTTCAACTATTGAAATACCTGCATTCCCTGGTTGGAAACTGGGGATGGGCGATCGTTTTGCTCACGATCATCGTCCGGCTGATCGTTTTGCCTTTCAACCTCTACTCCTACAAGTCGATGAAGGCGATGCAGAAGATTCAGCCGGAGATGAACCGCATTCGCGAAAAGTACAAAGACAAGCCGGCTGAAATGCGGATGCAGATGAACCAAGAAATCATGCAGCTGATGAAGGACAATAACGCCAATCCGCTTGGCGGTTGTTTGCCGATGTTGTTGCAGTTGCCGCCGTTTTTCGCCCTTTATCAGGTTTTAGGCCAAAGTATCGAGCTCTATCGGGCGCCGTTTATTTTCTGGATCCATGATTTGAGCGCGAAAGATCCGTACTTCGTGCTGCCGCTCCTCATGGGGATCACGATGTTTATCCAACAGAAGATCACTCCGACGACGATGGATCCGCAGCAGGCCAAAATCATGATGTGGATGCCCGTGATTTTTGCGTTCTTTATGTTGTCGCTGCCGAGCGGTCTGACTCTATACATTTTCGTGAGCACCTTGTTCGGCATCGGACAGCAGTATTTGTTTATGAGAGACAAGTCTACGATCGAAGGTCGCGTGAAAGAGGTAAAAGCCTAGGAGGATTCTAAGATGACTGGTTTTTTCAGTAAGCTTTTCGGTGGTGGCAAGAAGAAGGACACAAATTCCGTTTTGAAAGCCGGTTCTCCCCTCGAACTCGTGCGAAACATCATGAATGGTCTCATTGAACGGAGCCACCTGGACTTAACTTTCGACATTAAGTCGGAAACGAATGGCGAAGTCGAAGAAATCTTCGTTGAGCTTTCCGGTAACGACGAAGCCATGTTGACAGAAAAAGAAGGCGCCCTTCTTGATGCATTCCAGCTTTTCATCAAGCGGGCCATTCAGCATCAAATGCCGGATGCGAAAGTGAACGTGAACTTCGACAGCAATAACTTCCGCGAAGAGTCGAGCCGTTCACTTGTTGAACTGGCGGATCGTTTGAAAGAAAAAGCGCTTGAGCAAGGCCGTTCGGTGTACTTGCGCGCTTTGCCGCCGAAAGACCGCAAGATCGTTCATCAGCACCTTGCCAACGATGAGCGTGTCCGCAGCCGCTCAGTGGGTGACGGCCTTTATAAGAAGATCAAAATTTATCCCGTTAAGAACGCTAAGAATGAAAACCTAGAAGAACCGGCGGACGAAACCGGTGTCGAAGTTTCCGAAACCGTGTAAGTGGGCTTATGCTCTTTCGGGCCGGCGATGAAGATACTATTTGTGCACTCTCAACGCCGCCCGGAACGGGCGGCATAGCGGTGATTCGCGTCAGCGGAAGTCGGGCGCTAATCTATGTGCGCGAGCTTTGCCGGTTCCTTCCCGAACAGCCGGAGTCGCATCGTATTTATTACGGCATTATAAAAACGCGCACCGGCGCTGAACCCATCGACGAAGTCCTCGTTTCGTATTTCGCTCACGGACGGTCGTTCACCGGCGAAGAAACGATCGAAATCAGTTGCCACGGCGGCGAAGCTGTCGTGGCGGAGATTCTGAAGGAACTCGTTGCGGTCGGTTGCCGGACGGCCGATCGAGGCGAGTTCACCTATCGAGCTTTCATGAATGGGCGCCTGGATCTCGTGCAGGCCGAATCAATTCTGGCGCTTATCGAGAGCAAGTCGAAACAGGCTTCGCGGGTCGCGTTCCGCCAGCTGCAGGGTCAACTTTCCGCAGAGTTTAGCAAAATCGAAGATGGTTTGGTCTGGATGCTCGCGCAGCTGGAAGCGAGTATCGATTTTTCCACGGAAGATATCGAAGTTGTCGGCCAGAAAGAGCTTATGTCTCGAGCTGAGGATCTTTTGGCCGCGGTCGGCAAGCTGATTTCGAGTTACGAAAAAGGCCGACTACTTAAAGACGGCGTCGAGATCGCTTTGATTGGACGGCCGAATGTGGGGAAATCGAGTCTACTCAATCTTTTCCTTGGCGAAGATCGGGCGATCGTCACGGCACATGCCGGTACGACGCGCGATACGATCGAAGGGCGAATGATGCTAGAGGGTTTTCCGGTGACATTCGTCGATACGGCAGGTTTCCGGGAGACGGATAACGAGATTGAGAAGCTGGGTATCCAGCGTTCGGTTTCAGCGAAGGAAAGGGCCGACTTCGTTTTCCACGTGTTCGATATCGGCGCGGCGGAAGATGAACTGCTGAGAGATCTATCCGAGCTCCCGTCGCCTTTGAGCGAAAGAGACTATATTGTCGTGAACAAGATCGATCTCGACGCGGACGGAGGCCGGAAAACGTCTTTTGCTGCGCTTCTGGAAAGGTTCAGCATTTGGCAGGACCGTGTTTTTTGGATTTCGGCGAAAAGCCAACAAGGTCTGGATGCGGTTCTTGAGTTTTTGCGGGCCTTGAGACGCAGTTTTGAATCGGAATCCTCGAATGTTGTCACGCAAGCTCGACATCTGGAACTTCTCCGTAAGATACAGTCGAGTCTGAAGACAGCTAAAGATCTCATCATTGATTCTTCCAGCCCAGAATTCGTCGCCTTTGAGCTGCAAGAGGCTGTCCGTGCGATTCACGAGCTCCTTGGCAAAGAGTTCGATGAGCAAGTCATCGATCGGATATTCAAGGAATTCTGTCTGGGGAAATAAACGGATGGGTAACGAAACTTGGACTCAGAAATTCGGTCATGATTTCGATGTGATTGTGGTCGGCGCTGGACATGCGGGGATCGAAGCTTGTCTTGCGACCGCGAAGCTCGGCCTGAAAACGTTGGTTGTGACCACGGATTTACACCGCATCGGATTCATGAGTTGCAATCCGTCGATCGGTGGGCTGGCCAAAGGTCATATGGTTCGCGAGATCGACATCATGGGCGGGCAAATGGGCCGAACGGCGGATGAGACCTGTATCCAGTTCAAACGCCTGAACTCGAAAAAAGGACCCGCGGTGCGTGGGTCTCGCGCTCAGTGTGACAAGGATCTTTATGCGCAGTTCATGGGGCAGACACTGAGGTCTCAACCAGGGCTGACGCTTTTGCAGGGTGAAGTTAAGTCTCTTCGAATTGAAGGAAGGCGTTGCGAGGGAGTGGTCTTAAGCGACGGTTCCGTCATTAAGTCGAAGGCGGTGATCATCACGACCGGCACATTTATGAGAGGCGTGATGCACATCGGTTTGGAGCGCCAAGAAGGGGGACGGGTCGGCGAAAGAGCGACCGTTGGAATTTCCGATCAGCTGGCGGCATTGGGCTTTGAGGTCCGGCGGTTGAAAACAGGAACGCCGCCAAGACTGCATAGGGACAGTATTGATTGGTCGAAGACCGTCGAACAACCGGGAGATGACGTTTTCTACCCTTTCAGTTTGCGCAGTGAGAGAAGACTGAAGCTCCCGCAGGTTTCGTGTTTCTTAACTTATACGAACGAGCAAACCCACGAGATTATTCGCCGTAATCTTGATAAGTCTCCGATGTTCTGCGGCCAGATCCAAGGTCGGGGTCCGCGCTATTGCCCAAGCATCGAAGACAAAATCACGCGTTTCGCGGAAAAAACCAGCCATCAAACTTTTCTTGAGCCGGAGGGACTCAACACCGAGTCCATTTATTTGCAAGGAATTTCAACGAGTTTGCCGGCGGACGTGCAGCTCGAGTTCTTGAAGACCATACCCGGCTTGGAGAACGTCCGTATGCTGAGGCCCGGGTATGCAGTCGAATACGATTTTATAGAGCCGACCCAGATTCAACATACCTTGGAAACACGGGCGATTTCAGGTTTGTACCTTGCAGGACAAATTAATGGGACCAGTGGTTACGAAGAGGCGGCTGCGCAAGGGTTTATCGCGGGTGTAAACGCGGGATTGAAATTGCTCGAACGAGATCCCCTTATACTCGGGCGTGATCAGGCGTACATCGGCGTTTTGATCGATGATCTTGTGACCAAGGGAACCCGCGAGCCTTATCGGATGTTTACGTCGCGAGCCGAGCACCGTCTCGTTTTAAGAGAAGACAATACTCTCGATCGTTTAGGCGATATCGGTGCGAAGCTTGGTTTATTAAAACCCGAGGAAGTGGAGTTCGCCGCGGAGATTCGAAATAGGCGGCGCCGTTTACTTGAAAATTTGCGCTCGAAAGTGCTGGTGCCAAATGAAGAAACGCAGGCGAAACTGCGCGAACTCGGGACGTCTGTTTTGTTAAAACCGACTACTGCTGAAGAGTTACTGCGGCGTACGGAGATCAATTGTTCCTCTTTGGAACGGCTCGGGATCGATGTGGATCTGCATCCCGATGTCGCGGAGCCGGTTGAAATCGAGGTAAAGTATTCGGGTTATATCCAAAGGCAACTTGAATTCATCGAGCAGACGCAACGACTCGAGAAAATGCGTCTTCCTGCCGATATTGATTATGCGCAGATTCGCGGGTTGTCTCGTGAGGAGGTCGAAAAGCTTTCGGCCGTTCGTCCGATTAGTTTGGGGCAAGCCCAGCGAATCAGTGGAGTTAATCCGTCTGCGATCCAAGCGATACTTGTGTATCTAAAAGGTCGTAGGCGCTTAGAGGAGCTGCCCGTTGAAGAAGGATGAGTTGAATCAGAAAATTGCTGGCGCTGATGGGTTTAATACCGCAGCTTCTGCCGACAAGCTGTCGAAGTGGTTTCCCGAGCTAAGCGCAGAGCAAGTCGAACATCTTGTCGTCTATCTGGGTGAGCTGAACAAGTTCAATAAGGCTCTGAACTTGGTTTCGCCCCAGACATTGAAAAATGCGGAAGCGGTTCATGTGGCGGATTCCGTTTATGCATCGCGACATATTCGACCACTATTAGATGCGTCGTTACCGCTTTACGATTTCGGAAGTGGGAATGGTTGCCCTGGTATCATCATCGCAGCATTGTTCCCAGAATTGAAGGTTGTTTTGATCGATCGAGATGAGAGAAAGCTCGAATTTTGTAAGCACGTCATAAATGCGTTGGGCTTATCTAATATTGAAACTGCACTGACGACTGTCGAGTCATTGCCGCTGGGCTCAATTCGGCAGGCGGTTGCGCGGGGATTTGCGCCGCTATCGAAGGCACTTATCAAGTACCGGAATCAGTTTCCTGCAGGCGGCAAGTTCTTTCATATGAAAGGTGACGGATGGGCCAATGAGGTGGCCGGGTTGCCGTCTCAGGTCTTCACCCATTGGGCTCCCAGTTTGGTGGGAAAATACAAGATCCCCGAGAGCTCAGTTGAGATGTTCGTTGTTCTAACTGAAAAGACCACGAACTAAGTGTTCCACGTGGAACACTTTAGTGACTTGGGGAGCTTTCTTTCCCCTTTTGGTCGATTTTTTCGCGCTGTTTGCGCCTTTCTTCCCAAGACTTAGGCCCTACTCGAAGCTCCTTGATTTTTTTATAGCGCTCGAACTCTTTTTCATCAGGCCACGGTTTTTTCTGCTCGAAATATTCGGGATAGACGGCTCGCACGTGATCTCTTCGCTTCTCCTGCTGAATTTTGAGGAATGAGGCCTGTTGTCTCAGTATGAGAAGCTTTTTTTCGTCCCCAAAGAGGAGAGCTGCCTGCTGACGAATATTTGGGTCGCCCGGCGGCAATTTTTTGAGGTCCTTCTTCTTCTTATCTACCTCTTTTTCAGCCGTTTTTATGGCGCCTTCGAGAGCTTTGAGTTCTGACGAGATATCTAAATAGATGGGATCCTTGAGTTCAGGGTCGGGATCGGGCCGATTGCAGCCTAAACTAGCCAAAATCACGAGTATCAGACTGAAAATATTGAGTACTCTGCTCATTTCCCACCGCCTAACAGTGTTCCACGTGGAACAATCGGCAAAAAAGCTTGAAATATTTACGATCGCGGAGTCTAAAAAGAAAAAACACCAAAAATTCGCAACTGGGAGCATCCATGGCGCGTGTCATTTGTATCGCTAACCAGAAAGGCGGCGTTGGAAAGACAACAACGTCCGTAAATCTCTCAGCCGCCCTCGCATCAAAAGGGCGGAGAGTTCTTCTTATTGACCTCGATCCCCAAGGAAATGCTTCGAGTGGCCTGGGTTTAAAGAAGTACGAGTATCAAGACGCCAATATCTATCATGTCCTGATCGGCGAGCGATTGCTCAATGAGGTTATCCGCCCGACCAGTTTGGATACTCTCAAAGTCGCTCCCGCCAATCCTGATCTTGTCGGAGCTGAAATCGAGCTGGTGGATACCCCGAAAAGAGAATATCGCCTTAAAGACGCGCTGCATCCATTGCAGGACGAATTTGACTACGTGATCATCGACTGTCCGCCTTCTTTAGGTCTCCTGACATTGAACGCGTTGACTTCCGCGAACACGTTTATTGTGCCCCTTCAATGCGAGTACTACGCCCTCGAGGGACTCAGTCAGCTCCTAAATACGGCTGGTTTAGTCAAAAAGAATATCAACCCTGATCTTCGCATCGAGGGTATTGTTCTCACGATGTTCGATACGCGGAATAACTTGAGCCACCAAGTCGTATCCGAGATCCAAACGCATTTTGGTGACAAGGTATTCAAGGCCGTGATCCCGCGGAATGTTCGCCTCAGCGAAGCTCCTTCGCATGGTCAGCCGATCATTGAATACGATCCGAAATCCGTTGGTGCGCTTAAATATGTGGAGCTCGCAGAAGAACTCGATCGCAAAGTCTTCGGTGTAAGACCGTCTGTACAGCCTGGCCAGGAAGGAGTTCTAGATGCCTGAAAATATAAAGGAAACCGCGAACAACTTCGTCACGCATGGTAAGAAAAAACCTTCTCTCGGTCGTGGCCTTGGAAGTCTTCTGGGGGGAGGCATTGGTTTGGACGACATTCCGGCTGCTCGTCCTGTTGAGCCGACTTCTCAGTCGACGTCCACCTCCTCGCCGACGACTACTCAGGTTAATCAAACAGAGCCGGTTTCGACATCGCCCACGATAAACGAAGAGGCCCAAATTTGGAAAATAGCGATTGACCGCCTTGTCCCGAATACTCAACAGCCTCGTCAAACTTTCGATCAAGAGGCTCTGAAAGAACTGGCCGCATCGATCAAAGAAAAAGGTATTCTGCAGCCGATCACGGCGCGGCGAATTTCCGATCGTCAGTTTGAGATCATAGCCGGCGAACGAAGATGGCGTGCGGCTCAGCTTGCTGGCCTCCATGAAGTCCCGGTTATCCTCAAGAACGTTAGCGAAAAAGATTCTCTCGAATACGCGATCATCGAGAATATCCAACGCGAGAATCTCAACCCGATTGAAGAAGCCGAGGCCTATGAACGGCTTATGACTGAGTATTCAATGACTCAGCAGATGGTGGCAGATAAGCTCGGCAAAGAGCGTAGCACTATTGCTAACAGCCTTCGTCTTCTGACCCTACCACCGGAACTGAAGGCGATGGTCCGGAAAAACGAGCTTTCAGCGGGCCACGCCAAAGTTCTACTCGGAGTTGGCGACGCGCAAACTCAAATTCGGCTTGCGAAACAGGTCGTGGCCGACCGCCTGTCGGTTCGTGCAACTGAGAAACTGGTTGCGAAAGCCCGCCGGGAAGCGCAAGGTACCAAAGACAGTCCGACTTTAACCACCACGGCGTCGGGCACGCCCGTTTCCCAGCGCTTGATCGAGAGTATCGCCGCAGATCTTCAGAAACTCATTGGAACCAAGGTCACGATTGATTACGCTGGCTCCAAAGGGAAGCTTCAGATTCACTTCTACTCGGACGATCAACTGAGCCAAATCGTGGAGAAGAT
>CALBDW010000108.1 GCA_937927435.1 uncultured Bdellovibrionales bacterium
CGTAAAGAACAAAGCGCGCCAGAACGCTTTCATCTCCCCTCCGATGGTCGATATTCAGTGAGCCCTATCCGTGGACTCCCACTCTGTCGCGCTTTAAGGTGCGACGGTCTTCGAGGCGGAACCGAAGCGGCGCGCGATCTTAAACTGAAGTGGTGAATAATATTTCATCGCGTCCGTCCAATCGATACAAGCGCGTTTTGCGCCGTTTACGCGCAGCGAGCGAAGAACAAGACCAAGTAAGAGCCGACCCGTTCCTTTGCCTCTTTGCGAGGATGATACTCCGATCGGGCCTAAACATCCGTCGTTGGCTGACCATCCGGAAGCAGGGGCTGTATGAAGGGGAAGACGAAGCGCGCCCGGCGTCCATCCTTCGTCCAGGGGTTGGTATCGTGAGCGGACCGCGATACGCGCAAATCCGACAGTCCAGCGATTTGGGGCGCGCAATAAATACCAAATGGCGCGTTTGGCGTCTTCATAACGCAGGAAATACTCGAACTCCCTCGTCCAACGTCCGGGAAACTCGATTGCAAGATAGCGGCGGAGTTCCTCTTTTTCTTCGGGACTTGAAGCCGGAAGAAGCTGCCAGCCTTCGCTCTCGGCCCGCGAAGCGGCTTCATCGATATATCGAGACACGGCTTCGCTTTCGAGTTCGCCGATCAAGTCGCAAGACTCGACGATCTTGAAGTCATGACGTACGAGAGAGTCTAAAAGGCGCTTGTTGAGGTCCGACTCCATCGGAAGTCCGGGGACAAAATGGAACTCGTCGGCGCCGATCGAACAGCGCGACTTCTTCTCGCGCCGGACTAAATCCAATAGCTCATTTATAAAGCCGTCTTCTGCGCCCGCTGCGATTTCACCCCAAAGGGAAAGCCATAAACTGCTTCCCGAGAGACCGGAAGCAAGCCCCTCGTCCGAGGCGATCCCGTAAAGAACGGGCGTATTGGCCAGGCGGGCGAAGCGGTATTGCACAAGAGGTTGCTGAGTGAGGTTCCAAAGGACGTCGCAATCGCGGACTTGCAAATAGGGCCCCTGGATCCGGTTCCATTCATGCACGACCAATTTCCACTCGTCGAGCGCCGGGTTCCGTGATCCCATGACAGCCTCCTGCATTCTTGTTAAGATCTTAGGGAATGCTCTCACCTGTGTCGAAGGGAAAATTCAATCTTGTTTGCGTCGCCCATCCAGACGATGAAACGATCTTTTTCGGCGGCCTGATTCTGCGCAATGAGACCGCGCGACTCCCTTGGGTCGTTCTTTGCGTCACCACCGACGGGAATGAAGACAGAAAAAGGCAGTTTTACGAAGCTTGCAAAGCTTTGGGGGTCGAAGAACCCTTATGGTGGGGCTTCCCCGACAAATACGAGGAACGTCTCAACGTGAACGAGTTGATCGAAAGATTGAGGACCGAGTTTCCAAACCGTCCGGAGAGCATCTACACCCACGGGATTATCGGCGAATACGGGCATCCCCATCATCAAGATGTGAGCTTCGCCGTTCACTCTGCTTTCCGCGATCATCCGCGGGTTTTCGCGTCGGCTTACAATGCCTATCCCGACTTCATCGTGAATCTCACGGAGGAAGATTATGAGAGGAAGAGTTACATTCTGACGAAAATCTACGGCTCCGAAACGAGCCGTTTTCTGAATGTCCTGCCGTCGACTTCTTCGGAGGGCTTCGTCCGTCTGGATTTCGATGAAATCGATGCCATTTATGCTTATCTCGCCGGAGAACGAAGCGGAAAACTCGATGTGGGACGGTTAAACAAGTATCGTTGGCTTGCTGATTACCTGCCTCGTTTGCGGGGACTTCCGCGTCCGTTCTGACAGTTCGCTTAAACGCCGCTGCTGGGTTCTCGGTCTTGGTGCGTAAGAATCGGAGTCAAGACGTCTCGTCTCTTCGGAGCACGAGTTTTCAATTTTCGGCAAAGATACAACATATCATCACAACATATTGTAAATCTCGACTGTTTATCATGTGTCATCTTCCGACGAATTCGGCGAATCTGTGCCGTTTTTCACCTGAGTGGGGCGATCGGGACACGCATTTTCACATCATGATGAGAATATTTTGAATTGATCACAGAAAGAATCGCGAAAGTTGCGAACTTGACCTCAATTCCAATATCGCCTAACTCAAAACTGCGTCGCTCGAGGTGCGCCTCGAAACGCGCGACACGCAACAAAAGGAATTTGTTGTGTCTGAATGAACAGTCGCGCGGTTAGAAGAGCGAGAAAGCAGAGGATGTGCACATGGTCCGTTCGGTGAAGCAAGATAGCCTTCGATCGAGAATCGCGACGACGCTCGAGAGAAGCTACGACAAAATCCTCCTGACCGACGACTATGTGACGTGGACGGGACAAGAAATCATTTTGAAGATGAGCAGCCTTCGCGAGCTCATTGAGTCGATGACGCCTCCGGGGGCGCCGGTCGCCGTAAGTTTTCCGAACTTAGCGGTGCAGGCTTTTGTGATATTGACCGTCATCATAAGCGGGCGCATTCCCATCATTTTGAGTTTCACCGAAATGGGAGCCGATCTTGAGCAGCGTTTACAGATGGCTCAAGCGTCGATGCTTCTGACTATGACCGGGGTTGAGGACCTTTCGTCTTTGGACATTCCTTTCGCAGTCTTGTCGCCCGACGCGACGGTGAAGGAGGCGGTGGGGCCATCAAGCTCGAACATCGGCGAGCAACTGCATCCGGCGTGCGCGAAATCCGCATTCATGCTCTTTACGTCAGGATCGACGGGCAAGCCAAAAGGGGTTTATGTACCCGAGCACGGCCTGTTGAAGACGATCGATTACCTGACGGATTATTTCGGTATCAGCGCGCAAACCGTCTCGCCGATCGTGTTGCCGATCTGGCATAGCATGGCGTTGAACACCCAATTTCTTCCGACGTTTCTCGCCGGCGGACGCTCGTATTTCATGAACGCGTGGCTCAGCATCGGCCGCGTTTACCGCTCGATCCTGCTGAAGGAGGGAACTTTCGTTTCTTTGATCGGAGAGGTTTTACGTGTCTGCTGGGAAGAGAAAGACCGCAAGAATCTCCCGCCGGCAGAAAAGGTCGAGCAAGTTCAACTGGCGGGCGGCATGATCAGCGAGAAACATCTCCGCTTGGCGCGCGAATTGTTCCCGAACGCCGTTCTTCATAAAGGTTACGGGTTAACCGAAGCGATTCGCGTGACGATGATCAACAGCAAAATGCCGGAT
The DNA here is from genome assembly GCA_937927435.1 of uncultured Bdellovibrionales bacterium. Taxonomy (GTDB): domain Bacteria; phylum Bdellovibrionota; class Bdellovibrionia; order Bdellovibrionales; family JAMPXM01; genus CALBDW01. The sequence continues at coordinate 3,210 of CALBDW010000108.1, forward strand.
TTCGCGACCGGCGCGGTCGGACGGCCGTTGCCTTTCGTCGATATCGAGATTCGAAACGAAAACGCGGCCAAGATTGAGCAGCCGGGCGTGGTCGGCGAGGTTTTCGTCCGCGGCGCCAACGTCTTGGTCGGTACGGCGGGCTCTCTTGAGTCGCCGGTCGGCCCCGACGGATTCCTTGCGACCGGCGATCTCGGGTACTGGAACGAGAACGGCTCGCTCTGCATTGCGGGACGCAACGACGGGCTGTTTAAGATCAACGGTCATCGCGTGTCGGGCTTCGAGATCGAGCAAATGGCGTTGGAAACGTCCGATCTGATCCGAAACGCGAAGTGCATAGCCGTCGAAGACAATCGGCGGGCTGGATACAAGATCGTGCTCTTGCTGGAAGTTCCTGAAGACGTACAAGGGGAGTTTCTGAATTCGGAGTTCGGGGACATTCCAGAGAAGATCTGGAAGAAGTTTCAGACGCTCGCGCACTTTCCCAAGGAGATCATGGTCCTGGAAAAGTTCCCGAGAAATGCCAACGGAAAAGTGGCGGTCGCCAAACTGAAGGAAACTTATCTTCAATCGCGGCAAGCGGCGTTGTTGGAAAGTTCTCACTCGCGCCTTCAGTTTTTCCGGCTCCGCACAAACGAATTACAGGGAAGAGTCGAAGCCTAAGACCTTGTGGTCTTAGTCCCTCGCGCTTCCCGGGGTGAGAGGGCGATGGATGAAGTAAAACTCAACTCCATATTTTCAGTTTACCTCGGGGTTGAGGACTTGCGCGTCGTTCTGAACTCCGAATGGTCAAGCCGCAATGCGAGTTATCGGGAGAAAATCCGGAAGGCCATTGCGCATTGGTTGGGAGAACGCTGTGGGCGGGACATTTCGTCTGTCGCCGACTTGGCAACGCTTCCCGAAGCAGACGGATACTCCCTCTCCGTTTCGCATTGCAAGGAAACAGGAGGATTCGCCGTTTCTTCCGACCGCCAGTTCTTAGGGTTTGACGTTGAAGTGAACCGGCGTCTGAAGGGGGTCCGCTTCCATCTCGTGAGTTTCGAAGAAGGCGAGTGGAGGGAAGCGCCGACGTCGGCCGCGTTTTGGACGGGAAAGGAGGCTGCCTTCAAGTGCTTAAAAGGGCCGGAGCAGCCGGCGGGACTGAAAGACCTTCGTGTCGGACGTTGGGCGTCGATCGAATCGAACGTTCACCGTTTCGAAGTGACAAGGGTGGGCAGCAGAGACGTCCGAGGAATGCGCGGTTTGGTGGTTGACGACGGTGAGCTGAGTTACGCGGTCTGTGTGAAAGAGAGAGGGGAGAGGCAAGATGCGCTGGTTATTGATTGACCGGATAATCGAATGTCAGCCGGGGGTCGCGGCGGTCGGAATTAAGACGTTTCCTCGTTCCGACCTGTTTTTCATGGACCATTTCCCGGGGATGCCGATCGTTCCCGGCGTTTTACAGATCGAAATGATCGCGCAAATGGCCGGGAAGTGTGCCGCGATGGCGAACCCAGAAATACTCCCGGTCCTAGGATCGGTTAAAAACGCGAAATTCTACAAGAACGTCAACCCCGGCGATTTATGCGTCATCAAAGCTCGCATCATAAAGATGTCTAAAAACTACGTCGTCGGCGAAGGCGAGATCGAAGTCGACGGGCAGAAAGTCGCGTCGGCTTCGATCCTTTTCGGTGTCGTCGAGCGCTCGAAATTGAGTTCGAACAGCTTCGACGCCGTGACACAGGATTTTCTCGCCCGTCAGGGGCAGTCGGAGGGAGTGCTGGCATGAGTCGGATGATATGGCATAAACTCCTCATTCCCGGCCCTGAAATTCCGAACACCGTTCTTCACGACGAGAGCTATAACGAAATCGTCGAGAACGTCCGGATTCATCCATGGGCGAACAACGAAATTCCGATTCCGGATCCGAAAGCGTTCCGGGCGATGAGCCGGGCTTCGTTGTTCCTTTCCCATGTGTGTTATGAAGCTCGTTCCGTTCTCGCCCCATTCCTGGAACGCTCGCCGTTTTCAGTTGGAATCTATTGCGCCGTCGAAAACGGTCCGATCGACCCGGCTTCCACCCTCAAGATTCTCGGTCCGGAAGGAACACCGAAGATCGGGTTCCCTGAGGCCTACCGCAGGTTCCGTAATCCGAAGATGTACCTCAAACAACTGCCGAACCTGGCGCCGGCGCAGATGGGTATTTTCATGGGATTGCAGGGGCCGATGAACGTCTACACGCATTCGACCCACGGCGGTTTCCAAGCGCTTGAGCAGGCGGAGTGGGATTTGAGAACGGGTGCCGTGGAAGCGGCGCTCGTTTGTTCGGCGCACGCGTTTGACGACTTTCTCGTCGTACGCCGCACGCGCCATTACGACAACCGTTGTCTAGAAGAAGGAGCCGGCGCGATGGTTCTCGTCCCTTCGTCAACGGCAGACTTCACCAATTGGAGCGACCGAATTCGCGAAGACAAAGAACGTTATTACGGAATTGCAAATCCGATCATCAATCTTTTGAAGGAGGAAGAAGATGCAAGAAACTGAAATGCTTGCAGCTATCGAGGCGGCGATCCGCAACGTGGTCAACAACCCGTCGTTGCAAGTGAAAACCGAAAGCCGCTTGGTGGAAGATCTCGGCCTCGAGTCGATCGACCTTCTCGACGTGAGTTCCGAACTTGAGAACTCGATCGGCAGGGAGCTTGATTTCCGCGAAGTTGCTGAGTTCGCGAAGCAGAAGTCGGGACGTCCGGCCGATCTCAAGAGCCTCAAGGTCCAGGACATGATCGATTACATTCAAGCGAATCCGTAAAAGAACTATGAAGAAACACGAAGTCGTTATTACTAGTTACGGGATCGTGTCGCCGATCGGGAAAAACGCCGAAGAGTTCGAGAAGAACCTCTTCGCCGGCGTTTCCGGCGTAAGGAACGTTCGCGGCGTTCTGGTTGCGGAAAGCGACTTCCCGGTCCCTTACGCGGCTTATGTTCCCATGGATTATTTGGAACCGTCGAAGCTATTCGCCGGACGGTCTCCTCAAAACCTTCCGAAGTCGTGGCTGATGACGGAGCAGGCGACGGTTCAAGCTTTGGAGAACTTGGATCCGCGTCTTCGCTTCGATGCGGTGATCTACGGAACGGCCGACGGCGTGAACTACGAAATGGTCGAGAATACGTTGAAGTACGGCACACCCGCCGACTTCGATCACGCGACCACGTGTCCGGAATCGTCGTTGAATGTCTTAAGGGAAACGATGGTCCGGATGGGGTTCAACCGCATCGAGGACACGCAAATGATCAGCTTGAACAGCGCCTGCGCGACCGGTAACCAGACGATCGGCATCGCCTACCAGGGAATACAGTGCGGGCGCTGGCAGCGCGTGATCGTCGGCGGTGTCGATTCGCGGTGTACACCGAGCAATTTTTTGAACTTCAACATGCTGGGCGCGCTGACGACGGACGACGTGCCGCCGGAGAAAGCGAGCCGCCCGTTTTCGAAGGATCGGTCGGGATTCGTGCGTGGTGAAGGCGCGGTGACGATCGTGATGGAGTCGCGTGAGGAGGCGGAGGAACGCGGGGCGCACGTTCTCGGCGTCGTTTCCGGATACGGGTGCACGAGTGATGCGTACCGCTTGACCGACGGACGCGAGGACTGCGCTTCGGTTATCCACGCGATGAGGGAGGCCATCCGCACGGCGGGCCTGACTCCAGACGATATCGATTACATCAACGCTCATGGGACATCGACGCCGCTTAACGACCGGCTTGAGACGCTCGCAATCAAGCAGGTGTTTGGGGAGCGGGCTTATAAGATTCCCGTTAGCTCCATCAAGTCGCAAATCGGCCATTCGACGATCGCGGCGAGCTCCATCGAGGCTGTGGCGTGCTTGATGATGCTCAAACGGCAAATGGTCAGTCCGACGATCAACTACGAAGTCCCGGATCCGGAATGCGACCTCGATTACGTGCCGAACAAAAGCCGCGCGGTGAAACTGACGCACATACTCAGCAACAGCTTCGGTTTCGGCGGGCAGAATACGTGCGCGGTTTTCTCGAAAGGAAGGTGAGATGAAACGTCCCTTGGCGCTCATTACCGGCGGTACATCGGGTATCGGGTTCGGAATCGCGAAAAAGCTCGCTCCCACGTGTGATTTGGCGCTGGCCTATGCGTCGGACGAAGCGAAGGCGCGCAACGCCGTTGAAGAGCTGAGGGGGCTTTTAGCGGCGACGGTGCCGGATGCACGGGTGGAAGCCTTCAAACAAATTCTGAGCGGCGACGAAGACGCTAAAGTCCTTTACGGCGCCGTGTGCGAGTCGTTCGGATGCGCACCGAAAATTCTTGTTAACTCGGCTGGGCGCCTCCATGACGGGCTTTTTCTGCAAGTCGATTTCCGCGACTCGATCCGTATCGTCCAAGAACATCTCGCCGTGACCATGGCTCTTACCCAGTTGGCGCTGAAACCCATGTACAAAGAGAAATATGGTCGCATCATCAACATGAGTTCGATCAGCGCCACGTATGCTAAAAGGGGGCAGACCAATTACGCCGCGGCGAAGGCGGGTATCGAGGGTTTTACACGCACGCTCGCTCTCGAAGTTGCGCATCGGGGTATCACGGTGAACGCGATCGCACCGGGCCTGATCGATACGCCGATGACCAAAGACCTCGTCGCTAAATTCGAGGCCGGCGAGCGGACGATCCGCGACCGGATTCCCGCGGGCCGTCTGGGACGACCGGAGGAAGTCGGAGCTCTCGTCGCGTTCCTCTGTTCCGAGGAGGCGTCTTACATCACCGGGACGGTGATCACGATCGACGGAGGCCGCTCCCTGGGAGACCCCCAGTCGTGAAGCGTTCGAGGCGGTTCCTTGTGGTAGCCGGCGGGCGCATGCGCGCGTTTTAAAGGCGGGCGTAATTCCTTACTATCGCGGTGCCGGTTCGAAGTGGTGATGCACGGAAAAATCTCTTCAGGCATTATGCTGAAGAGCGAGGGGACATGGATGTGCGGAATTTGGACTCGCACGAAGTATGACGGAAAGGTCGAGCTGGAAGAGCTTCTTTATCCTGTCAAAATGCTTCGTCATCGTGGCCCGGACGGATACGGATGGTTCGCCGACGAGAACGTCGCAATGGTGCACACTCGTCTGAGCGTCATCGATCTGCCCGGCGGAGCCCAGCCGCTCGTGAGTTACGACGGCCGCTGGATCGGGGTCGTGAACGGCGAACTTTACGATTTTGAAGAGCATCGCGCGCGCCTTCAAGCCGAGGGCGTGACGTTCAAAACCCAAAGCGATTCGGAAGTTCTTCTGAATCTTTTCGCGAAATACGGCCCGAAGGGGTTGACCGGCCTTTCGGGGGAATTCGCATTCATCTTCTATGACCGCAAGGGGAAAAAGCTTTGCTTCGGGCGCGATCCGTTCGGCGTCAAGCCGCTCTTCTATGAGTCGCGAAGCGACAGTTTCACCTTGGCGAGCGAAATGAAAGCACTTCATGATGAGAAGCCGGTCTTCGACGAAGTTTATTTGAAGACGTTCCTTGCGCGTATGATGGCGCCGCCCCGCACATCGTTGGAGAACGTTCGTCACGTATGGCCGGGGCGGGTGTACACGTTGGACCTCGAACTTAAAACGCTGTCCTGGGAGATTTACCAGCCGCTTCCGCTTTTCCAGAAGCGTGACTTGAGTACGCTTGAGGCGGTGGAGCTCCTCGAGCAGGAACTACGCGCCTCGGTGAAGCGGCGATTGCGCGCTGACGTGGATGTCGGCTGTTATCTCAGCGGAGGGGTCGACAGCGCTTTGGTCGCGGCCATGGCCGTCGATCTAGGGGCGCGGCCGACGGCGTTTACAGTCGGCTTCACGGACCGTAAATTCGACGAGTCGAACGAGGCGGCGACCATTGCCCGTGACTTGGATATTCCGCATTCGACGGTCGTCTTCGGCTCTAAGGAGTTCATGCCGTCTTTGATTCGGTCGATCGTGGCATTCGAGAACCCCATCAATAATCCGCATGGGGCAGCGAAAAACCTTCTCGCGGCACACGCCAGCCAGCGTGTGAAAGTCGTGTTGTCTGGTGAAGGTTCCGACGAGTGGATGGGTGGCTACGCCTATTTGCGCATCCGCAAACTGATCGAGTTCGTGAGGCGCCATCCGAAGACCGGGGCGCACGCGCTCGCACTTCTTTTCGAGAGAGAAAGCCCGCAAAACTTGGGGCACCTCGATGGCGGCTCTCTCTCTTTCGAGAAGTTCGTAGCTCGTTACTTCGGCGGAGTGTCGCCGGCGCTTTTCGGGCGTGTAGCGAAGAAGCGGCTTTTCCATTTCATGACCGGCGACGAGTTGAACTCGTTGGTTCCTGAAATCTGTGAAAATTTGGCCCAGCGTTTGCGCGAGGAAAATCACGCGTTCGATTTTTCGGAATGGGATTTGAACTTGTGGTTCGGCGCGAGAACAGATCTTCTGCACTACATCCTCGCAAACGTCGGAGACCGTCAGGAAATGTCACATTCCTTGGAGGGGCGCACGCCGTTCCTCGATATCAGGGTGGTCGGTGTCGCAGCGAGAATTCAAGAGAAGGATCTGATCCGCGGCTTGAAGGAAAAATACATTTTGCGCGAAGTCGCTGGGAAATATTTGCGATCTTTGCACATAAAACGGGGCAAAAAGCCATTCTTTGCGCCTGTAAAGCATTTTTATTTACGTGAGAATAAGAAATTAGTCGAAAGTTATATCGAGAGGAGTCGGGAAGTCACACCGTGGTTGAATTGGACAAACATTGACCACTTATTGAAATCGTCCGAGCAAAGACGTATTCACTGGTCTTTTGAGGGGAGTGCTTTAGCGTTACGCTTGGCACTGTTTTCGATCGGAGTGCTGACGGAACATCTCCGTGAACCGCAGGCCGTAGTCAAGGGATATCGCGTGCCTGAGACTGTGGAAGAGTTGATGCCTCATCGCAGGGGGTAGGCCTAATGCAGTACGATGAAATGGGCAGTAAGGAGAACCCAACGCTTGTTTGTGTTCCGGGCATTCTCGGAGGGCCCGAGAATTTCGCGGCGATGGTTCCCGGGTTGATCGACCGTTATCACATCGTGATTTTCGATCCGAGCGCCGAACGCCGGGACTTAGCCTTGACGAACGCGAGCTTGATGCAGGCGATGCAGCAGCTGGCTTACTACCAAACTGCAGATGAAATTGCCGTTGCGTTGAATAAAATGGGGCGCAGCGAGGCGTTTTTCCTGGGCATCAGTCTCGGCGGAAAAATCATCTATGACTTCGCTCTGAAATTTCCTCAGATGTTCGCGGGCGGTGTGGTGACTGACGTGGGACCTGGTCCTTTTGAGGAAACCCACCTCCACATTTTCATCGCGGATCTCGTCGAGAATCTTGATTTAACCGTGCCGTGGACCGAACTTAGGGCGGAAATGAACCGAATCGTTCCGGACAGGAATTTGCGCATTATGCTCCAATCGCAAATCCATTATCCAGAAGGAAAGCCGCCCGGAATGTGGAAGCCGAGCATGCGGTATCTTTCCGAGATGCTCGAGCGGCAGAACATGGATGATCAGTTCGAAGGACTCGCCAAGGTCGACGATTTTCTCGCCAGCGAAGGCCGGTTCATCCACGTGTTTAAGGCCTCTTCGTTGAGCGGTATTTCCGATAGCGCGGTTCAAAGAATGAAAGCGTTCAAGTGTATTCGGCTGCACCCGATCGACGGGACGACCCACTTCCTGCATGTCTCCCACAAAAACGCAATCGTCGACGTCGCCAATACGATGCCCCAGTACTTTACCGGGGTGAGACAGAGTCAGAGGCTCGAATTAGCGAGTTATTGATCGACCCTCAGAAATAGTAACGGATGCCGATGCCGCCCTGGAGATAAGCCCGCGTGGCGGGAATGACGGCAAGTCCCGGCGTCAGTTCCAGGAAAGCTCCGAGCGGTGGATGAGCGGGTTTCCATTCGATTCCCAACGGAACGCGGGTTCCAAGACCCACGGAGCCCGAGTTCTTGCCGAAATACCGATATTCATCGCTGCGCTCTTTTATCGTGAACGCTAGAATGCCACCGACGCCCACATAAGGAACCAACTCCGACGCGAATTTGTCTCGTTTTCCGAAAGCGCTGGGGAAGTGATAGAGATAGTCGCCGTAAACCAAGACATAGTTGTCGAGCGCGAAAGCGAGCCCGCCCTGAATGGCCTGGCGGTTGTCATGCCAAGATTTCAGCGTGATGGCGCTCGGGTCGCCGAGAACCAAACCCAGTCCGAACGTCCGTGCTCCTTTTTGGGGGACAGCAAAGGCGGAACTGGTCGTGAGACTCAAGCAGAGTGACGTAACGATGAGTCGAAGCGTGCGCATGGTCACGTTGTCTGTCCTTTCTTCGGTGTGGGATCGAATCCTATAAACTGACGTGTCTATCAAAAAATAACATTCGCTTGCCCTTTGGCAAATAAACAGGGCGTTTGCCGTTTTTGGGCGCTGCTTCCTGTGAAGGTGTCAATCTGCCTCCATTTGGACGTTTCTGAGAGTGGCGCGGCTTTTGCTGGCACGCACGAATTTACGCCGGCTTTTTTCGGCCCAGAAAACTTGATTTCAAGCCCGGTTCCTTTCTATAGCTCCTGGCTCGAAATCACTTCAGGAACGTTCGTGAGGGGATATGAAGAAGCTGTTGAGTTGCCTCTTGTTGGTTTTGCTTGCCACGGGCTGCGCGCGGTTAGGGGAGACGCTTCTCGGCGTTTCCGACGAGAAGGCGGGGATTTTCAGCAACCGGAGCGACTCGTACACGCACGCGATGGTCTTAATTAAGCTCAAGTCACCCCCTCTTTTGAGCACAGTAAAGTATGAAGACGGAAAGAGGACATTCGATCTCAAGCATTTGGAAGTCATTGAAGCCGAACAGGCGGAGATCGAAAAACGGATTGAGCAGCTGTCTCCCGATATTCAGATCGTCTACCGTTACCGCATGGTTTTGAACGCGCTGGCGGTATTTGCCCCAGTCAAGTACTACGACCGCTTGGAAACGTTGCCTTACGTCATGTCGGTTCACCGGTCCGGCGAGTTCAGTCAGCCGAAGCCGTTACAATTGCATAAGGACGGGGCCCACAAGTCCAACTTCGATTTGCGGAACTCCGTGAAGTTCATTGGCGCCGATTTCGCGCACGCGAAAAACATCCGCGGCCAAAGCGTTCGTGTCGGTATTATCGATTCCGGCATCGATTATACGCACGCCATGTTCGGAGGGCCGGGAACCGAGGAGGCATATAAGGCGATTGACCCCAAGGGACCGCCGTTGGGCTTCCCCAACGATAAAATCGTCGGTGGTATCGACCTCGCGGGCGACGACTACCGTCCCGGATCGTTGATTAAAGAGTTCCAGGTTCCGAAACCCGATCCCAATCCTATTGATTTGGGAGGGCACGGAACCCATGTCGCCGGTACGGTTGCGGGGCGCGGTGACGGCGTCAATACTTATGACGGTGTCGCGCCCGACGCGCTTCTTTACGCGATCAAGGTTTTCGGTCGCGGCGGGACGACCGATGCGGTTGTGATCGCCGGTCTCGAGTATGCGGCCGACCCCAACAATGACGGTGACCCGGGCGACATTCTCGATGTCGTGAACCTTTCGCTCGGCGGTTATTACGGCGATCCCAACGCACTTTACGCGGAGGCGATCCGTAATGTCGTGAACGCGGGCATGGTCGTCGTGTCTTCCGCTGGAAACGAGGGCGACTATTCATACATCGTCGGTTCGCCCAGCGTGACGGACGAAGCGTTTTCGGTCGCGTCCTCGGTCGATAATACGGATCATTTATGGCGTTTCCCGATGATCAAGTTCACGACCGCGGACAACCGGGAAATCTATTTCCAAGCGTACGAGGGTCAGTTCGGCAAGCCGATCGCAGAAGCCGGTGACGTGAAAGGTCCCTTGGTCTACGTGGGTCTTGCTGCGGAAGACTTTGATGACGCATTGAAAGCCCGGCTCAAAGGGAAGGTCGCGCTGATCGATCGTGGCGCGGTGTCTTTCGTCGAAAAGGTCGCGCGCGCAGCCGAGGCTGGTGCCATTGGCGTCGTGGTGGCCGATAACGTCGAGGGCGAGCCGTTCATTATGTCGGGTGACGAGGGAGTAAAATTCGATATTCCCACGGTGATGGTCACGCTCGCGGTGGGGAAAGAAATCCGTGAAGCGATGGAAAAGGGCGATGTCATCATCGAGTTCAATGTCGAGAAGAAGCTTGAAAAGCCCGAGATCATCGACACAATCAGCCCGTTCTCGTCTAGAGGACCGCGCTCCTTCGACGGGCTTGTAAAGCCGGAGATCGCGGCTCCGGGATCGGCCATTATTTCCGCATGGGTCGGAAAAGGCGATAAAGGAGCGCAAATGAGCGGAACGTCGATGGCGAGTCCGCATGTGGCGGGCGCCATGGCTTTGCTCAAACAAGCGTATCCCGAGTTATCGCCTATCGAACTGAAGGCGTTGGCAATGGGTACGGCGAAAGTGCTCAGTAATGCCGACGGCGTGTATCCGGTCAGCCGGCAGGGCGCGGGCCGAATTCAACTCGACAAGGCGCTTGAGAGCGAAGTCTTGGCGCTTCCCGGGGCCGTTTCGCTCGGCGAGTTGTCGCTTGAGTCGCGCAAGGTCATTGCACGCACGGTGGAACTAAAAAATATTTCGAAGCGCGCGTTGAAACTCAAAGCTGAGTTGGAAACCCGCTTTAAACACAACTTGCGCTTAGTGAGTCCGGCCGAGGTCACCATTGAGGCAGGAGGAAAAACGGCTTTACCGCTCCGGTTCCAGGTCGATTCTTGGAACTTGAACGGTGTTGAGAACGAACTTGACGGCTTCCTCGTCTTTAAAAACGAAGCGGGTGAAGCGGTTCTTCGCATGCCGGTTTTGGCTGTGGCCAATCTCGTTTCCCGAGTGAAAGCGCAGAATCTCTTCGTGCGTTCGACGTCCGCGGCGGACGCCCAGGACGCAGTTGTTGATCTTGTTTTGAAAAACGAAGGTGAAAATCCGGGCGGAGTTCTCCTCTTTAACTTGATTGGGGAGGACGGGCGCAAAGCGGACATCACCCGTGATCCCTTCCTTTCTCGCGCTTGCGACTTGGCCGGTGTCGGTTACCGCGTGATCGAAAAGTCGGGGCAGCGGGTGCTGCAGTTCGCGGCCAAGCTTCACGAGCCGCTCTCGACGTGGGCGAAATGCCACTTTTCGGTTTTGATCGATGCCGACGGTGACGGCGTGGCCGATCAAGAATTAGTCGGAATGATGGCGAGTGATTTGGCGGGCTTGGATGAAGTGGATAAATTCGCCAGCGTCTTGTTGGATGCCGGGAAAGCCCGCCGGATCCGCAAGGAATATGACCAGTCGATCCTTTCGGGGAAAGGCGGGGTGAAGTTGAATTACGCCCCGTCCGTCGTGGATTTGAGGGCGATGTACGCGTTCGGCCATTCGACGATCGCCCTTGTCGAAGCGGCGCTCGATAAACTGATCGTTGATCCGACGGGAGCTCTTTCGGTACGGATCGCGACGTCTTATTACGAAGCGTACGCGGCCGAAGGAGACGATTATCTTGATACGGATGAGCCGTGGATCAAGATCAGCATTGCGAAGAACGGAGCTGGATATGTCGACCTGCCTGAAGCGATCACGCTCAAGCCGGGAGAGTCGAAGACGGTTTCGTTTTCGAAGGGAGCCGGAGCCGAAGCATTATGGGCTCTTTACCCGTACAATACGCCGGTTCGGGGCGGGGTGAACAAAGACGCTCAAGCTGAAGTCGTCAGACCTACCTACCGGGTTGATCCGTAAACGTTCGCGGGTCTCAAAAAGAAAAACCGCCCTCAGACGAGGGCGGTTTTTTTATTAATATTCCGGATAATCAGTGGAATCGGGACCCGGATCCGGTTGGGTTCCGGTATCAGGTCTCGGATCGCACTCTTCGTACGTTTCGCAGAACGAAACGACGTGGGCCGGCTTAACCAACGCCGCTTGAACGGTCATGGAGACAATTGTCGAAACGGCAAGAAAAACGGATAAAATCAGTGCTTTTTTCATGGCCGAGGGAGCTACCACGTGACGGTGAACGTGGCCAACTCTTTTATAGGACAGGTCGCGGGCCAGTACTTTTTTTGTGACCCCGCGACTTCGGCCGTGAAAAAAGGTATTCATGAGTTGTCCTTTGAGCGATAGACAGACGCGGCGGCGCCGCCGTCGTTGACGGCTTCAAGCCCGTAAGTCGCCTGCTTTTGATTTATTGCGGTCGGAGCGGCCGGTGTTTCGCCGCCATGGAGTTCGAGAAAGTTCAGATCCTTTCCGAAAGTTTCTTCCATCATGACCAGCGCGAGAAAAGAGATACCGACACAGGTGAGGCCCACAATCAGCGCGGCTTGAGAGAGTGAAACATAATTTTTTAAGATCGAGAAAGCGATCGTCGCGATCACGGCCGAACCACGCACGAGATTTGGAACCGTCGTCGCCACGGTGGCTCGTAAGTTTGTACCGAATTGCTCGGCGGCCACTGTAACAAGGACGGCCCAAAAGCCTGCAGAAACACCGAGGGTGAAGCAGAGAAGATAAACGACGTAGGGATGGATGCCGTGTACGGTGAGGTAAACGACCATGCTCGCAAACGACAATCCGAGGCTGACAGCGATCGCTTTTTTCCGGCTGCTCAACATTTGGCTAAGGACGCCCGCCCAAAGGTCTCCCACTGAAAGACCGATCGTGCCGAGAAGAACGGCGGGCCCCGCGTTCACTCCGCTTAGGCCGAGCGTGCTACTGAGTTCAGGAGAGAAGGTAAACAGCACGCCCGTGATGAAGTAAATTGGAGTGCCGATTAGGACGCACCGGAGATAACGGGGAAGACGAGAGCTCGCGAAAAGCATTTTGAGATTACCCCGCGAAACGCCGTCGAGTGTCCGCGCTTGGGTTTGGAACATGATCGACTCCATCATCTTGAAGCGTCCCGCGAGAAGCAAAAGCCCCATGACACCGCCGATAATGTAACTCGTCTGCCAACGGAAAAGTCCGCCGACCAAAACCGCGAACGCTGAACCGGAGAGTCCGACAGCGGCCACGATACTGGTTCCAATTCCGCGCAGCCGGGGCGGCAGGGATTCGGCTACAAGTGTGATCGCGGCTCCCAGTTCTCCCGCCAGCCCGATACTGGTGACGAAACGGCATATGATGTAGCTGTTGACGTCCCAGACAAAAGCATTCGCCAAGGTGCCGAGTGAGTAGAGGAGAATGGACCCGAAGAGGACCTTTAGACGTCCGAATTTGTCGGCGAGAACGCCCCAGAGGAATCCGCCGATGATCATTCCGACCATGCCCCAGTTGTAGATGGCGATCCCATGGGAAAAGATTTCGTCTTCGCTTGTGTAGCCGAGGGCGGAAAGGCTTTCAACGCGAACGGCGGCGTAAAGCGCGATATCAAATAGATCGACGAAGTAACCGAGTGCCGCAACGATGACTGTCATGTTACAAGCGGCTTGGATGTTGGACCACGTCAAGGGCGCGCGTTCGTGAGCGGGACTAAATGCCATAGTTTCCCCCGGATAAGGCGTAGGAAAACTATATTTGTTGAATCCCTATTTCAATAGTGAAAATGAGGCGGCGCCTGGGCGTTCCATTCGCTCAAAAGACTGTCTATCTCCTTCCGGTGTGCTTTGCAGAACTGGTTGCCTTTCCTATCCGTGTCTTCAACTTGATTCGAGAACCACATGACGCAACGGGGATTCGGGCAGTGAGCGAGTCCCAAGACGTGTCCCAGTTCGTGAACGGCTTCGACTGAGGCTCTTTGTCTCAGAAGTTCGGAGGTCGCCGCCTCTTCCTCATCGGCGCCGGGAAGGAGTCTTGCGATCGAAAAGACGGCGGTCCATGTTGCGGGAGAAGCCTCTCCGAAGACGAATGCGAGATCGGGTACGTAAAGATCCACGTCGGCCACCCCTAAATGGATGTTCGAATCGCTGCGAAAGCGCTCTTGCATGAGTTCGAGGAAATCCGTCGAGAGATACTGGTCGCGAACTCGGTCATAGGCGTTAGGAGGGATCGGAAGACGGGTTCCGATCGATGCGTCTAGGCGGAAACGGTCTTTAAGAACCGGGATGAGAGTCATCAAGACTGAATCTGGAACGTTTCCGAATCCGTGAACGATGATTTCTGTACGGAACCTCATTTTCGTCTCCCTCCCTGGATTTTCCCGCTCTACTGGAGCTCGGGTGTCGGCGAGATTTCTTGACTACCCATCCGTTCTCGAGCATTCACGCCCGGCGAAAGCGGGGCGAGTAGAATGCGAATCTCGTCCGGGAATTGTTCGGTGACCATATCGAGTTGGAACGGATCGATCGACTCAGAGATCGCTTGCCAGAGATTTGCGATCATGTCGGCGGCCTCCTTCGGACTCACATCGAAGCTTGAGGTCACAGATTCGCGGATGAGGTCCGGCGTGATAAAGAGATCGGGACCCGCCGGGAGATCGAGAAGCTGGTCTTGAAGGCGTTTGGGCAAAAGGTCGATCAATCGGCCGGCGACGGTGAAGTTCAGACGTCGGACGACGAGGGAGAGAACCGAGTTCAAAAGCGTTTCCGCGGCATCGTGGTTCAATCGGGTCTTTTCGGCGATCTTGTCGAGGAAACGTCCATAAGCCGCCGTTTCATCCGGTTTCCCCAGGCCCGGTATTTTCAGAGTGCGGCGCTCGCGGCGGCGGATCTGTGACTTCGTGATGGCGGCCACGTCGTCGGCGGAAATCCTGTTGGATGCAAGAAGATCGTCGAGGGTAACAAGACCGACGCATTTTTCAACTTTATGCAGGCGCTTAATGATCGGGACGCGCCGGATTCCGTGCTTCTTCATAAGATCGATTACGTCGCTGACTTTCGCTGTTTCGTCGGCTTTGATGAGGCCTTTCGACATAAAGGTCGAAATCGGAGTTTCGAGCGACTGATTGATCGTTGCGAGTCCGCAGGCGACATCGCGGTCCGTGAGTATTCCGGTCATGTGGCCGTGTTCGTCGACGACGACCACACATCCGATGTTATTTTCACACATTGCGCGCGCCGCTTGGTAAACGGTCTGGTTCTCATGAAGAACGACGATTTTCCTGTGTACGAACGGGGCGATGCTGTCGCTGTCGTCCGCGCCCGTCGTTTGGGACGAACTTTCCTTGTCGGGACGGGTGACCATACCGGTTCCTCCTCGCGTATCAGTTTCGGCTTCTTTAGGGGCATCATATTTTCCGCAAGGGCCGGATTCTTGATGAAGAGTTAGCGATCCGATGAAAGAAACTGGAGCGCGTGTATGTCTAGCAAATGTCAACACGATCCCTCGCCCGCATCACGAACTGACGGGCGAATGAGCGCGCGATTTAACAGTCTTGTAACGAGATCGTGATTATTCTTGGTGGGTAGAGTCGTATTTTGGAGCCGTGGGAGTAACGGAAGAAATTACGAAAGTAATTTCGGAAGTGAAACCACTGGAAAGGCATTGGGACTTCGGTTCCGATGCCTTTCGCATTTTTGGAGGACATTCGCCCTATGCGCTTCATGTTTGCGTTTTCCGGTCTTGTTTTGATGGGAGGACTCGCTTTCGCTGCCGCCAAAACGGGAAAGGCGGCGAGAGTCGAACTGCAGCCCGCGAACGGTTCCAATGTCCGGGGTGAGGTGACGTTCCTCGAAACGGACAAGGGGACGAAAGTCATTTTCAATATCAGCGGGCTTGCTCCCAAATCGGTTCACGGCGTTCACGTGCACGAAAAAGGACGTTGCGAAAAGCCCAATTTCGAATCGGCGGGCGGTCATTTCAACCCGACTGGATCCATGCACGGAAGCGAAGCGAGCGAACATCGCCACGTCGGTGATTTCGGAAACATCGTCGCCGACAAGGACGGTGTCGCACGAAAGGAAATTTTGGTTCCCAACCTCAAACTGCAAGGCGAGACATCGATCGTCGGGCGGGCGCTCATTGTTCACGCGCAGGCCGACGATTTATTCAGCCAGCCCACGGGTGATTCGGGCGACCGAATCGCTTGCGGCGTGATCGAAGCTGCGCCCACCGCTCCGAGAGAACTTCAACGATAAGCATCAGTGCGCCGGGAAACCGCCCATGACGGGAAGGATGATCCCCGTGATGTAGCTGGCGTCGGATTCCGACGCGAGGAAGACGAACGATGGCGCGACTTCTTCCGGTTGAGCGGGCCGGTGAAGTGTTTGTTTGCTTCCGAACTCAGAGACCTCTTCGGGCGTCCGACCTTCGTCGGCGATATTGAGCGGTGTCCAGACGGGCCCTGGAGCCACGGCGTTCACGCGGATTCCGCGGTCCGCGAGACTTTGCGCGAGCGATACCGTGAACGTGTTCATGGCGCCTTTGGTGGATGCGTAATCCGGCAGCGTCGGAGGGCCGTAAAACGCGGTTTCTGAACTTGTGGCGATAATGCTGGAGCCGGGTTTCAAATACGGAAGCGCGGCCTTCACGAGATAAAAGTACGCGTAGATGTTGGTCTTAAAGGTTCGATCCCATTCTTCGTACGTAATATCGAGAATCGACTTCTTGTGATTCTGATAGGCGGCGTTGCTGATCAGGATGTCGAGCTTCCCGAATTTCTTCACCGTTTCTTCGACGGCGGAAACACAAAACTCTGGATCAGTGAGGTCGCCTTTGAGAAGAAGGCAGGATCTTCCTTCTTCTTCGACCGCTTCGGCTGTTTCCCGCGCGTCGGATTCCTCTTCCGGAAGATATGTGATGGCGACGTTCGCGCCCTCCCGGGCGTAGAGGACGGCGACGGCGCGTCCGATCCCGGAGTCGCCACCGGTGATAAGGGCTACCTTATCTTTCAGTTTCCCTGCCGCCTTGTAGTCGGACGCTTTGTATTGGGGTTTCGGTCTGATTTTCGATTCGAGACCCGGCTTTTTCTGCCGTTGAGGGGGAAAAGGGGGCATCGGCTTTTCCGTTCGTGAGCGGGTAGTGGTGGCCATAACGGCAGCTCCTTTCGCCTTCGAATGTAATCAGCGTACGGCTTACACGCTTCCCCGAAATGTGAACTTTGGTTTGAGTTTTAAAAGGCGCTATCGCGTTGGCGCGAACGGCACTGAAATTTTACCTGAAAGCGATTCTTCATCTGGGATAACAGGCGATCCTTAAAGACTTCGATGGGAGGATGATTATGTACGTACGAGACTGCATGACGAAGACTGTGGATGTCGCAAACCCCGATATGACCATTTGCGAAGTCGCGAAGAAAATGAAAGAGGGCGATTATGGATTTTTACCGGTCGGCGAAAACGACCGTCTGGTCGGGGTGATCACCGACCGCGATATCGCCGTACGAGCGGTCGCCGAGAATAAAGATCCGAAGACCACGAAGGTTCGCGACGTGATGACGAAAAACGTGTTTTATTGCTTCGACGATCAGGATACCACCGAAGTGGCGAAGAATATGGGCGATAAGCAAGTCCGGAGGATGCCGGTCGTGAACCGCGATAAACGCTTAGTCGGAATTGTTTCGATCGGCGATTTGGCGCTCAAAAAAGAAAGTGTTCAAGAGGCGGCTTATGCTCTTAGCCACATCTGCGAACACACGCACCGCGAAGCGGGTCATCAACCGCAAATGCACGCTTAAGAGCGCTTTTCCCAAAGGGCCCGAACGCTCGCGAGTTTGCGCGGAATCGGGCTCCGGATGAGACATTCGGACTCGATTTAAATAAGTTTATAAAGTGAGCGTTCACGGCAGATTGTGGGACCGGCACCGGAGTGTTATTTTGCCGGTCGCAACCCGTTTTATTTAGGGGGTCATATGAAGTCTGTCGTTTCCATTTTTATGCTCATCGTATTTATGGCGACGTTCGAAGCCGGAGCGGTGGAGATGTACCGCGAGCCGCGTCCGGTTGTGCCGAGTCTGCTGAATTGGCAAGAAGCTTGGAAAAAAGGATCTAAAACGAACGAGACTCTTTTCAGAGGCGTTTGGAAGCTTATCGGGCGTGCTTCTTCGGAACGTTGCTCGTTCTTGGGGAGCGATGCCTTTGACGTGCGGGGCTTAAGAACCCTCGAGTACGGTATGCCGATGCTCGAGTTCAACGATATTCAGGTCCCTGGATTCGCGCGGGAAACTTTCGTTGTCAAACTGCAACACTTCGGTGGGCGTCAAGAGGACCAAGGGCCTTATGAGGTTCTCACGACGGAGCCTCAGTTCTCCTTTTGGGGATACGACCGGAACGGAAAAATCAGTAAGAATGAATATTTTGAGTACTCTTGCCGTCTCAGTGACTCCAACGCCGATTGGATGATCTGTCTTGTGACCATGAAGGCGAAGTATCCGTCGAGACTGGACGAGGCTTCGCGTGCGTGTGCGGACGATAAGCCTGGGCTTGTTTACGTCTTCACCAAGACAGGTCTCGAGTAAAAAGAAAACGGGCCCCTAAGCCCCAGATTCTTCCGACTTAGGGGCCACCTTATTTTAAGAAATCTTGATCTCGTAAGCGCGTTTCACGGCTGGACGTTCCTGCATATTGTGGAACCACGTCTTCAAGGCCGGGAAATCGTCGAGATTCTGTTGTTGCATCTCGTACGGAACGATCCACGGGTAGATCGCCATGTCCGCAATCGAGTACTCGCCGGCGACGTAGTTCTGCGTCGCCTCAAGCTGCTTGTTCAGAACTCCGTAAAGGCGAGTCGTCTCTTTCACGTAGCGATCGATCGCGTACGGGATCTTTTCCGGCGCATAACGCGTGAAGTGGTGGTTTTGACCCGCCATCGGGCCAAGCCCGCCCACTTGCCAGAAAAGCCACTGTGCGACCTGCGCGCGGGCGTCTGTTTCACGTGGCAAGAACTTGCCGGTTTTTTCTCCCAGGTACCACAGGATGGCGCCCGATTCGAAGATCGAGAGCCCGTTATCGTGATCCACGATCGCCGGAATCTTGTTATTGGGCGAGATCTTCAAAAATTCAGGCTTAAACTGCTCACCTTTGGAGATATCGACCGGATGGATCTTGTACTGAAGACCCGCTTCTTCAAGAAAAATGGTGATTTTGTGTCCGTTTGGTGTTGGCCAATAATATAAATCAATCATGACTTTATCTTAGCGGAAGGTGGAAACAGGGTCATGTTCTTTTATCGGGGCGGATAAGCCGATCGCGGCGGGAGTTTTGTGCGTCGCCGAAGCCTTTGGTTCTGATAAAGGGCGTTTGCGTGAGAGAGTGGCCATGCTGAATAGGTGCTAATGTGAAGACATGCGGCCCAGCCTGGATAAGTCGAGAAGGCTCTTTGGCACGGACTCCGGAACGATCGTAGTCGTTGAGTACGGCGATTTCCAGTGCCCGGGTTGCGCGAGCGCTTATGGGCGTCTTATGGAGTTCGCTGCCCGTCATGCAGATCAAGTGCAATTTTACTTTAAGCACATGCCCATGGATTATCACGAAAAGGCCTATCCCTCGGCACTGTTCTTCGAAGCACTTCGAATGCAGGATCCGAAGAAAGCCCTCGCGTTCCTTCAGAATGTCTACGCTCATCAGGAACGACTCCGCGACGATAAATTCCTTCTTGAGGCGGTGCGGACTGTTGGAGCTGATACAGCCAAGGTGAAGGCGGACATCATGTCCGGTCAGGTTGACCGGATCATTGAAGACGATATGGCCGAGTTTGGGCAGTTGGGGTTTTCAGGAACACCGAGTTTCATTGTCAATGAGGCAATAATTCTCGGAGTTCCGAGTCTTGAAGAACTCGAACGAGCTATTCAGAGCGATCGCCCTCGAACGAGAGAGAAAGAGCTTTGAGGGCGAGGGTGTGTTTGCCCGTGCGGGGATCGAGCAGTTCACGGGCTGACCCCATCGCACGATCGCCGATAATGGGTGTTCCGAGGGACGCAAAAAAGGAACGGATCTCTTTGGGACGAGCTTTCGTAAACTCGATCTCAAGCCGGTAAGCTCTTTGGATCGGCGCCCCCTTTATTTCCCACATCGTCCGGTTTTCCGTTAAAACATTTGTTTCTGCGTTTAACTCGTTTATCGAAAGAATGCGGATGACGTCGTCACCCTGAACAGAGATAGGTGACTCGGTATAAACGGCGTAAAGCCGTTTGACTCTTCCTTCGGCGAAAGCTTTGGAAAGTTTCGCCGCGGCCGTTTGCGACTTCGCGACGGCAAGTAGACCTTCCGATTCGGGATCCAGGCGGTGGACAAAGAAGAGTCTCTGCCCGCGCAAATCTTCAAGAAAGGAAATCAGATTTTCTTTTACGTTATCGACGAGAGGTTCGACGGGGAGGCCCGGGGGCTTTTCGAGGACAAGGTAATCGTCGGTTTCTGAGAGGATCCGGGCAAGAAGGTCCGTCGGCGGAGTGAAACGGCGAGGTTCCGTGTGAATCCGAACCGTGTCGCCCGGTTTTAGGGGATGGTTGGGATTCAAACTGCGTCCATCGTTAACGTAAACGGCTCCGAGATCGATGAGATCGAGGGCGTTTAAGCGGGACGGTGGGGGGGCTTTGGCAAGCTCTTCGACCACGAGTTCGAGAAGAGTGGTCGCTCGCCGACTGGTGGCGATTCTGACTCCAGGGCGAAAGCCTCTTGATCCGCCTGTATTCATTTCCTTCTTCCATGATCGTGGCGAGGCCATCGCCCGAGCGACGGCCCCGCGAGTAAATCATCTGAACGGCAGGTTGCCGAGGTAATCCATTTTGCCGATATCGACGCCGTTGTGACGAAGAATCGAGTAAGCGGTCACAACGTGGAAGTAGAAGTTCGGAATGAGATGTTGAATGAAGTAGTCTTTTCCAAGCAGGGTTTTGCCGTTCCAGTACGGATTCGAGATAATTCGCTCTTCGGCACCGGCGAAATCACCCTCTTTGATCGTCTCAAGGAACTTGATCGTGCTTTCGATCCGGGCTTTGAGCTCCGGAAGAGTTTTTTCGGTATCGGGATGAGAGGGCGCTTCCTTGCCCGTCAAACGGGCCACTCCGAATTTTGCGGTATCGCAGGCGATTTGAACTTGACGGGTCAGATTGAACTGATCCGGCACCAAACAGGCCGTGAGCAGAACTTCCATATCGAATTTTTTCAAATCCGCGTACTGCGCGCCTTTTTCGAGAAGATTGCTCAAAACTTTCAGTGTTTTAATGAACTGCGGAACAGTGAGTTCGTAATACATGTACCACCTCAATCAAACGGGTTGAATCAGAACACCGGTGATCAAATAGCCTACGCTCCGCATCTGTCAAGACAGGCATCGAGTCGCGATTAAGGTGGGGTGGCAGTCGGAAAGCCGAAAATGCCATGGAGCTAAGGGGGCATCTATATTACCCTGATAGCGGGAGGATTGAAGGGGGCTGGCATCGCGTGTTCTGTCTTTGATTCGCACTTTTGCCCTGACGGAACGACGTTCGATGCCTATCGCGAGAGCATGAGCGTCGTATTCGACGTGGGCGGGGTCGGGAAGACCGATAGTGAGTCGTTTCGGGCCTAGATCTCAATCCACCATATTAGCGACCTGTTGCTGGTCGACGGCGATTCGGGCACTCAGAATTTTATTCGTCCCGCGGTGTAGATCGCTAAAGACGGGCTCGATTATGCAGGTGGCGAGTAACCAGAAAAAATTCAATCTCACGCGTTCGACGATTTACCGGCTCATTCCACCTTCAAATGACACTATGGGGTAGGTGAGGGAGCGGCGAATGCACATGGCTTACCGGTGCCTGATGATGCCGAGATTCCTTGGGGAATCGATCGGAGAAAGCGCGTTCAGTCTCGGCTTCGAGAATGAAACCATCTTTACTCGTGCTTTTAAAAAATATTTTGGTCTCACGCCGCGCGAAGTGATACAGATCCAAAGAGTTGCGAGCTTGGAACCTGAGTCGACGCCGCACCGGACGTGCGAGCATTGGTTACGCGCTCTCTATAGGTCAGTCGTGAGGTGTCGCTTCGCTTTTCGCCGTCTCGAGCGAAGGTCCTTGGAATCCGAGGTGCAATAGAATCCGGACTTCACCGAGAGGTTCGTTGGCCTGAATGGCCGCGTAAGACAGGCTTCCGCCCCAAAAATACTTCGGAGAAACACGCGAGTACCTCGCCCCGATGTTGTAAGCCAACACGGGACCGGTTTCGACCGTATGACCCGCCTTCAGCTCCGGAGGAATCGGCGCGGTTGTTGAGATGGAACTGAGCTTTGATGAAAGAAAGGCACTTTCCAAGTCGAGGAAAAGAGACCAAGCCGTATCGACCGGAAAGAGAAGGCGCCCACCGAGTGAGTAAGCGCTTACGTCGTAGAGCCGTGTTTCAGTGTATCCCGTTCCGGGAAAGTGAACGCTATCTTCGTGTGAGAGGCTCGTGTATTTCAATACGAGGGCGGGGAGGATTCCGTGAAAGGTCCCGTATGTCGCCCCGATCTCGAGCGTGTAAGAGGGAAACTTGTAAGTTTGCGAAGGGAGCCCGGCTCCTCCCGCAAACCAGACGCCCCAGGGTCTTTCCTGCGCCAGTACTGGAGTCGAGAAAACTATCGCCAGAAGCAAACTGAGTGTCCGTAGCATGGTTGGGGGCCCCCTCGTATTGACGGAGAAACGCGGGATTTCATACAATTTTAGTTGAGTTGCCCGAACAAGGACTAGTGAATTGCGCGCGATCGCGATATTTCTTATAACGACCTTCGTCTGGTTATTCAGCCTTTCGCATTCCGCCGCCAAGTCCTCGGGATTAGCCGGCTACAAGTTCCGAATCGCGGTTCATGGTGGCTATAGCCTTCAGGAGTTTGGCGGGGTTGTGGGCGCGAACCGTTCGCAGATCAACCGTTTTCAATACGGAGTCGGCGCTTTCTACAAGTCAAGTTGGTGGGAAAACGGCTTGGCTTTCTCTGCCATACCGGGCGTTAAGGTGGATCCCTTCGTTTTTAGAAACGGGACACAGGGGCAATACCAAATGGACTTCACTCGTTTCGAATTCGTGACCGGCGTGGTTTATAGCCGATTTGGCTTATACGCGTTGGTCGGTTTGGAAACGATCGGTTGGAGCGGTTCACCTGACCTTGGCGCGAAGAACGATCCGCATTTGTATTTCGGCGCGGAAGCACGAATGAACTTTTATTTCTTCGGCCCGACAAGCCGCTTTTCGGCGCCGCTTTCCATTCGTTATCTCAGTCATCCAAACCGCAACATCGAGTTTGAGCGGAATCCCGATGAAAACATAACGGTGTCGCCGGGGGCCGAAACAGCCTTCAACATGGGGGTGGCTGTTGCGTTCTAGCTTCTTAGTCTTTTTGGCTGTGGTGCTGACCTTTCCCGCGTGCGACGACTTAAGCATCATTCGAGAAGGGGGAGGAACTGTCGTTCCCATTTTGACGTCCGATGCGAAAATCGAAACACCGGCGGATCTGGAACTCGGAACCGACGGAATTCTGCGCCTTAGGGTCAATGGGACCGGGGAGTACGGGTGTTCTTTCAACACAGCGGGATCGAATGGGCCGTATGAAGCGACTTCAGCGAGTTTCTCCAAGAATATAGTGAATTCCACCATAATGGCTCATGCCAACGTTCTGAATGCTGCTCATCATTTCGGCATTTCTTCGGTTAGACTTCGGATCCGGCGTGTCGGCACGCCGGCAGGCGAAATGTATGTGGAAATTCGCAAAGCGGATTCGAATCTGCCGACGGACCAAGTTATGAAGATTTCAGACGGCTTATTGATCTCCAATTCGGGTCTTGGCGGTAACGGCAGCGTCGTCACGTTCGATTTGCCTGAGAAGCTTCACGTTCCGAAGGGAGCGGATATCGCCATCGTGCTCAGGCCGTCGTCGGGTGCCTCCGTCGACGGCTCGAACAATTTCCGCTGGGTTGTAGTGGACGGAGCCGGATGCACGGCGTTTTCAACTTCTCTTTCGAGTGACGACGGCGGCAATACCTGGAACGAAGTTGCGCCGTTGTCACCGAGTTTTTTTCATCTCGTCGCGGACGTTCATTCAAACTCAGGTTCGGCGTCTTGGATCATCGAAGGCGCTCATGAGTCAATTTGGGTAATGTCAGCATTCACCATGGCGGAAGATCCGCGCCGTTTGCAGAGCGGTGACATTCTCTACGATATCGGCGCGGGAGAAGATCCGTCTGTGCCGACGTATACTCACACGGCTTTAACATTGGCTCAGGTTCGCGCATTGCCGGATCTGCAAGGCCGCTATCTGTACGTTCGTGCGCATTTATCGGTTGACGCTCCTGGGTTCGACCAAGCGGAACTCGGCGACGGGCAGATCAAGTTCCGTTAAAGCTCGGGGAGCAAACCGAGAGTTATGATTCCAAGTTTCCTATCGTGCACGTAGAATGAAGCTTCAAATGGAATGACGAGCTGCTTACCGATAGAGTCAAACCACAGCGAGCGGGAATAAGCGGGGCCAACGCCATTTGCGGTAGGTTGGAGATAATAGCTCGAAACATTCGAACAGCTACCCGAGCTTAAGGGTAACGAGCACATGTAAACGCCTACCCGGCTGAAAGAAGCCGTGTCAGTCGGAACCTGCAATGTTACTCCTGTAAGCCAGAGGCGACCGGAGTCGTTGTCGCCCGACATGACGATTCGCGGAGTGTTTCCAGTTCCGGCCCCATTTGTCACGTTTTGCGAGAAACAGCTACTAAAGGCGTTGTTAGAGTCGATGTTGCAAGATGTGAGACGAAGTCTCATGTTCTGGAGCTTGCCGTGCTGGTGAGCGACGTAGACTTTATCATCTTTGCGGATGATTGATGGATAGGCGCCGGGGTAGAGGCTTCCGGCGGCTGAATCATCCACGATTTGCGAGTTGCAGTTCGTTATTTGGTTATCGGTGGTGATCGTGCACGCGCTCAAACGCAGCCGTCCTTGAAGCGGGACGGGTTCGTCATACGATGCGATGATGGCTTGCGACCCATTGAACACGACACTCGTGTACCAGCCAGACTCGACGTCAGTTACGATCTCTTCCGACCTGCAGCTGTCGAGATTGAGCGTGGTCTCATCGGTGGAGTCCGTTGAACCGTCATAGCTGCAGACCGTGATTCGCAGAGTGTGGTCCGTTCCGCTCATGCTTGAGAGAACAATTTTATTATCGCTGGCCGCGAGGCCGGGGTACTCGCCGGTTCGTACGTTTTCATTGACGATAAAGGAGCGGCAAGAGCCCGCATCAAGTGTTAAAATGCCCGGCGCCGGTTTTTGACAAATGATCACTGTGGCGGTTCCGCCGTCTTCATCTCCCTGCATTCCTATATCCTTGTTTTGAACGGCGAAAATGATCTTTTTTCCGCTTTGCTGGATGCGGGGGCCTGAGTTAATGGTGTCGCCGGCCAGATTTTTTCCGTCGATCGGCGCTTCAGTAAGAATCGAGCGGATCACGTTGCGCGCACAGCTGTTGATTCCGCCCTTCGCCGTGCGCGAGCAGATGGTGAGAATCGGTTCGAATGTATCGGTGCCTTCGTCGATAACACGGGAAATGACGTAGTAGTGGTCTTCATCGCCGACGACATCGCCTTCGAGGCCTTCCATATCATTGCCGACCACGGTTTCTTTATAGCTGGCTCCGTGAACGTCACTCGTGACGCCCATGCCGCCGCGCTTGTCGGTCACGATTAATTGAGCTTTGAATGTTCCCGATTGGTGATTAGGATCAAAGAGAAGTCGAATTTTGCAGGACTCGCCACCCGCAAAGATCGTCTCGCAGGCGTCCTCGATACTTGAATCCAACATGAAGGCAGAAGCATCGGTGCCAATGAACGTGAAATCGAGTTCAGCTGTTCGATCTCCCTCGTTATGGAGTTCATACACAGCTGACGGCGTTTGAGTGTCGGCGTCCCCGAGAATTTCAAGTGGTGAAACGAGGGTTAATTTGGCGGAGCGGACCGAATTGCCGACAAGGTTTTCAACTTTAAATTCATGGACGGTTCCCGTCGTGGCGCTCGTGCCTTCCACTTTGAGTGAATAGACGGAGGTTTCCGGAGTCTTCGTGGGGGTGTAACGGATCGTGATCGAGCAAGTTCCCGAGCTGAGAGTGCTATCGCTGCAAGTATCCGAAACGATGATCATCGTACCGGCGGCGCCACTTTGATGGGAAAGAGTGACGGCGAGACTGTTCAGTGTTGAAACGCCCGATGCATTGTTTTTCAGCGTGAAGGTGACATCGCGGTAGGCCGGATTGAGGTCGACGATATTCCGTGAATGGTCGATCGGCCCGGTAATATCGGACGTGGAGATCGTTTGCTCGAAGTTCGCGTTTTCGAGATCGTCTTTTCCGGCCAAAATGGGGGCGTTCAGCGTTTCAGCGCTCAGATCAATTTCAACATTCGTTTGGATCCCGTTCAAAGTATCGGTGACTGTGAGTTTGTTCGAATGCGAACCGACGCTCGCCGCGGCCGCGAAGAGAACTTTGAGTTCACAAGAGTTCCCCGGTGGGAGAACGGCTCCACAAGTTCCGGTGTGCGTGAACGGTGAACCACCCAAGCTTGAATAGGTGAGATAAGCGTTACGGGTCCCATTATTGGTCAGGATCACCGTTTTTTCCTCGGAGTTCGGCTGACCGACTTCGCGAGTAGTGAACTGAAGACTCGTCGGGACGGCGGCGAGATTCATTGTGGTGCCTGTGCCTGCGATATGAAGATCGATATTGGCGGATTCCGGTGTTGTGATGGACGCTCTTAGAATAGCGTTTTCGCCTCCAGAAGTTGTCGTGTTTTGCGTCGGATTGAATCTCACCTCAACGGTGCATGTCTGACCAGGGCCGAGTAAGGCGGTCGGTCCGCAGGTTCCGCCGGTGATTGCGAAGCTCGATGAGGAGCCTACCAGAGTCAGTCCACTCAGCTGAGCGGCGGTCGCGCCGAAATTTTCTAGGGTGAATGTTTGAATGCGAGGGGGAGTTCCAACATCGTGCTCACCAAAGTCGGGGGGCGGTGATGCGGCCCAGCGTACGTCTGGGAGTTCGATAATCTCAGCCGCGAGGGTGATTGTCACAGTTCCGCCGACCGCGCATGAATATTGCGCTTGGCCGATTAAGGTTTGCTCGCTGATTTGCGGAGGTAAATCAACTTGGAATGAGCACTCGGCACCGTTTGAAAGCGATGTGGTGCAAGAGTTGCTGAGCGCCGTGAAGGGCGGATCGATACTCAACGAGCATCCCGATGCTTGGTCGATAGAGGAGGGGTTTGTGATCTTAACGACGGTCGGATGAACTTTTCCGACGTTGACATCAACGATCCCGAAGTTCAATGTGCTCGTTGAGGTCGAAATCTTTAAGGCAGAGCCCGCATAGGAAATAATCCTCGGCGCATTCACGTTGCTGGCCGTGACAGTCACGGTACCGGAGGTACTTCCCGGAATTACCGGATAGAAGGTAAGCCTGACGACACAGTCTTCACCGACACCGAGAGTTGCGCAAGGGGCGGGGCTTGCGCCGAGAGACCAAGGAGTGCCGCTAGTCGGGCTGCCCACCGTGATGCTGGAAGTAGAGCCGAATTTCGCATCGTTGGTGAAAATAATGTCGGTATCAACCTCGACGCCGACCAAGCGGCCGGAGATATTGACCGAGGTCAGGGACGGGGTCAAACGCTTGTCTCCATCGACTCCGTCGCCGCTTATGTTGACGGTGTCATATACGGTCCCGACGCCGTTTTTCGCCACAAGCTGCGCCATAACCGGGTCTTCACTTGTCGGAGTAAAGCGGACCGTCACGTTACAGGATTCGCCCGGCGCCAGGGAGGGCGGGCATTCGTTCTGGATGATCGAAAACGCGTTTGAAGAGCCCGTGGCGAATTCGAGGGACAGCGGGAAGGCCGCGGCGTCGAGAGAATCACCGGTGTGAGTGAGAGTAAAGGTCTCGGTCTGCGACTGCCCGATGTCGATGGTTCCGAAGGTGCTGTTACCCGTCCATTTTAAGACCGCGGGCTTTTGGACAAGACCGGAAACCGCGATCTCAGCGCGGCCTCCCACGGAGCAATCCATTCGTGCCCAGCTTCCATTAAGAGAAGTTGATTGCGCTAATGATGGAACTCGAAGTTCAAAACGGCAGTATTCTCCCGGCGCGAGTGTTGAACCGCAGTTCGAATTTATAATACCGAGCGGCGCTGAAGCAGAGAGATTGCAGCCGGTCGCCGTGTCCATATTCGAAGGGTTTTGGATATAAAATACAGTGGCGGAGGTCGTTTCAGTATCGGTGGGCACGACGACGAAATCGTACGTTGACACCGAGGGCGTGATCTTAACCGCGGTTCCGGAGTAGTTGAGAGGCGCAGGATTCGCGTTATTGGCGGACGCAATAATTTGACCGGAAGTCGTTCCGGTTTGCTCCGCGCCCGGAGTTGCAAGAGGCGCGTAATTTAACTTGATTTCGCACGTTTCTCCGGGGAGGAGGTTTCCGATCGTGGCGCAGTCGTTTGCTCCTGCGTTCTCGAGTGACCAAGGAGATGCGATTTCCGGAGCGGTGACAGTCACCGAACCCGCAGGCAATGCGGGGTCCATATTGGTGTACCGGAGAACGTGGTATTCGGTGATGCCCACCAGCCTGATTT
>CALBDW010000109.1 GCA_937927435.1 uncultured Bdellovibrionales bacterium
CGAACGTGCGCGCCCCCCTCTTAATCACCCCCTTCCGCGGAAGTCCGAGGCGGAGGGCTTCGGAGACAGGGCAACCGCGACACACTCCTTCGGCTCCGGCGAACAGGCGGTAACAGCGCAACTCATAAACCTTCGTGTTCGGCGAGCCCGGTGAGTTGAAATGCCGGTTGGCGCGGACGACGTTGAAGTCAATGTCAATGATCGCGATCGGGTCTTTGATGCCGTCGAACGTGCTTTCCCATTGCAGAGACGTATATTTAAGATGGTACTCCAAGAGAATACGATCCAGAGCGATCGACAGCGGCTGCAAACGCTCCGAGACGAATGTGAGAAAGCGGTCCACGTTCTCGTCATTCAGGTCGTGCTCGAAAAACAGCGTCGCCGGCGGCTCCGATTCGTTCTTCGCGGCGACCGAACGCCGTTTCAAAGGAACGGCGAGAATTTTGGCGAATGGACGCGAAAACTCATTCGCAAGATAATGCCTATCTTCCGCTTCGTTGAACCGGATACGCGAGCGGTTGGACCACAACGTGCGCGCCTGGCGCTCCACGATCTGCTTGCCCTGGAAATAAAGAATCATGGGCCGCCGCTCCGAGACGATGTACCCGAGGACGGGCGCGCGTACCTCGTGAAAGCCCTTCAGTTCTTTGCGAATGAGATTCAGCAACTCATCGACGGCGGTTAAATTGGAAAGGTCCTTAATAAAGCGGACGAGATCACGAACGTGCGCAAGCTGCTTCTCGGCTTCGAGTTTGCTGCTTTCCGCGGTCAACGTCCGTTCCGTCACGAGTTGCTCGAGCCCGGACGTCAGTTGTTCCAGCTGACGGTTTTGGAGGCTCACCTCTTTCAGAAGGCCGGCCTCCGTCATCTTGAGGTGGTGGTGTTCGATCGCTTTACCAATATCGACTAGAAGCTGCTCATTTTCCCAAGGCTTGGCGATAAAGCGGAAGACATGGCCGCGGTTGACAGCCTCTTCGATCACCGAAGTTTCAACCCGGCCCGTCAGCAAAATGCGCGCGGAAGATGGCGATTTTTCCTTGGCGAACGCGAGGATGTCGATCCCGCTCGCTTTCTGCAGTCTCTGGTCGGCAACGATCACCGCAAAGGTCTCTCGTAGGATGCGTTCGCGTGCCTCTTCGGCTGACTTCACCGCGACTAAAGACCAGGGGCGGGAACGGAATAAACGGGCGGCCGATTCCAATACTTCACCGTCGTCATCGACCCACAGGATCTTGTGCACGCCCATAAATGAAACGTATCAAGGGGCGCCTCGGAACGCCATCCATAAAATTCGCGTCATGAAAGCTCAGGCATCCGACGCTGACGCTCCTCTTCGATCGCGTCGCGCCAGATATTCAGAGCGCCAGTCACCTCGTATTCGAGTAGATCGGCCACGAGCGTGTAGTCACGGTTAGCGTAGGCCTCGGTCAATTCGGCGATGGCCTTCGTCAAAATCTTTTCCGCCTCGTACCACCGTTCCGGATGAGCGATCGGCTGACCTATGCCCGAAGCGGCGCCGCGCACGTGCATCAACGTGTCGACTAACCATTGGCAGCCCTCAAGCGTTTCCTTAAAACGTTTCTGGGCAGCCGCCAAATCGGGACCGCGGAAAAGTTCGGCCGTGCTCAGGCACGACTTATCAAGTTCGGGAATGAAAACACAGGTCGATCGGATGGCGTCCACGATCAACGCCGACGGCTTGTTCGAACGAACAGCCAAATCGCGGATCTCCTCGCGCCGGCTGTCCCCGTACCTCTCTTCATCGCCTTCGTCGAGTAGGATTCCATTCACGCGGATCTCACAGATCACCTCGCCCCGATTCGAGAATTCCGCCTCGAGCTGGCGGATGATCTCCCGCAGGTTTCGGCAGCCCGCGAATTGTCTAGCGATTTCTTGTTCGGTCCAGATGGAAGTCGTCATGATCAATCTCCTTCAACCGCGGCCTACGCCGAGCGATCCGCATCCATTAAATTTTCCGATGTTAAATAAAAGGCGATGACGCCCTGAAGTTTCAAGTATACGTCCTTTGTCGCTTCTATAAGTTCTTTCAGAGGTTTCGGACCGATCCGAATCTTTTCCGTACGGAACCAACGGACCAACGGACCGACCTCCGGCACGAAAGACATGATCTGATCCATGAGCACGTCACTCTGCTCGATGATCGACGCCGCGATCTTATTGCCCGGATTCTTTTCCACGGCATCGATCTGTTCGAGGGCGAGCTCGACAACTTCACCCAACCGCTTCAGCCCCATGAGAAAGATTTCTCCAGGCGCTGCCGGCATCTCAGCCCCCATGTAAAGCGCGCGGAGTAATTCCCACTCAAACGAGTTTTCTTGGCGTGAGCCTGCCACATACGGCGCATTTCTCAGCGGAACCACAACGGCATCGGGATTTGAACGACGGCTTTCAAGCAGTGCCAACGCTTCCTCGACGATTTCATCCGCGCCGATTTGGCTTTCGTCTTCAACCGGAAGAATGCGGCTTCCTTTCGAACGCGGCCCCGTTTCCCAAAACGACACGGCTTTCAGACTGATGTTCAACACGGGCGTGTTCACTAACGAAGCGATCTGCACCGGTCCGCTGTCACCGCCGATCAAAAGACGCGCTTCTCGGATCAGCGCGATCAGTTCTTTCAGGCTCGTTTGACCGACCAAGTTTTCAGGCCGACGTTCGCCACTGATCGCCGCGACTTGTTCGGCCTTCGTACGTTCGCCTTCGGAACCGATCAATACGACACGCCCCGACCAGCGCGCGAGAAGCCGCTTCGCCACCATTTGCCATTTCGGTACCGATAAGGTTTTCTGCTCCGAGCTGGCGCCCACGTGAATCAGAATCACGTTCTTCTCCCGGCTCAAGGCTTCATCATGCTGGGGAAGAACTTCCCAATCGCGTTCCTCGAGTTCAACGTCCGCGACATGCGCGAATAGATCGGTGACATGTAGGCGGTTGGATTTGTCCACTCCGACTTGCGCGTAAAAATAGGCGCTGGGATCGTCGGGAATACTGAGATATCCGTCATCGAAACGAGTGTACCCCCTCACCTCCACTGCGTGCCTTGAAATCTCATAGGTCAGAAGACTCGAAAGCGGAGAAAAGCTCAGATTGATCACGCGTTCAAACCGCTCGTCCAGGAGTTTCTCCGTGAGTTCATCGAGCTTCCGCATGGCTTCATCGAGTTCAGGGCGCTCGTCGATCAAAGGCGAGAGCACTTGGCGCGTGTCGAGCAGCCAGTGTTTGTCGACTACGTGAAGCCCTTCGGTTGCGGCCGCAAACTTTGCGCGCGTCAATAGATGCAGCTCCGAGTCGGGATGAAGCCTCTTCAGCGCGGCCAAAACGGGCCACGTCTGGTATATGTCACCGAGACGAGCCAGTTGCAAAACGAGAGTTTTCATCTGGCAATTGCTCCTTTATCAATTCTTCGAGCAGGCGCATCCGTCTCATCTCAGCGTCGAATTTATTCTCGCCGTGTTTGCGGATCCGCCATTGGATCTGCGCGAGTGAAAGTTCCAGGAAATGCTTGAGAGTCTCTTCCGGAGTCGGTTCGTTGTGAGCGCTCATAACTTTTCCATCCTCTTTTTGCCGTGCGGAACGGGGAATTGGCCGGCTAATCCTCTGAGAAGACGGAGGTAAATTTCGGTCCGGCGTTCGATTTCGGCTACGAGACTCATGATACGCCTGAAACGGGTGAACGCGGGGCTGACGTCGTCTTCGATGACGCTGTCGAGCCCGTCTTTAAAAGACCGCATCAAAGGCACATGACGAATCCGATCCCTAAATGCAATCAATCCCCGAACGAATTCACGCATTCTTCTCGGGTCTTCGTAACAGCCTTTGAGATATTCCAATCCAACCTTAAAACCATTGATCCGCGCTTCAGCTGAACGCAGATCGCGCTCCATATCGGCGAAGAAGTGCCTCCATTCGATCGCGGACACCCACGGATGAATGACTCGTAACAGCCGCGAAAGCCGCACGACCTCCGTTCCCAGCGGAACCATGCCGCCCGTCTGGGAGCCCATGCCCATGAACCAGAGCTTACGGCAAGTTAAGTCGAGCCAACGCGCCAAAGACTCTTCCGTCAGGGTTTCAAGAACGGAATAGGCGGCCCAGTATCCGGAAACGCGCGATTCAACTCGAAGGACGTCTATATAGTCGGCATACTCCTCGGCGATCGCACGCAATTGGAACATGCGCCCTTCGTAAACCTCCCCCGCGACGAGAGCGACCGCCTCGGCCGGGACGCGCTCGGCGCACGCATGGCTCTCCCGATGGCAAGCTCCCGAGTGCGGGCACGGCGCGCAAGTTTCCCTGGTCCGAACAATCACACTGCCGTGCCGGTATGCGCCGGTGCGGTACGGGTCGCTCGAACCGACGCAGATCTCAACCACCCTCGTGCCGGCGGCGCACGCAAGATGCTTGATGCTCGTATCGCCGGTCAGAAGGATCCTCGACGACTTGAGAAGGCTGAACGCCCCTTCGAGCGAAACGACGGCGAGACGCGCTTGGATCGTCTTAGCCCGGAGACGATCGACAAATGGTAGTAACTTCTCTTTCTCAAACGGCGCGCCCAAAACGACGAACGTTGCCTCCGGAAATCGCTTCGCCATGAGTTCGATCGCCGCCGAAAAATTTTGAACGCCCCAATCCTTTTTCCTGTCACTTGTCAGTGGTTGGACGGCGATGATGTTCCGTGAACCGGTTTCGTTCAGAACTGGATCCGCCTCTCTCCGGCCGCTCGCGCTTTCGATAAGGGCGGAATCCAACGTGTTTTCTCGTTCCCCGTCAAGATCGAGAGCGAAACGGAAGACATCGCTGAAATGGAAAACTTCGGGACCTTCCGAGTCCACCTGGTAATTGAGATAACGGAACCAGTTTGACCCGAAGCTCACTCGCCCTTGGGCGTCGAAGCTCAGCCCGGTCTTGGCCTTCGCTTCGATAAGACTCATCATCCAAGCGGAAAGCCGGTTGTGCGTGAGGTTGATCGCGACATCGTAATTTTCGGCGTTCAACGAGTCGATGAAACTCTCAAGTCTCGCGTACGACTCGAAAACCGGAACACTCGCGTCGCCCAGCCCCTTCTGCAGACGTTCTCGTTCAAACGGAATCACGCGGTCGATGTAAGGAAGAAGCGGAGCGATGCCCGTAAACTGCGAATTAACGACGAGATGAATGCGAGCTTGCGGGTATCTGTCGCGGAGTCCGCGGAGAGCGGGCGCCGCCATGATCACGTCGCCGATTCGCAAAAGGCTTAAAATCAGGATCTTCATACGACCAATTCCTCGAGCAACTGCCAAATCCGCCGCTGCCGACTTCCGACGGCCCGCGCAGAGAAAAGCCGTGAAATGGTCTTAATGCTGATCGCTTCGTCCCCAATCGCGTTCACCGCTTCGGCGTCAAGAAGAGGAAGAAACTCAGGTCTCGTTTTCATTAAAAGAAGGAACGAAAGTTTGTCGCGACCTCTTAAAAGCCGGTCGACGGCGCCATAATATTCGGGATCGATTTGGTACGAAGGACCATGAGGCGCGATGCGATAGACGCCTCCAAGCGCCTCTTGAAACACCGGTAAGTCCGCTAAGCGGATCCAATCCGGCTCGACGATCACACGATCGCGCCGGATCCCGCCACAAAGCTCGAAGACTCTCTCCGCAATTTCCACATCCTTTTCAACGACGTAGATCGCCCGGTCCGAACAGCGTGCTGACAATTCCTCGACATGGTACCCTGAACCCAAGCCCAAGACGATGATGGACTCGTCCGCGCCGAACTCGCTTTGGACTTTGTCGGCCCAGGCGGCCGCCTCGCGAAGCGGATCAAAAACCGACGCAAGAAGCTTGCCGTCTTTCTTTAGTACGCTTTTGCCGTTTCGAGCCGTTACGAGTTCAATCAAAGCGACCTCTTTTGCAGTTCTTTATCGAGGGCGGCGCGAAGCGCCTCGGCGCCCTCCATCCCCGGATCCAACGCGAGCACTCTCTCGATTTCCAAGCGAGCCTCGGCGAGCCGACCGACTTGAGTGAAGAGTTTCGCGAGCGTGAAGCTCATTTCGGCGTCCTCACCATCGATTTCCAAGTATTCCTGGAGCCTTCTGATCGCGTCGCTGAACTTGTGCTCCATCACGCCCCACTCCACGATGAGGCGGACGGCCGTCCGGTTGCCTTTGTTAATGTCGAGAGCGCGCAGGCCGTTCGCCCACGCCAATTCGTGATCACCCATCTGGCGGTGAACCATCGCAAGGCCGACCCAGGCCCGATCGTTCTCGGGATTCAGTTCGACCGCGCGGCGAAAACGCTCGACAGCTTCACCGAGGTTCTCGCGCTGGATTTCAAGAGTGCCGTAATTGACCATGAGAATGTCCGAATTCGGACGAATCGTATAGGCCTTGTCGTAGAACTCCTGGGCGGCGTCGAAATCTCCGGCGCGGACATGGATATTTCCGACATTTTTATAGATCTCGAACAAGCGGTCCTGGTCCTCGATTACGTTCTTAAGGACGTCACGGTATGTTGCAAGGGCCAGCTCGTCGCGCTCGCTGAGGTAATAAATTTCAGCCATGGAAATCTGGGCATCGAGCTTTTTGCCGAGTCGAGTCAGCGCGCGATAGCATTTCAACGCTTCTTCGTAACGCCCTTCCTCTTTCAAACAGTGGCCCATTCTTTCGAGAGCTTGGAGGTCATCCGGCCTGCGCATGAGAATGCTTCTGAGAATATTCAATGCCAGCCGGTAATCGCCCGCCTTTTCGAGGATGTCCGCATTTTTCATAAGCATCGCGAACGTTTCGTCATCGAATTCGGCGACTGCGCGCTTCAGTTGTTCGCGCGTTCGGACGGGGCCAGCAACAACGACTCCTTCCCTGTTCTCTTCCGGCTCTCTCGTTCGAATCGGACGCTCGAGATTCCCTGAATCGTGAACAATGTTTTCAACTTCGTTCATCAGACTATCCCCGTTTCGTGTCCCACCCCGTCTCCAGTCGAGCCGCGGGGAGTTTTCTAACCGCTCACCATCCGGTAGCAACTATCACCAACTTATTAGCAACGCCGGTGCCATGGACGGCGATGGGAGAGGAGCGAATGAATGAGGTTTGGCGACCGCAAAAGGTGGAAGGGTCAATCTTCCGTCGCCAAAACATTGACGAGTGCGGACCGACAAAAAACAAACCCGCCTTTCGGGCGGGTCTCGAGAATTCGTGTCGTCGCTCGACTTATTCTTGGTCGAGGTGCCTCATGCGCTCGGAGTTCGCGTAAGCCCCGACGGCTTTCCTGGCCTTCACCGTCGCTTTCAGTTCGCGGATGATGTTCGATTTTTCTCGCTCGATGTATTCGAGAATCTTGAGGTCCTGGTCGAGAATCGCTTTCACGAGTTCGTCTTTCGCTTTCAATAAAGCTTCGATCTCTGCCCTTTGCTCAGGGGAAATGTCGCCCGAAACGAGTTTGCTTTCCGGCTCGAGATGTTCATCGATGACGGCGATCCTCTGCAGCAGGCTTTCGCGCGCTTGGTAAAACTCTTCGACCGTGTCGAAGTTGCCGGCGCCGAAATTGATCAGCTCCTGCTCGTTGACCCAGTAGAACTTCTCGAGCTGATGGTTCTTCTCCCTCAGTAAAGCAATCACCGTTTCCATGGCTTCCCCTCACGCTTTCTCATCGACATTCTTTTCTGAATTCTTCTTCAATTGCTCGACCGCTTTCGCCCAACCGTCGTAAAGCGTCTCGAGGATCTTCAGACTGTTGCGAAGATATTGCGGATCCCCGGTGAGGTTGGCTTTCGTGAGCTGATCCGTGATGAACATGTAGAGCCGCTCGAGGTTTTTCGAAATTTCTCCCCCGATCTTGTGGTCGAGCGTGTTATTGAGCTCGAGAACGATGTCGTACACACGGCCGATGTTCATGGCTCTTTCGGCGATCTGCTTGTTCTCCGCCGCTATGATCGCAAGCTTCGTGTGCTTGATCGCCGCTTCATACATCATCAACAGCAGCTTTTCTCTGCTCGCGCTCTGTATGGACGTCGTCTTGTACTTCAGATAAGCGTTTTTCATCGGTTCAGCTCTCAGCCTCCTCACCTGTTTCATTTCGGAACGGATCGAATAAAATTAATCATGTCGACGTCCAGTTCTCGCGGCCTCACCCTCCGCTCTGAATAAGACCCATCATGCCGCCGCCGCCCATTTGGCCGACGGCCGAGCCTTGCTGCCTGAGTTTCGACATGGTCTCTTCAAGCCGCGCAAACTTCTGACGCAAAATCTGCTCGCGTCTGGCCAGTTGCCGTTCCTTTTGGTCGATCTGCTGATCGTACTGCTCAATCCGGTTTCGCAAACCGCGGCTTCTGTTCGACAGCGGGCCGAACGCCGGGTTCAGGAGATTGGATATCTCCCGCCGCACAGACGCAATGAATCCGGTGGAGTATCCGTTTCCGACGAAGAACTCCTGAACCGCCTGCGGGTTGGACGCCAAGGCTGCGTCGAATTTTTTCTGGTCAAAATCGAGAGTACCGTTACGGTTGAACTGGATTCCCAACTGGTTCAGCGTCTTGATTTCACCGTTGATCCCGTACTGCGGACTCTGGATCAGCGACCGCAGGCGTTGCTCGACGGTTCTCAGCAGCGAGTCCCCGCCGAGAGTCCGGGTCGTATCCGTATTGCCGTCGATCTTGTTCTGTTGCTGGATGAACGACAGCACGGAGTTCAACCCGTCGACGAAGGACTTCACCTTCCCGCTGATGACTTCGAGGTCTTCTTTGACTGTGATGTTCACCTGTTTGCCAGGCGCCGCCGACTTCAGCTCGAGCGTCACTCCCGGGATCACGTCCTTCAAGACGTTGTCGCTGACTTCGATCTCGATGCCATCGACCTTGATCAGTCCGTTCGTCGCTTCAATTTCCGAATCGAAAAAGATGTCCTGATCGCCATCGAGGAAATAGAGCCGCGGATACTCGACGGCATTCTCTTTTCCGACGCCATTGGCCGTCAGCATCAATTTGTAGGGGTAATCTTTGTCCTTGTGGTCGACGACCACGCTCGCCCGCACGCCGACGTTCGCGGCATTGATGGCGTTGGCCACGCCTTGAAGCGTGTTATTGCGGGAATTGATGTAAACGTCCTTATCCCCGTTCGGTGTCTTGAAGCGGAAATAGCCGACACCGACCGTTGTCTTGTCTTTGTCGGGGAAGCCGTTCGTGAGCACGGCCGCTTTGCGCGCGAGCTCGATCACTTCGATATTCCAGTTACCGGGCTGGAACGTCTCCGGATCGACCGTCCCGCTGATGATACCGGGATCCCCGCTCGTGAGTTTGACGTCGCTGAAACCTCGCGTACTGGCGAGTTCCCCGAGTGTTTTGCGGATATCGCTGACTTTATTGGTTAAGTCGTCGACCAGTTTTAGTTTCGACTCGACTTTGCTTTTTTGGACTTCGATGTTCTTAATCGGAATACGCTCGGCCTCGATCAACTGATCGACGATATTCGGGGGAAGTCCCGTATTGATGGAGCCGAACGTAATCGCCACTCGCGGTCCTCCTGACCGTCGCTACGGTTTCGTCCTGAAATCCGTATGCGGATCTACATCTATTTTTGCACCGGATTGAGTTGAACAGTGAGTCAATTACTTGGCTTGGACCATTTCTTCCGGGCACCCAAATTCGGTTAAACGCCTGCTCACAGCGGAAAAGACGGCTTTTTGACACCGAAAAGGAAAAACCGAGCGGAAGTCGAGTCGGGAATTAAAGCGCTTTGTTAAGAAGATGCCCGCTTGTCTTCTCGCGATTCGCGGTGAGCGACGCCAGTTCGCCTTCAGGGATACGGCGCACGAGCTTCCCGAACCGGTCCTCGACATAAACGACGGAGACGCCGTCGTGTTCCTCAAGGCGCACCCGTAATGAATTCTCTTTTATTCCCGGGAGTTCCTCGAGGTATTTGACGGCATCGGCGATTTCCTCCGGCGAGAGCTTGCGTCTCTTCTGCTCTTCACCCGCCGCTTGCCCGTTCCCTTCGCGATCATTGTTCGCGTTGGTCTTCGAGTGCGTGGACTTCGCCTCGTTCGCGGCTTTCACCGCAGAAGGGAAGGGAATTAAATTGCGGACAACGCCTTTGATATCCATCGATGTTCTATTCGGATACAGGTGAAGAAAAGCTTTAATAAACCAGCCCAATTCTGGCCTTGGGTCCGAAAATAGTACCCTCGAGAGAACCGTAGTTCTCCCGAGGTAGGACGGCACCGGAAGAGATGGAGGCTCTCTTCCTGATAATCGTGTCGTTAAACGGCTCCCCGATCGGATTCAGAGCCGGTTAACGACACGATCCGCCTTTCCATCCCGCGCCGGCGAGCGCCTGCGCGGGACTTAAACGATCGTGTCCGTTTGTTTATCAACCGAGGAGCTTGAGAGCCATCGCCGGAGTCTGGTTCGCTTGCGCGAGAACCGAAACCGACGCTTGCTGCAGAATCGTGTTGCGAGTCAACTCAGCCGATGCAGCCGCGATGTCGGTGTCGCGGATGCGCGAGTTGGCGGCCGAGAGGTTTTCTACACT
The DNA here is from genome assembly GCA_937927435.1 of uncultured Bdellovibrionales bacterium. Classification (GTDB taxonomy): domain Bacteria; phylum Bdellovibrionota; class Bdellovibrionia; order Bdellovibrionales; family JAMPXM01; genus CALBDW01. Next base: position 10,514 of record CALBDW010000109.1, read on the forward strand.
TGTTGCGATTTGATCGCTTGTCGAAATCAACCGGCTTTGAAGCGCGCCTAGGTTCGCACGCTGACCGTTCACGGTCTGTTGAGCTTTATCGATCATCCCGAGCGCGTCGAGAGCCCCATGTTTCGTCGTGAAGTCGATTCCCTCAATGCCGAGCGCGCTCAAGGTCGCGTTTTGCGCTCCGGCGTCGAAGCTGATGCGGTCGTTCTCCGTCGCATTGACACCGACTTGAAACTCGAATGTTCCGCCCGAACCATCGAGAAGGCTGACGGCGCCGAAACGGGTCGTTTTCGCGATTCGGTCGATTTCCTCTTTCAGCTGTTGCACTTCTTTATCGATGAAGGCGCGCTCTTGGTCGCCGATCGTATCGGAAGCAGC
>CALBDW010000110.1 GCA_937927435.1 uncultured Bdellovibrionales bacterium
GCAGGTCCGTTCGTGGACATTTCAGACTCTCCTCGAATGTGTTCCAAGGGCCATTGAAACACAGAGTGAGGAGAGTCGGAAAGAAGTTATTCGGATATCATCAGAGACTCGTCTTCGCTTTCCCACGCCTGCGGCAGAATTCCGGGCGGAAGCCAAAAAACGCTATGCAGATATTGGCGTGGAATGAAGTTGGTCTTGTGTCTTTTCGATGTTCCGCGAAGGTCGAGCCCGAGAGGATGCGCGTTATCAACGATAATTCGGCCGTCAGCCCCGCCGATGATATAGGTGTGTCCCGGCGTTGTCGCTTCGCCATGCATCGCGATCGCTCCCGTCATGGGCATAATGCGCGTCGGGTCCCACGGAATCCATCCGGCTTTCGCAAGGCGCTCCCCGAGACCTCTGACACTTTGTGGACCCCAGGTATTTTTATCAAAGGTCACAACGAGTTGCGTATGAAGACCTGGCTTAAAGTCCTTCGTAAAATCATAGCCGGCCCGCTTATACGCCTGACGAATAACTTCGGATGCGAACTCCGCGCACGGCGTGGCGCCGAACCCCAAGCGTTGAGCGGTGCCGATGACCGCGACATCCCACGCTCCGAACATCGCGCTCAAGCCGTAGTTCTTTTCACCGAAGGTCGACCACTCCCGCGCCTGCTCGAAATCCTCCGCACGGTTGTAACTCCCGATATACAGGTACTTCAGATCGAACTCGCGCGTCCGATCGGCGAAAGCCGCCAATTCGCGGTAGATCGCCCGCCATTTTCGAAGTTCGCTCACGGACAAATGCGCCAAAGCGCTCTCTGGATGATCGTTGATCCGCTCAAACTCGATTCTCTTATTCCACGAAAGAGAAAAACGCTTTGCAACCTTGTCGATAAAGGGCCGCAGCCGCGACGAACGCGGCCGACCCGATTCATGATAGTACTCTCGAAATCGCTCATCGCCCTGCTCTTCCTGTTCGAGCGGCGGCATGATCCCCGTGTACGGACCGGCGTCAACATCCAGCATCGAAGCCACCCACCCCTCTTCGCGCAGGCAGGACGAGGGGAGTTCAACGCCGACGATGGAAAGTCCAGAATAGAACCCGCTCGTTTCTCTTCGATCGTCCTCAAACTCGTAAAGGGACGTCCGCAAAGGAGGAACGAACGCGATCGTCGTGCCGACGGGCACGGAACGGACGTGTTTCAACTTCATCGAGTCCTTAAGCAGACAATAGACCGTCACCGGCCGCTCGGTTTGAATGGTCACCACATCTTGCGCAAAAGTCGCCTCATGACATAAAAGTCCCGCCAAAAAAATTCCGTTCACGATACGAATCAGCATCTTCATGGCAGCCCTCCAAGGCCTTCAAGACCTGAATCCGCCTTGGTGTAGATCTGCTCGGTCCAAAGCCTTTCAGGCCGCTCCGCCAACTGGTCGATCAAATCCTCGCCGGGCCTCGGCTTTCTGAACACGCGATACCCGAAACAAGCTTTTCTGCCATAGTCGAATATGAAGAAGATATCCCGCTCGATCACGACGAGAGTCTCCCTGTCATCGGGAAGCTTTACGTCGTAGGACTCGATAATCTCCTCCATACGGAGGAGATCCAAGTAACCATAGCCGCGGATATCATCGCTTGGCGGAAGAGTGTATGTTCCGCGCGCCGTTCGTTTGTAATAAACCGGCCCGCGGCATTCAGGGCCACGATAAATGACCGAGTGATGGGTGAACGTATCATCGGGCAAGAAGACCTTTTGATCGACTCGAGACCAGGTTTTCCCGTTTTGCGGGGTATGCCACGTAATACAGGTACTTTCCCATACGCCAAGAAGAGGATTCTCCTCCTTCGCTCCCGCCGAAAAAGTGATGAGAAGAGCGAGAAAGAAAACGACAGCGAAATTCATGCAGACCTCCCCCCTTGACCTTCTAAAAGAACAAGCCTGTTGAATTTTGCCAAATGTAGATGAGTTTAATTTATGTACAAATTTGACCCAAACTGACGGTCAGTTTCAGATCTCCTCGACAATCCAGGTATGGATCAAAGGACGAAGATTCCGGATTTCCGTGTTCGCAACGGTCGGATGCACACGGTTAGAGAGAATGGTGACCAAAAGATCCTTCTTCGGATCATACCACAGCGACGTTCCCGTAAAGCCCGTGTGGCCAACGGAATCGGCGGAAAAGAGCGAACCGCAACTTGATGTTCCCTTCGAAGGCATCATGAATCCGAGCGCCCAATCTCCGCGGAAGCGCGGAATCGCGCGTTTCGTAAAGAGGCGCGCGGTTTTCTGCGAAACGAATCCCTTCTTTCCACCCAATAGAGACGCGCGCAAAAGCAATCCCCAACGGCTCAAATCTTCGATCGGTCCAAAGAGCCCGGCATGGGGCGCCACTCCTCGCAAAGCCCATGTATTTTGGTCATGAACTTCGCCTTTTAGGACTTTACCCCGCCAAGCGCACTTTTCCGTCGGGGCCACATCACGATGGCCTCGCGGCACGCGATTGTTCCGATGAAAATCCGTTGCATGAAGATTCAGCCGCTCTCTGAGATTCGTCCACACCGAGTAAAGATTCGTCTCCGCCATTGCTTCCAGTGCGAACCCCAAAACGAAGAAGTCAAGATCCGAGTAAACGGATTGAAGAGCCTGTCTTTTGAGGCTTTGCGCTCCCTTTTTCTTGAAATCTGCCCGAATCCGGCGTTTCAAAATTCCTTCAAACATTTCCCACGCGTCTTCAGGCGACGTTCGGCTGTTCGTCTTCTTAGCGAGCTGTTTATAAAACGGATACCACCACGTCAGTCCCGCGGAATGCGTGAGGAGGTCACGCATTTGCCAGGTGCTTTCCGCCGGGAACCAATGCACCCAACGGTGAATACGGTCGTTGAGGAGCCACTTCCCTTCGTCGAAGCATACCATCAGCGCCGAAGTCGTAAAGACGATCTTTGTGAGCGAGGCCCAATCGTAAATTTCGTGCGTTTTACCGAGAGCGACGTCGAGAATCTTCTTTCCCTTGTGATACGCCTGAACCTTCAGGCCGGGTGCCGCCTTCTTGTACTCATCGCCGATCTTCTTCAGGAATTTGCGTTCGAGCGCGCTCACTTGACGCTCCCGCCGGTTTCGCATTGAAGTTCACCGCGCTTGCCGAGTCGAAGAAGCGACGGCGTTTCAAAAGGTACCGGCCTTTGCACCACATCGTGACCCGAAGGTAGCCCCGAGAAAACCGGAATATTCATGGACTCCGCAAAGCGCCGAATGACGAGCGGAACCAAATCACGCCCGTCCCGCTCACGACTTTTCGTAAACTGTCCGAAAACGACGGCTTTGGCGCGTTTAAAGAGTCCAGCCTGGGTGAATTGTTCGAGGACCCGGTCCACACGATAACCGCGTTCGCCGACGTCCTCAAAAAAGAGAATGCGTCCGTCGGTCCGCCAAGGCGCGTTCGTTCCCAAAGAACTTTGTAAAACGATGAGGTTTCCGCCGCTCACCCGGCCGCGAACCACGCCTTCCCTTTTCGCGGCGTCGTTCAACGCCTTAAGGTTTGAAAACCGAATCGTGTCCATCTCTCCGAAGACGAACTTCTTCAACTCACGTTCGTACTTCGGTAAAGCGGCCTTACGCCCCAGACGATCGAGCAAAGGGCCGTGCACCGTCGGCCAGCCCCACATCTGATTGAGGAATGTGTGCAACGTCGTGATGTCGGATAGGCCGACAAACAACTTCGGCCGCGAGCGCGGTTTCTTCAGCTTCAACAAATGCGGAATCAAGCGAAGCGAGCCATACCCGCCGCGAAGACACCAGATCGCCTTTGAGTCAGGAGCATAAAGAGCTTCTTTCAGATGCAGGAAACGGACTTCGTCGCGATTTGAGCAAAGAATATCCTTCCCGAGGAGGTTTTTCGGCAAACGCGGCACCAAACCCCAGCTTTCAAGGAAACGCACCCCGTTTTCGAGTTCCTCATCGCTCGGAGCGAAACCGGGCGAGACGACATCGACGATGTCACCGGGCTGAAGCGGCAACCATTTGCTCATAGAAATCAAATCCCGCGAATATTCCCTTTCGGACGCAAATCGAGTCCGAAGAGCGAAGTCGGATACCGGCCGTCGAAGCAAGCCATGCAATAATCGCCGGCTTCACCCCGCGCGGCTTCCCTCAGTCCACTGAGGGAAAGATATCTGAGAGTATCGGCGCCGACAAACTCGCGGATACTTTCAAGACTTTGGTTTGCAGCGATGAGTTGGGATTTTTCCGGCGTATCGACCCCGTAATAGCACGGGCCGATGGTCGGCGGGGCCGCGATACGCAGATGAACTTCAACGGCGCCGGCCGCACGCACGAGCCCCACAATCTTACGGCTCGTCGTCCCTCTCACCAGCGAGTCGTCCACAACCACAACCCGCTTTCCCTTCAATACGGCTGTTTGCGGGTTGAGCTTGATTTTGACGCCAAAGTCGCGAATCGACTGATGCGGTTGAATAAACGTCCGGCCGATGTAGTGATTACGGATGATCCCCAATTCGAAAGGTTTACCGCTTTCCATAGCGTATCCGATCGCGGCAGGCACCCCGCTGTCTGGAACCGGAATCACGATATCGACCTCAACATCATCTTCGCGAGCAAGAATCTGCCCGAAGCGCTTACGGACTTCATAGACGCTTTGACCGAAAACGATCGAGTCCGGTCGCGCGAAATACACGTGTTCGAAAACGCATTTCGAAATCGGGGTTTTCTTCGTAAGCCTCGTGGAGTGCGGACCTTCGGCATCAACCCAGAAAATCTCGCCAGGCTCGATCTCCCGGACGAAACGCGCGCCGATCAAGTCAAACGCGCACGTCTCACTCGCGATAACGTAGGCCGTTTTCCCGTTGGGCGCATCCATCTCACCGAGCACAAGCGGGCGAAAACCGTGCGGGTCACGGGCGGCATAAATCGCCTTATGGGAAAGAACAACCAAGCTGTAAGCGCCCTCAAGCCGCTCCAGCGAGTCGCGCAAGCATTCAAGGAGATCCGAACTCGGGTGTCGCGCGATCATGTGGAGCAAGACTTCGGTATCGTTCGTTCCCTGGAAGATGGAGCCCATGCTCTTAAGCTCCATCTTCAACGGTTCGGCATTGACAATATTGCCGTTATGTCCGATCGCGACCGGGCCGTTATAAAGATGCGCCGTCAGCGGTTGGGCGTTATTGAGCGAGTTCTGCCCCGTCGTCGAATAGCGGACATGCCCGATCGCGGCGTCTCCGGGCAAGCGGTTCAAAGCCTCGTCATCGAAAACTTCCGAAACGAGACCGAGACCTTTCTTGATGTGCTGAACCTCGCCTTGAAGACTGATGATACCCGCCGACTCCTGCCCGCGGTGTTGCATGGCATAGAGCCCCAAATACGTCAACCGACTGGCGTCGGGATGATTCCAGATTCCAAAGACACCGCATTCGTCACGGAACATTGAGAGACTCCTGCCATCCGCCTTCGTAGGCCGCGTTGAGCGTTCCGACGTCCGCATCCATTATAGACGCAATGTCGAGCCGTCCCGCAATCGTCTGTCCGAGCCGATGCAATTCAGCTTGCGGAGCCGATTTTTGAAGGGCGGCAAACTCCTTCTCGAACTCCAGCGCGTCCTGAGCCTGAACAGCGAAAATACCCTCGTAGAAATGCTCTTCAAAAAGAGCCGCCGGATCAATCTCGGTTCCACGCGCTTTTTGGAGCGCTTCCTTCTCTATCTGCGCACCGACATTCGCCGGAAACGCCATCCGGGCCAAAGCGTACGCAAGCCCGAATTTCCCGACAGCCCGGGTGGCCACCACCCCTTGAGCCGTACTCAAGCGACGAGCCGTTTCGATAAAGGACGCGACCTTGGCGGGATCCAGCTCGCCGATTCCTGTACTCTTCCCGCTTTTCATCTCTTGCAGAGAGCCGCCCGTCGCCAAGCCCGGAATTCTCAAGAGATAAACGCTCAAGCCCTCTTTCGGGAAATAACTGAACGGAATGTTTTCGCCCTTTTCGCGCAGCCCGATGAGACCTGTCGCCGGCGTCGAAGTGATATTCCGGCCCATGGTTTCGTTATAGAAACTCACGTTGCCGCTAATAATCGGAGTTTTGAGTGCCGTACAGATCGAATTCATGCCGTCGAGAGCGGCAACGAACTCGCTCATCACGTGTTCCCGTTCGGGATTCCCGAAGTTCAGGCAGTCGGTGACCGCGAGAGGCTCGAAACCTTTAAGCGCTAGTTCGAACGCCGGGTAAGCGACCGCATCGAGTCCGCCGACACGGGCATCAAAGCGCATCACGTGTGGGCGGCAGCCGAGCACGACGCCGAGCCAGCGCCCCGAACTCTTTAAACGCAGAATCCCGACCGAGTCCGAGCAATCGCGCGCTGTGACCGCGCCGACTTTCGAATCGTATTGCCGATAGATCCACTTCCGGGATGTTCCTCGGACATCCTTCAAGACCGAACGCAAAGTCTCCACGGCATCAGCGACCTGAGTCTTCATCTCCGCCCGAGACTGAACGCGGTTTTTCGCTTCCCAGGGCCTCCACGGACGCTGATACTGTGGCGCCTTCTCGACTAGAAGATCGGGATCGATTTCCGTGAGTAACTCGTCCTTCCAATAAAGCTGAACCGTCTTCTTTGCGGTGACTTCGCCGATCTTGACCGCATCAAGGCCCCAGTGATGGAAGACTTTCGCGAGCGCCTCGAACTTATCGGGCTCGCAAACGAGGAGCATCCGCTCCTGGCTTTC
>CALBDW010000111.1 GCA_937927435.1 uncultured Bdellovibrionales bacterium
TCTTTGCTTACCTGAATCCTCTTCTCCGCTACGGGTTCGAGAATTACACTCGGCACGCGGTCGAAGCCGGCATCCACGCAACTCTCGCCGTCGATCTACCGCCCGAGGAAGCCGAGGCCTATCTCGCTGCACATGAGAAAGTCGGACTAAAAACCGTGTTTCTCGCCTCGCCCACCACACGACCTTCGCGGCTCCCGCTCATCGCACATGCTTCGACGGGTTTTATTTATTATGTTTCGCGAACGGGAGTCACCGGCGAGCGTGAGGATCTGCCTGAGGCGTTGGCCGCCCAACTCGCTCCACTTCGCGATGTCACCTCAACACCTATCGCGGTCGGATTCGGAATTTCCAATGCCGAACAAGCAGCGGTCATTGCACGATCGGCCGATGCAGTGGTGATCGGTAGCCGTTTCCTTTCTCTCGTCGAAGAAAGCTCGGATCTATCCGAGGCCGAAAAGCGGGTTCGCGCCCTTGCCCGTAACTGCCTTGCAGCGATGAACGGAGGAATAAAATGAGAGTTTCGGAAGGCGGGCTTTCCCTCCCCTCGCGTCGCCCGAAAGACTGGAGTCCGTCGAGCTGGCGCTCAAAACCGATCGCGCAAGTGCCCCACTATCCGGATCCCGAGAAACTGCGCGAAGTGGAAGGAAGGCTCGCTTCTTATCCTCCTCTCGTTTTTGAACGCGAAATGACAAGCCTTAAGGCACATTTAGCTCTCGTCGAACGTGGTGAAGCTTTTCTCCTACAAGGGGGAGATTGCGCTGAAAGTTTCGAGAACCTACACCTCGACACCATCCGCGACGCCTTCAGAGTTATGTTACAGATGGCGGTGGTCCTCACGTTCGGTGCCCAACGTCCGGTCGTGAAAGTCGGCCGCATGGCGGGCCAGTTCGCCAAGCCGCGCACGAATGAAACCGAAACACGAAACGGAGTCACTCTTCCCATTTATCGCGGCGACATCATCAACGGGCACGCCTTCGACGCCGACGCCCGCCGGCCCGATCCGAGGCGCATGGAGCGCGCTTACTTCCATTCGGCGGCGACACTCAATCTCCTACGCGCCTACGCGAAGGGCGGATTTGCGGACCTCCATAACGTTCATTCGTGGAACCTGAATTTCGTCCGCAACTCGCGCTTTCATGCTCTTTACGAAAAAATCGTCAAACGCATCGAAGAAACCTTTATGTTCATGCGCGCGGCCGGCATGTGCCTCACCGAATCCCCGCTTCTTTCGACCATCGACTATTATGTTTCACACGAAGCTCTCCTCTTGAATTATGAAGAAGCTCTCACGCGCCGAAGCGAGGAAACCGGCGAAATTTACGCCGGATCGGCCCACATGCTCTGGATCGGCGAACGAACTCGCCAACTCGACGGCGCCCACGTGGAATTCGCACGCGGGATTTCAAACCCTATCGGCTTGAAATGCGGGCCGACCACCAAGCCTGATGATTTATTGAGGTTGATCGAAGTCTTAAACCCGAAAAACGAGCCCGGCCGGTTGACTTTGATCCCGCGGATGGGTGTTCGCAATATCGCCTCCGTGCTCCCGAAGCTTATCCGCCGGGTCAAAGGAGAAGGCTGGCGCGTGATCTGGTGCTGCGATCCCATGCACGGAAACACCTATACGACCGCGAGCGGTTTTAAAACGCGCTCATTCGACGATGTTCTCGCGGAAACGCGGGCGTTCTTTGAAATTCACCAAGCCGAAGGCACCATTCCTGGCGGTGTGCACATTGAACTCACGGGCCGTAACGTCGTTGAATGCACCGGAGGCGGCCAACGAATCACCGAAGAACACTTGAACGGACAGGATTACGAAACTCTTTGCGATCCGCGACTGAACGCAAGCCAAGCACTGGAGCTCGCTTTTCAGATGGCACAAACCGTCTCGCTCTGCTGATAAAAAGCGATTGGCTTAAGACCAATCGCCTTCTTAGGAAGGGCTCGGGCTGAGCCTGGTTGACCGGCATCAAACAGGCGTAAAGTCGATCCTCTTAAGATTCGCCGCCTAGCCGGGTCGATGTCCGACCGAAATCAATTAGCGACAGCAGCCGTATTTAACGGTGTTGCCCTCAAGAAGAATCAGGTGATACGGATGTTCGTTATCACTCATCCCGTCGTTGCACTTCCCAGCCAGAACTTCTGAAACCAAGGTTGCCGTCGCATCGACGCCTTTGAAGACCGTCACGACTCCGTCGCTCAAGCCTTGCGCCTCATGCGGCCCCTCAACACGATATGTCTGTGTCTGAGTGTACTCAGGAGCGTCGACATACATTTCTCCGTTCTCGAGCGAAATGACCACTGCGAAAAACGGCTCCGTACCGATGCAAACAAAACCCTTTTCCGCGCCGAACGCCGCTTGTGCAAAACCGAGGACAAACGCCGTTGCAGCCAGCAACGATTTCATCATGAGGGACTCCCTTCGTATTTCGATAAAAACCAATGCGATGCGCTGGGAGATTTCCCGTTTTTTTCCGAAAAGCACAACAAGTATTGAAAATCGGGAAGTTTTTTCCGGTGGGGAACCCAGGTAACGGCTCAAATCGGATCTTCTCGATTTAGCATATATCGCAGTTGGTCAAACTTCATGAGTAGGAGGTGAGCATGAACGGTTCACGTCGGTAAGATTGGGATTGAACCAAGAAACCAATTCATTAACGGAGAACCGTCATGCACGAACATGATCTTGCTCTGTTTTTACTGCCAAAGGAACTAAAATTACTCTCCACCCGGACCTTTCGAAACGGCTATCTTTGGGAGGATGAAAAAGTCCGGCAAAAGTTTGAAATTTACCTTAAGTGCGCAACGCCTTCAAACACGAGAGCCGGCCGGTTTACGGCTCTTGTCCGTGACCAAGCGGTTCGCGGCAAGTCCATTTGGCTTCGTATTGGTAAACATCGGTACTATTGCTACAACTGCCGCAAACGCTTTATCAAAGCCATCAACGACATCTGGCCGCGAAGACGCACCACCCAGCGCTTTCGAAAAAGCCTGGCCAGGCAATGTGCAAAAGAGGTCAGTCTTGTCTCGGTTCAACGCACCCAGAACGTCTCCTCGGGGTTCCTTTACCAAGTGTTCTACGAACAAATCGAAATTAAACTCAGAGAATGTAAAGGGTGGAGTGCACCCCTTTGGTACCGGACATGACGGTCTGCTCCTAGATTTAGGAG
>CALBDW010000112.1 GCA_937927435.1 uncultured Bdellovibrionales bacterium
ACGCCGATCTCGATCGCCGCCTTCCGGTCGATACGCGCTTCGACAACGGGTTTCCCGTCGACCTTAATCGTTTCCGTTCCGCTGATATCGCATACGTACCAGTAAGGCTGGCGGTAGCGAAGCGCCGCGTGACAGCCTTGCACCCCCTCGCCGCTGATGCGGAGATCCGCTTCGCGCGAAGAACCGATCACGAACAATCCACGCTCCGGGTTCACGCGCAGAATCTTCCGGTGCTTGCCGCCTTCATTATGTTCCAGAAGAATTTCTGGCATTCTTTCTGGCGATCCCATTTCAACCTCTCATAGCGACGCGTTCAAGCTCTCACTCTTTGGTGTAGACGGCGATTTTCACGTCCGAATAACCCGCCATCATGGACGTGTACATCACCTTACGGAGCAAATCGTACGGCAGGCTGCGGTCGGCCTGCATGATGACCTTGCCGTCGAACTCAATCTCCTCGTTCACCGCCGCGATATTCTTCGATTTCTTGGCCTGTTCATCGAGCGCCGAATAAAGAGAACGGATAAACTGCGTGTCGCTCTCATCGACGTCTTTCACGTCGAGGACGCCATCGTTCAAATCGACGACTTTCTCATCTTCGACGAAGATCCCGCTCTTCGAAACGACAAGCTTCAGCACGTCATCCGGAGCCTTCGTGCTCGTCGACACCGGCAGCGTCAGCTTATCGCTCGGCGTGATATTTACCGGACTCGTCGAATAACTCTTCAGCAAGAAGACCAGCAGGATCACGAACATATCCACCATCGACGTGATCTGGATCTTAAACGTCGCCGGCAGGCGCTGGTCCATGTATTTCGCAAATCCGCGTTTCGCTCTTCTAGCCATGACAATCACCCTCCCGCGACGTTGCCGAAGATGACATCCGGAAACATGAGGTTCGTTTCAACCGGGTTGCCGTTTTCGTCTTTAATGACGATCTTGGGCTCGCCGTGCGCCGTCGTCCGGACTTGGTCGAGAACTTCCACGATCTCTTCGAGAGGAAAGTTCTCATCTGGATTCAATTCGAGTTTAAAAACGTCCGGGTATGCCTGCTTGATGGCGAGCGTCTCTTTATGAAGAGCTTCCAAGTCAATCTTCTCACCCTTGGCCGCCACAAAAGTTTCTTTCGTCTGACCTGTGTCCGTGACGACGAAACGCCCGCCGCTCTTCGAAACGTACAAGGAGACTTGCACCTCGTCTTTGTTTCTCTCGTTCGCGGCCGCAATCGCCCTCTCCACAGCCTGCGGAACGGGAGTGTCGATCACCGTGACGTGAACGAAGGCGACGCTCAACAAAAGCATGGGGACGATGGACACGATAATGTCGAGCATCGGCGCCAGGTTCAGTTCGAATGTCGCGTCTTCGGTGCGTTTGTGGAAAGCTTTCATGGTTCAAGCCTCTTTGTCGTTAAATGGCCTACCTCGCTCTTCCCTCAATCAAACAGCTTTGCCGGGAGCCGTGCGTTTTTTGTCGAGGTTCAATGCCGTCGGATAAGCGACAGCGTGGAACGTGCAGAAGTCACGGTTACGGAGCGCTTCGATCAAGCGGGTCGAGCAACGGTCGATATCACCGAAGATTTTCCCTTGGCGCGCGTGCAGGAATGAGTAGCAAATCATGACAGGAATTGCGACCACGAGACCCGCGGCAGTTGCGTGCATGGCGAGCGAGATACCGTCTGCGAGCAACGACTGCTTTTGCGACGGGTCGGCGAAGCTCACCGCCTTAAACGACATAATAAGACCGACCACCGTACCCAAGAGACCGACGAGGGTCACAACGTTCGCGATCATCGAAAGATAACCGAGGTTTCTCGTCAGGCCCGGAGCGACCTCGGCGGCCGCGATATCCAGCGATTGCTCGATGGCCGCGTCGTCACGGTCCGAACGTTCGAGAATGCGTTTGGCAACGTAAGCTAAGGGCTTGTTCTCGTTCGCCGCGCAGAACGTGATAGCCTCGTCGACTTTGTCTTCCTCGACGAGCTTAATGACCTTCGACATAAACGCGTCCGCGTCGATCGAGTAGGTTACGAACAGCGCTTTAAAGCGTTCGAAGATCAAAGCGAGCCCGAAAAGGCCGAGCACGCCGATCACTCCGTCAATCAGGTAATAATCAACTGCGAGCTTCATAATTGCGTCCATTGTGTCGTCCCCCAAGAAAAGGTTTCGTAAACGTCAAAAAATTTAAAAAGTTCGAATCAACTTGAAGCCTTCGACTCAAAATATTCGCGAACAGCCGCTTCCGCCGCGCCGTCGACTTTCAGGAACTTCAACGCGTATCGGACCGGCGATTTTTTGCCGCGCACTTCACGCGTGTAACGCTTGCCGACGATCTCGCCGAGCGCATTGAATGCCGGCAAGCCGTCGCAAGGACCGAAATGAACCCGGACCACTTGGCCCGGCTGCAGCGTCGCATTCTCGATAACGAGTCCGGATCCACCGAGCCCGGCTTCAAAAGCCTGGCCCATCCAGACGGAGCGGTCGTCATGAACGATAACCTCGCTCTCGAAACGGATTCTGGGATACTGCCGTCTGACAAAAACATCTTTCGGTTCACTCGCGCCCGCAAATTTTCCAGCGAGCTCGCGAATGCGGTCGGGATGGAACTCGGAATGCTCCGCGATCCGAACCCAGGATTCGGTTCCTTGCTTCCAAACAAAATCGAAGTCGAACACCGTTTTTTCCTGCAGTGCCCGGACCACTTCAAGGTAAGTCATCGGCCCGAAGCGGTTCGCGCCCTTCTGCACGAACCATTCAGCCGGACCTTCGTCCGTTTGTTCACGCGAAGCCGTTTGTACGACCGCCGCGGACGCCCTCTCAACCGGTTCGGGGCGCACTGTTTCCTGTGCTCTGGGCGGCGGAGCCTTCGGTCTTTTCTTATTCAAATGCGCCTTGAAAGCCTCGAGTTCCAAAAGCGGAATCCAATCCTGCCGCCCTTCATCGTAAACAAAGTCAGTCACCGCAATTTCTTGCGACGCCACTTTCGCGGCGATCTCCTCGATCGTCCACGGGCCCAGATTCTGTTCGCCTTGGGCGACGTAGAAACGAGTTTGTGCGCTTGCAGTGTGTTCTGACATAGCAATCCCTTCCCGATTGACGCCTTCTGATCGACGCCGAGCGGGCGATTTTTAGGGAAGCCGCCAGGTTGTTACAACTTGAGGCGAAAAAAGCGTGCAGTCTTAGAAAACCGCGAGAAAAGTTTTCGAAGAGTGTCGAGAGTCTTTACGCTGTTTCAGAGCGAGCCGCCCAGGAACGTCTTAATTCGCGTTCCGTTTTCCGTTGGGCCGCAGATCGGCCAATTGGTCGAGTTGGATCAATTCCGTCAGATAATTCTGGAAGAAAAGGTTCGCGAGCATCGAGGATTTCACCCGCCACTTCTTTTCGTTCACCGTGAGAGCCGCCACGGCGATCCTTTGGTCACGGTAACGAGCGTATCCAACGAACCAATCGCACTTACCTTTGGGGTCCTGACCGGTGAGAGAGCCCGTTTTCCCGCCGAACTCCACTTCCTCAAACGAAGGCTTGCGCGCGATCTGCCTGAACGACTTCCGCGACGTTCCCGACCGGATAGTTTCTTGGAATAAGACCCGAAGCTCTTCCGCCGACTGCGGATCGACGACGACCGACGCTTGTTGCTCCGACGCCCGGTATATCGCTTCGGGCGAGTCGACAGGAGTCAGGCTCTCGATCAAGAAAGGCGCCATCATCACGCCGTCGTTCGCGATCGCTGCGGCGATGAGCGCTCCATGAAGCGGACTCAACGTGTTGTCGTGAGTGAAACCTGATGCCGCGCTTACGACGCTCCAAGGATCATTCAAATCGAAACGGGCGAGCCCCGCCTG
>CALBDW010000113.1 GCA_937927435.1 uncultured Bdellovibrionales bacterium
GATTACCAAAAACGCTTGATCCCGTTTAGACCTGTACTTTGCTGAGCGCTTACCAACGTCTGGTTAGGTTATCATGTGCGGTTAGCTATTGTGTTGCAGGGCCCTATAGAACGCTCGATTTAGAAGGGCAAGACTTCGAATAGTAGTAGTTAGTCTCGATCGTTGCAATATTGTATGAATTCGCATTGTCCGCACTGGGCTTCCGTGGCTGACGAAACGGGTATAAACGATAGATCAAGCATACATCGAAGCTTGTTCAACGCTTGCGTGAACTCGTTTCTAAGTTGCTCATCAATCTTCACTTCAACGGATTTATTGTGATGTTCGAAGATAAAAAAGCCTTTCTTGAACGGTATCTTGAACATCTCTTCCGCTACGAGTGAATAGCCGACTAACTGTAATAAGGCGCCTCTATGAATGGATCGGCGTTCAATCTTAAACTCGAGTATGGCTCCCTCGTGAGGGCCGATGATTACGGCATCGGCAACGCCGTGAACCCGTAGATCCGTCGAAATAAGGCTTACGTTGAAATGAAGTTTAGGTTCAGCGATTCCGAACTTGGAAAGGTCTCGTCGATCGAAACGTTTGAATTCCCGGGTGTGATGGGTTGTCCCTTGATGGACCCATAAAGGAGACTTCGGTTTAATTCCTATTAGTTCCGTAAAGTAAGGAATTCTCGGACAAAATAGGTATTGGCGAAGAAGATGCAATGGAATGCTTGATGTATGGCCATCTTCCTTCTTTTCTAACATACTAAGTATTCTTTCAGGCTGAAAGTGTCTTCCGGGTAATTAATTAGAGTGGCTCGTCGTATGTCAGATAGACTGACAGGCCACATGATAGCACGATCATTGGTATCGACGCATGAGTTAATAAGTAAACGTTTAACCGCATTTTGTTCAGCTGTGCGCAACTGCCCCCAAAACACCGATTCTTGTATGGGTCTTAAGCCAAAGTCCTTCAGACTTTCAAAAAGGCGGTTCCTGAGTTTATTATCGCTAATGTCGTACGCCACAATGAAACAACTTTTCACGTTCCATCCTCTCACCACTTAAATAGCATTGGGCTATAGCGAGAAGAGCCTGTCACGATGGCGCCAGAGAGAAGGTAAACGCGGCGCTGTATGATCGTTTCAAGGCGAAGTCTTTTTCCTTTAAAAGGAACTTTTGATGCGAGAGTTCTTTCAATTTCCCTAATGAGGCTCTTTCGTATCTCGAAGTCGAACTCAATTTCGCGTCTAGACATGAGCTTGATGACAGTTCGATCTACCACCCAAGGCCGGTACTCTTCCATTAGGTCGAGGACGAGTGAGGGCTTACCCGGGCGATCAGTATGTAAAAAGCCTACATAGGGCTCTAGACCGGCATTGGTAACAGCGGTCCATAAATGGCTTTGTAAGATGGCGTAGCCGTAATTCAACGCAACGTTCACGGCGTCTGTGGCGCCTCGAGTAACACGCTGAAAATGCATAGGCATGCCGAGCAATGGCCATGCCGAAAAATATGTTGAGGCCGCGATCCCTTCAATTCCCATTATGTTCTCTCGCCAATGCGAGCCAAGCGTAACTTGGTTCACTTGTTCGGCATATTCGGATAGGGCGCCGATGTGGTAATCTAATTGTTTAGCTGATTCGGGATTTGTTTTACGCTGGTACTTTCTAAAATAGCTAAGTACCGCTCTTTGATTGCGAATCTTTGCGAATAAAGTTGTCTTCGCGAGCTGGGGTGCAAAATCTGATTGGAAACGTTCAAACTGGTGACGTCGTACCTTGGCAACGGCGTGTTGGGAGGTGCCGCTAAGAAAGCATGTTGACTCGCCTTTGAAGTTGGTAAAGAAGATTTTGATTCCGCGCTCTGCGCAAGCGAGGATTAGATCGCTTGAAAGGGAGACTCCGTTCTTTGCGATCTTGATTGTTCGCAAGGTGCGTAACGGAGCCTCTTGGACGACGCCAGATGCATCCTTTACTATCGCCCGTTCGCTTTGTAGGCCCACAAAGCGACCGTGTTCGGCAATGATGAGATGTCTCATTGTTACTCAGGACTGATGATATACGATAATTCGCGTTTGTTGACGTTACGGTTTCGTTCATAACGTAAAGTCACGCCGTGAGAACTGACGCGTATCACCTCCATTTTATTATCGCGTGGCGGATTAAAAATTTGCGGTAAGGCCAAATTTTCCACCCGGATGGTTGGGGAAAGTTCCCAAGGATCAACACTATCTCGGTCTAGTAATTGCGCCAGCGTCTCGTAAGAAACCTCCACTTCAATCACCGGTCTTGTTTTCGTTCCGAGTCTAAATTGCGCGGACAATATTCCAGCTTTGCGATCATCGTCGGTTAAAGGCACATCAAACTTTCTGTGGAATGCAATGAATTCTTGATGGCAGTTGAATTCGCCCGACGCAATAGGCGTCGTGCTTTTGCTGATTAAACCTGGAAGCGGAGCAAAAACCTCTTCGGTCAATGACGTCCGTCCTCGAACTTGGGCGTGAGTTGCCTGAACTTGATAGACTTTCGAATTCGGCGTGCCTCGTTTTAGGCGGAATCCTCCAGAGGGAGAATCAAGTAATGGTAAAGAGAAAACTTTCCGCACAGGCTGGCGTGGCGACCTTGGAGGAATATTGAATATCTTGTAAGCGAGTTCTTTAAACTCGTTCGTGAGTTCGCCACCTTTTTTGGACGGCAGCTCAGCTTCATGCAGTTTCTTGAGGGCTGTTTCCCACTCTTTTTTGGCGGGCAGTGTAAGTGAGCCCTTGATGCCAAAAGCTGTGACCTGAATTGAAAAATACTTTGATGGTAATTCTTCTATTTTAAGCGGGCTGGTTTTGTCGTTTGGCCATGCGGTTTCGAAGAAATTCGCTTTTCGGACAAAATACCGTATTTTTTCGAGCGCCAGACATGACTCAAGTTGGTTAGGATCGGGATTCGCTGCGAGGGCTAACTCTGATGCTAAATTAAAGTATGAGTCTTTATCGACGGTGTAGTATTGGCCGAATTCGGCAACTCTCGCTTTTGCCTGGGCGAGGTCTGTGGGCGGTTTTCGTCCGTTGCGTCCTCTCAGGAATGGGCTTACAAGAGTCCAAAATTCTTTCTCGTTTCGAGCGGGCATTTTAAGCAGTTCGCTTTCGTTAAAGCCAAGAGCGACAGCGCCGTCTTTTAGCCAGACGGGGATAAATCGTTCAGAATACATGCTGTCTTTAAAGACGGATGACGAAAAGGTGTCATAACGCTGAGTTCTTGGGTGAGGGCTTAACTCAAAGATGTCGAAAGCTGGTGGAAGCGCTTGTATGAGTCTCGAGGCTGATAACAAGGTGTCATTAATCTCAGCTCGGTCAGCAATCATAGTGAGGCCGCCAATAGTGGCATCGACAATATGGCTGTGTAGGGGTTGATTATCACGTTTGGTGAGACGTTCGTTTTGCTCAGCTAGCTTCATGCGGATCGCCGAGGTTTCGACAGGGTCGGCGAACCGAACGTTGACGGAGACAGGGATCTTCCCCTGAAGTTTTGCTAAGAGCCGGTTCCGGATCTCTTTTGCTAAGTATCTTTGAGTCCCGTTTACGACGACTTTATTTATCTGAATCAGATGTTTAAGTGCTATCTGTCGTGTTGACTCAAAGAAAAGCGAGAAGCGAAGGTCTCGTTGTTCGCTTGGGCTCAGTTTCGAAAACTGTAGACCTATCCGTTTTGTCTTTATTAGGTTGTCGAGTGTCTTTTGTACTGTGGTTTCAATCTCTTCTGTTGGGAGGTTGGGATAGTGTTTTTGGATAAACTCTTTACTTAGGTTTCCGATTGAGTAGAGGCGGTTTCCTTTAGCCTGGTTACCCCTCTGCGAAACGAACAAAAGATTTGCTTCGTGATTTAGGACATTGCCGAATCGTTGGATCGTAAAAGAGCGGGGAATGATATGGTCGATTTCTCCCGAATTCCCCAGAGGTGTGCCTTGATAGGGACAAACGTCCATGGAAAAAGCTTTGATACGCTCCGATTGGGACAGAAGGGTTGTGGGTACTGCGTGTCTTTTTTGTTCTGCTATTTTTTTCAGTTTGTCGGCGTTATGAGGTTTATCGAACCCTTGATCGGATTTGAATTGAAGCATTTCTTCGGTTGAAGAGAAGAAGTTTTCTTCGATGACAACATCGATTTCAACTGACGCCGGATCGACTTGCTCGATTTGAATTGCTTTCTCGCGAGCGATAATTTCGGCTTTTTCTTGGATCAATTTCGCGATAACGCCATCAAAGGGTCTGACTGAATCAGCGGGGAGTTGTGTTGCATTGGCGGCGCTATCGTCTTCTGAGCTGGCCGGTAATGAACGCCAATAATTATCTTCAGCGCAATCCCTGCAAATTTTAGCATGGCCATCACGGTCTGCTAAGATTTGATGGATCGCGGCGAGTGACCAGGGGTTGGAAATGGACTCCGAGTTTGCGCCGAGTGTTTGAGCAAAGAGGTTGGAAGCGGGGACCACGGCTTTAAGCTTCGTCCAGTCGGCTTTATCTACGAAGTCGGGTTTTTCGTCGCCCGATAAGCAGGCTAGCCAAATCTCTTTCAGATTGTTTTGGTAGGTTTTTTGCATTTTTGCGCAAGCTTCGACGATGCCTTTTAGCTTCATTCGATTGGCAACGACCGGGTTGTCTCTGAGCAAAGTCTCGAGGTTTTGGAGCAGATGGTTGCGAGTTTGAATCCGGAGAATTCTTCCGAGGTCATTTTCGCGAGTTTTGTTCTTTGAGGGAGTTTTTAAATTACATACGCGCAGTAGACGTTCGGGGTTCTCTTGGGCCCATATCGATCTTCTCGCTGAGTTCGACTCTTGATAGAAGAGTCGACAGAGTTTAAGAAAGTCGTCTATTTGTTGAAGTCCGAGAGCCGTTTTTAGAGCCGCGGCCTCGGGAGTGTTGTGGCCGTTCGGGTTCTTGCTTATTTCGCGGAGAGAAAATTTATCAATAGAAGCTGATCGTTCCAGGAATCTTTGAAGAACGCGTTCCGGCGCGTTAGCGTTCGACTTCTCGCGAACATCCTGAACGACGAGTTGGGGAAAGGCCCGCTGAATCCGTCTTTCCCAATCGCGCCATTGTGGAAATTTCTTGTCCAACTGGGTGGCGTCTAAAATTAGCGATTGGCATTTGGGAGGCCGACGGTTGTTTTGGTCTTCGAAAGGTGGGATTGTAATGAGTGGGTCGGTCTCCTGCAAAAACTTGATAACATCGCCGTTTGTGGAGGTTAAGCAGTTCAAGAACTCTCGCCGGCGGATGCGTTCGTCTTCATTATTGACGTGGAAAGAGCGGGCGTAGCGTTGCAAGAGTCTGAACAGTCGATCGGGTACCCATTTGTCGGCAGCTTTAAAAGAAGGGTCGTTGAAATACCTTCGTAAGGGACGTAATTGAAGGTTGGATATATTGCCAACCAAGTTAATGAAGGCCTCTGGATGGATTGACTTCTGATTGAGCATTTCAGTGACAACTGAATTCGATAGAAGGAAATCTTTGATGTCTTTAAGGTAA
>CALBDW010000114.1 GCA_937927435.1 uncultured Bdellovibrionales bacterium
GACCCAGAGCAATGAGAATTCCGAGCCAAAGAGTCCGCCAACCGCGCTTCTTCGTACTCATTCGAACGATTCCGATTCAAAATCAACGCCGTCCTGCTTCTTTTCACCGGCTTTTTGCAGAGCCTTGGCGATCGTCAATTCCCGGCCGATCCGGTAGAGGATAGCCGTTTCCTCAAGCCCGTCACTTGGCAAGATTTCCGGCTCAGCGAAAAAGTCGCGCACAAGCTCAATGTGTTTAACGATCGAAACTTTAACGGCCGGTCTCGAAACGCTTTTTCCTTTCACAAGCCTCACGATCAAGCGGTAGCGGTAACCGCTCGAATATTCGACGTTTTGGTGCGGCGGCTTAAAACGCGCCTCGCCTTTGACGTAATCTGTTTCAAAAATGCCGGCTTCCGTGTTGTCGACTCTCTGCGGATACTTAAGAAGCGCGATTTTCAGAGCGGACTCGACGTCCTCATACTTCGCGAAGAAGACTCTCGAAACGGGCTCACCCACTTTCAATTTGCGGGTGAGCCGCTCGGATGCGGTTGTACAACCGCTTAAAAGAATGACTGCAATGATTGCCTTAGAAATCCAACCCCGAACGTGTAACATGCGTCACTTTCTCGAGCATATTCACGCCGATTGAGCCGCTTAAACCGGGCATTTCCGCCGTCGGAACGCCCGCGAACTCGGCTTCCCAACGCATTTTCCCCGGCTTCATTGCCGTGCCATTCGGCCACTCGGGAAGCGTTAGGCTCGACGTCCAGTCTTTTGCATAAAGCTCCCATTGTGGCGTCTTTCTTTCAAGCTTGTACTTGCTGTCGGCCGGAATTTCGATGCGAGAAAGAACCGCACGAGTCATAACCTTTTCAACTCCCGCGACCGATCTCGGCGGCTGAAGAACCAACGTGTTGGCGCGCACTTCGGGAGCCTTGATCATCTCCAGGAAATTGATCGCTTGCGACTGGTTCGCACGCGTGATCGCAGCCGAGAAGAACGAGTTCTCAACTCCGCTTAACGACTCTTCTTTGCGATTCATCCTCAAAAGTGAAACCACTAGACCTTGGGCAAGTCCGTTACGAGGAGCCGCGAGCGTAACACTTGCACCGGATTTCACCCCTTTTACATCCGAAATCGCATACGCACCACCCCAGGCCGGAACAGCGACGGCGATCATGTTCTGGTTGTTCGCGAATTTCGGCGCCGTCACTCGAATGAGCGGAGAGAAAGTCTCCTCGTTGACGGCCATAGACAGGAAGGCCGGCTTATCGCCGCCCGCATGCGTCTTCACAGCTCCGCCGACGAACTGAACTTTGTTCGCGATTTGAGTGAGTGCGAATCCCTTATCCATTTCGTCGACGAGGTCCCTCAACACGCCACGGACATGAACAACCGCGAGCTTGCGTTCCTCGGGGCCGTCGAAAATCATGCGGAACTGCGGTTTGTTCAAATTAACCGAGATAATGTAATTCACTCGCTGAGCCGGAACCGAGATATTGCTCGGCAACGCGATCGCCTTTCCGAGCACTTTGATCTCGTCGGTCTCAGGACTGACGAGCGCAGCAAGATCGATATTAGGAACCTCCCGCCGCGAAAATGCCGGGAATACCAAGCCGACATTGATGTGCTTGCCGTCGGAAAGCCCCGAATAATTCGTGGTAGTACCGCGAACTTCGTAGCGCACGTTCCGAGGCGTTTTCCGCAATTTGAATTCCAATTCACTCGGAAGACGATCGAAAAATGTCGTACGAACGTATCCCGGAGCTTCAATGGTCACAGGCATGGGGCCGGTCCATTTGGAAGGAACCGGAGCCTTCCCGCTTTGGTCGGTCGTCAGGAAGTTGCCGTTAAACGGGTTGTTCAACCCCATTCCGATGAGAATCTTCGCTCCGGCGATCGCTTTTCCATTGGTGTCGGTAACAGAGATGACGGCGCGGGTCTCAATGTCGGATGTGCGGTTGCCATCAGACATGACCTCAAGCCTATCGCCCGACGTCATTTGACTGTTGCCGCACCCGCTGACGGCCCCCATCAATGCAAAGGCCGCCACCGTGACGAATAAAGAAAATCCATTCCGTTGTTTCATCACCTCTCCTCTCCGTGGTTCGGTGTTCATCGTCTTATTCCCTATTGATTGCAGACTAGCCCGAAGGCTGAGTCAATGAACTCAGTGGATTCAATCGAAGGATTTTTACTTGGCGCGGCGAAATCGAACTGTTCCCAATCTGCACACGAGCTAAGCACCTGTCACATACTCGTGCCCCCGTGGCTCTGGCGTACGAGCCTTCGGTTCTACTGGAACCTCAGAATCACTGGTTGACGAAGTTCTGATTCATGGGTAATTTTGCCGCTCCTCATTTGTTGTTCTTTTGCGCTATGCTTACCTGTAGGCGCGCCGCAACAACCTAATGGCGGGGTAGCTCAGCTGGTTAGAGCAACGGAATCATAATCCGTAGGTCGGCGGTTCAAATCCGCCCCCCGCTACCACTCGTCATGGGATCCATACCGATTCCCAAAGAAGAGCCGGGCGGGATCTCCGCACT
>CALBDW010000115.1 GCA_937927435.1 uncultured Bdellovibrionales bacterium
GATATCCCGGCTTTCTTGCGTCGGAAAGCTCAACAAAGACCCGATGAAGAAGAGAACTTGCCGATCGGCTAATCTTCGGTCAGGTCGGAAATGAAGGCGTACTTTGTTTCCGACCTCCATCTCAGAGGCCCCGATGAGCGGAACGCACGGATCTTTCGGGGCTTTCTTGCATCGCTCTTAGCGGAGCGTCCTACGCATTTGTTTCTTGTGGGCGACATCTTTGATCTTTGGATTGGTGGACACGATTATTTCGTTCATTTGTATTCCGACATCGTCGAGTTGATTCGAGCTCTCGCTCACAGCGGGGTCGAAGTGCACTTTTTTGAGGGGAATCACGATTTGCATCTTGCTCCTTTTTGGAGCGATAAAGTCGGTATCACTGTTCATTCGGAAGCCGCCTACTTTGATTTCGGCGACAAAGTCTTGCGCGTCGAGCACGGCGACCAAATGAATCCCGATGACAAAGGATATCTGTTTTTGCGCTGGTTTTTACGTACGCCGGTCATGAGAACGGCGGCTCTTAGGCTTCCTTCCGGCGTGGTCGCTGCGATTGGGGAGAGAGCGAGCCGGGCGAGCCGCAACTACACCTCTTCGGTCAAAGAACTCCCTCAGGAGAAAATCAGGTCGATCATCAGAAAGCACGTGGAAAAGGCTTACGGAGAAAAGCCATTCGATTTGCTGATCTCCGGGCACGTGCATGCCCGAGATGATCAGTGGTTTGAAATCGACGGTAGGAAAGTCCGTTCGGTGAATCTCGGATCCTGGTTCGATGAACCCAGGGTTTTCGTGATGACGCCGGAGCGGGCGGAGTTTATTTCCGCCGGCCCCGAGCCTTGATCCTTTGGATTAAAGGCGACGCGCGATCGAGCAGTTTTCGTCGAGGCAAGAGAACTTCGCTTTGATCACGGATTTCTTGAAGTTGATCCAATAAATGACACCGCTGATACGGCGGCTGTTGGTATCCCACAGCATGATTTGGAGTTGCCGTTGGCCGGGTTTGCGCCAAGCAATGCCCTCAGCAAGAATGGTTCCTGTCTCACGGTCCTGGAGAATGACCGAAATACGGTAGTCGCCGGACGTAATGTCTTTCGTTTCATTGATCGCGAGCAGAACGGAGCTGTTGGGCATGATCCACTCGTTCGCGCCGACTTTCATCGGAAACGGGCAGTCCGGGCAAGCTGAAGCTTTTGTCGCAGTCAAAAGCGCGAAGAGGCCCGCCAACACAATTCCGCACAAACTGAACGTCTTCTTCATCTCATCTCTCCGTAGTACCGGTCGCTTCTCCGGCCGGCAAAATGGGTTGGTCGTTAATTAAAACTTTGATTTTCGTATTCAGGTAATATCCGGCTTTCGCCCGCAGGATGTATTTCGTCTTTCCTTCCGTTTCGATCAGCTGTCTGAGCCGCTTGATCGTTACGTAGATCTTGTTGTCATGAACCTGCGAATCGTAAGGCTCGTGCCAGATTTTCTCGGCCAGCTCTTTTTTGCTGTAAATCCGGCCGGGCTGTTCCAGGAACGTTTTCAGGAGGTCCGTCAAGATGAATTGGCCTTCGAAACGGATTTCTCCCTTGTACTTTTCGACAAGAACGCTCGTGCGCGTATCGTAAATCAAATCCGCGGGCGGTTGCTTTTGCGCTCCCAGCGCCGCCATCGCTTTATCGAGAAGGCGTGCCACACGGGGAACGTCTTCGCGCTTGAGCGATCTTTGAGCCAAATCGAGATAAAGCCGTGCCGAAGCCAAATCACCTTTCGCGATGAAAATCTCACCGATCACGCAAAGGGTATGAAGATAGAGCACCAAATGCGGATGGTGTTTGAGGCTGTCGAACGCTTTCCAGGCCGAATCCAAGGCCTCGTCGTAATGGCCTTGATTGCGAAGAATCATGGCCTTCAAAAGGTTCGCGGCCGTGTTGATGTCGGGCAAAGGCAAGCAGCTTGTCAGAACGCCTAGACGATCCAGCTCGCGAAGAGCTTCTTCGTAGCGGCGGCGCGCGTACAAAACCGTCGCCACTCCGTATAAGGGAGAAGCGAGGGCTTTTTTGTCTCCACTTAAGACGGCGTAGTCGACGGCTTCGCGGAAACGGGCCGTGGCGAGATCGTATTTCGATTCCAGGGATGTTCCTTCACGGCCTTCGTAACAGCTGCAAATGCCGAGAACGTAAAGGACCCGAGACTTCAAACTGGGTGCGAGGTCGGCTCCCTTTTCATTCGAAAGCACCGAAAGAACCGATTTCTCGATCTCGCTGATTTTCGTGTAGTCCTCGCGCTCAGCCAAAATACGCAGAACGTAACTGCAGCATTCGATGTATGCGTTATAGTCTTCAGCGTCGTAGGCGATCGCTGCGGCTTTCTCGAATTCGTGTAATGCGCTGGAGTAGTCTCCACGATGATAGGCGAAAAGACCTTTTTGAAAAACGGGCGCAAACTTACGCGTCCGGAAGATCACACGTTCTTCAGCGAACGGACTCGCGTAAGAGTAAGTCTCTGGTGGCGCCGTTAGTGTTTGGTCTAAGAAAGCCATTTGTAATCGATTGCTATTTAATTTTTCGGGCTTTTCTGTAAAACGAGGCCATTAAACTTACAAGGCCTTACAAAGATGGCAAGAAGATTTGATTAAAATTAGGGGGCAGCGCAAGGCATTATCCTCACGAAATTCCACCTGATGGTAAACAGACCTCGTTCACACACTCTTTGAGTGTAAGAATCTGTCTGAAATGACTTAATAAAGCTCCGCGTTAAATGTTTTGTCCGCAGTCTGCGAGTAACTGCTTAGCGTGGGCCAGGCTGGTTTTGGTGATCTTCTCGCCCGAGATGAGACGCGCAATTTCACGCACGCGGTCATCATGACGCAGTTCGATAACTTCGCAGTGAACGCTTTTCCCGCCGTTATTCTTGTGGATGTAGAAGTGGGCGTCCCCGAAAGAAGCCACTTGCGGAAGATGGGTGACACAAATGACCTGTTGGCCGGTGGCCATGCGTTTGAGTTTGCGGCCGACTTTCTCTGCGGTTGGACCGCTCACACCCGTGTCGACTTCATCGAAAAGATAAGTGCGCGGATAATGGCCGGCGCCGGTCACTTGTTTAATGGAGAGCAAGATCCGGCTGAGCTCACCGCCGCTGGCGAACTTGGCGAGCGGACGGGCTGCTTCGGTTTTCGTCGTTCTCGTCATGAATTCCACGTCACTTTGGCCGGTTGAGTTCATCTGATCGGAAAATTCAACCTTCACCTCAAAGACAAGCCCTTTCATGTTCAGGTCTTTGAGTTCTTCATTGACGCCTTTTGTGAGCAGAATTGCGCCGTTTTTGCGACGTTCATGCATGTCGCGCGCTTGCGCTTCGAGTTCGCGCTCGAGGTCCGCGAGTTCTTTTTCCTTTTTCATCAGCACGTCGTCGGAATTCTCGAGCTCGTGGATTTCCGCTTCGATATCTTCCAGTGCTTTCAAGATTTCGGTCGCGGTCGTCCCGTATTTTTTCTGTAGTTGCCGCAAGCGTGATAGGCGAGCCTCGACCTCTTCAAGGCGCGAAGGATCGGCCTCCAAACTTTTCGCGTAATCGCGCAGGTCGTAGCAGACCTCGTTGATGAGCGTCTTGGCTTGGCTGAGCGGTTCAATTTTTCCGGCGAGTTCGGGATCCAAACTTTTGAACTCGGACGCGCGTTGAAGAAGATAGTGCAGACGGCTTGTGACCGAATCGTCATCGTTATAGAGCAGGTTTTCCGCCTGTTCCGCGAATTCCGCCAATCGCGCGGAATATTTCAAACGGCGCGCTTCGTTTTCGATCGTCTCTTCATCGCCGGGCGAGAGTTCCAAAGTTTTGATTTCGTCGCGTTGGTAATAAAGGAAGTCCAATCTTTGGGCGCGGCTCCGGCTTTCGAGCTTGATCGATTCGATTTCGGAGCGGAGCTCCTGTACGCGGCGGTAGATGGCGGTGAACTGCATCCGTTGTTTCCAAACACCGGCGTACTGGTCTAAAAGATCGAGGTGATAGGCGCGTGAAAGCAGGTGACGGTTTTCATGTTGCCCCGTCATCTCGATAAGCGGAACCGCATGGCCCGCGACTTCGACAAGCGGCGCGACCAAATCGCGCAAGGACGATAAGGTGCTCAGAGCGCCGTTGATGTACACTCGGCTTTTTTCTTTGGATACGATCCGGCGGACGATCATTTGGTTATCAGCTGCGTCGATGCCCATTTCGCGCAGGCGTTCGCAGATATCAGGACGGGCGGAGAGATCGAAGGAGCCCTCGACAACAGCGCTTTCAGCTCCGGTGCGGACGCTTTCGGCGGTCGCTTTTTCGCCCATGAGAAGGCCGAGGCTTTTGAGAAGGATCGACTTTCCAGCTCCGGTTTCGCCACTCAAAATATTGAGGCCCTCCCGGAACTGAATGTGGACATTATCGATGATCGCGAAATTCGAAACCTTCAGTTCGCAAAGCATAATTTCGCTCGTGTTTAATTGCGTTGTCCGAATTTCAGTTTATCACGCAGCAAATTGAAATAGTTCGACGTCGGTTTGCGAATCACATAATGGTCGAATGCGCTCCGTACGATGAAGACTTCGTCCTCCGGCGTGATCTCACCGCAATTGACGCCGTCAACCGTTAGAATCGCGTTTTTGTCGTGATTGAGAACTCGGAAACTCAATTGCTGGTCATCGGGAAAGATAAGCGGGCGGCTCGTCAGCGCGTGCGGGCACACGGGAGTAACGACGATGGCGCGCACTTCCGGATGCAGAATTGGGCCGCCCGCCGCAAGGTTATACGCCGTCGAGCCGGTCGGCGTCGCGATGATAAGCGCGTCAGCTTTGAGCTGGCCGACCAAGTGGTTCGTGCTGTGGATTTCCAAGTTGATAAGGTGGGTATTCGAGCCCCGTTCCAAAACGGCGTCGTTGAGCGCGAGATGCGTGGATCTTAAAGTTCCCGCCCGGCGCACTTCGATGTGTAACATCGAGCGCGGACGGAAGACCATTTTCCCTTGAAGAGTGTCGTTGATGGCCTTGTAGAGGTCCTTGAGCGGGGTTTCCGTGAGGAAACCCAAACCGCCCATATTGACGCCGAGGATGGGGACTTGGCGCCCTTGGAGCATCGAGACGGCACGAAGATATGTGCCGTCTCCGCCCAGAGTGATCACCCAATCGATTTCGTCCAAGGTCTTGCGATTGACGTGGTGACAACCGCGGACCAAGGATTGTCCCGGCGTCGAGTAAACCCGAAAGCCCTTCTTCATGAGCCACACAGCCAGTTCCTCGGCCTTTTCAATCGCGGCGTCCGTGCCCGGACGGTACATGATCGCGATATTGCGAGGATTGAAGCCGCGGCCGGAGGCGAAAGGAACTCCCTCGGCTGCCGCCGTCTCGACCCGGGTCACCGGTTTTCGTGCGGCCGCCTTGCGTTTCTTCGGGGTCGATTTGCGTTTCATCTAGTTACCCACCGATTAAACCGTCTCTGCGCAAAAGAGCGTCGGGATCCGGTTCGCGTCCGCGGAATTCTTTGTAGAGTTCCATCGGATGGCGAGTTCCGCCGCGGGAAAGAATCGAGTCCCGGAACGCCCGCGCGACTTCGCGGTTAAAGAGACCTTTTTCTTTAAAGTATTCGAAGGCGTCGGCGTCGAGCACCTCCGCCCATTTGTAGCTATAATAGCCGGCCGAATAGCCGCCGGCAAAGATATGCGAGAACGAACAAGAGATGTTCGTTCCTTCGACGTACGGGAACATCGCCGTCTCTTTCGTCGCTTCTTTTTCGAAAGCCACGATGTCTTCGATTTCGGCGAGTCCTTTCTCGTCAAGAACGCGGCAGTGCCAAGCCATATCGAGAAGGCCGAATTGGAGTTGTCGAACCGCTTGATAGCCGGCTTGGAAGCGCGCGGCCGCGCGGATTCTGTCGGTCAGTTCTTTAGGGATCTTTTCGACCGTTTGGTAGTGGACCGCGAAGAGATCGAGAGCCTCTTTCTCGAGGATCCAGTTTTCCATGATTTGGCTCGGCAGTTCGACGAAGTCCCAGTAGACGTTCGTTCCGCCAAGCGAAACGTATTTGCAATCCGAAAGAAGGCCGTGCAATGCGTGACCGAACTCGTGGAAGAGGGTCGAGACTTCATTGAAGGTCAGCAGTGACGGACGCGTTTCCGTCGGCTTTGTAAAGTTGCAGACAATCATCACGTGCGGGCGCTCGACCTTGCCGTTTTGCAGGCCTTGCTCTTGGAAGGCGGTCATCCACGCGCCGCTACGCTTGCTTTCACGCGGGAAGAAGTCCGCGTAGAAAAGTCCGATGTACCGGCCCGTGCCCTCCTCGGTCACTTCGAAAGTGCGAACATCGGGATGGTAAACGGGAATACCGTGCACTTCTTTGAACTTGAGTCCGTAGAGGAGGCGCGCGTGTTCGAACACGCCTTGGATGACGTTTTCGAGCTTGAAGTAAGGACGCAGTTGCTCGTCATCCAGCTCGTGCAGCTTCATCTTCAATTTTTCGGCGTAGTAGCTGTAGTCCCACGGCTGGAAGTCGTCGTCGCCCGTCATCTCTTTTTTGAGGGCGCGAAGAGCGTCGAGATCTTTGATAGCGGCGGGTTTCGCCTTTTCCAGCAGGCGGTTCAGGAACGCCTTCACTTTTTCCGGCGTTTCGGCCATGCGCTCTTCCAATACGAAATGCGCGTGGGTTTCGTAACCGAGGAGACGGGCGCGTTGGTAACGCAACTCTGCGATTCTTTTCACGAGCGGCACGTTGCTTTGTGCGTCGTTGAATGCGCGGGAGTTGTATGCACGCAACATTTTCTCGCGCAGATCGCGCCGGGCCGAATAGGTCATGAAGGGAACATAGCTCGGCATATGAAGGGTGAAGAGCCACTTCCCTGCGAGCCCGGCCTCTTTGGCCGCCGTCGCGGCCGCTTCGATCACCGAATCCGGAAGTCCTTCGAGATCTTCTTTTTTGTCGAGAACCAATTTGAAGGCGTTCGTCGCTTTGAGAACGTTATCGGAGAACTCAGGGCTCAGTTTCGCGAGTTCTTGGTCGATCTGGCGCAGGCGCTCTTTCGAGGCGTCGTCAAGAAGACCGCCGTTGCGGACGAAGTCTTTATACGTCTTCTCCGTCAGTTTCAATTCTTCGCCAGAGAGCTGGAGCGTTTCGCGGGCGTCGTAGACGGCTTTCACTCGTTTGAAGAGAAGCGGATCGAGCAGGATGTCCGACGAAAACGCCGCCATTTTGGGCGAAAATTCCCGAGCCATGGCTTGCAGTTCGGCGTCGGAGTGGGCGCTTAAAAGGTTGAAAAAGATGCTTCCCACTTTTTGGACGCGCTCCGAGCACGTTTCAAGCGCCAAGATCGTGTTTTCGAAATTGGGCGTTTCCGTGTTCGCACGGATGGCCTCGATTTTCGCCTTCGCTTCGCGGATGGCTTCCTCCAGCGCTGGAAGGAAGTGCTCTTTTTTCAGTCGGTCAAACGGAAACGCTCCGTAGGGGAGAGTTGAGTTTTCCAAAAGGGGGTTTACAGTCGACGTTTCAGTCATAGGCTCATCTCTTTCTTTCGCGCCAACGAATGTAGTGAAGAAAGCAAGAGACATAGCACAGCGGAGCCGGTCTGGCATTGTCTTTGAGCGCGGAACACGGCTGACGATCGGACATTGACGAGCCGCATAAGACGAAAGTGGGGCGATGGTCTTTAGGCCAGCGATCGGGCCGCCTGCATTACAATTCCGGCCGCCATTCGGTACTCTTGAAAAGAGGAGGCGAGAAAGTGAATTGGCTTCGGTTGCTTCGTCAATTCGCGATTTTGTCCATTTTTTCCGGGGTTTGGGCGGATGCCGCGGTTCCGAAGGGACCGTTGGTCGTGACGCCTGGAAAGGTCTCGGTCGCGATCCATCAGGGAACCGTTGTCGGCGGCAAAGCGCGCGATGAGTTTTCTCTGATTGCGGTCCGCCTTGAGCCCGCTGGGCAAGCGGGTGGTGAACGCGTTTCGTTAATGTATGGAGACCGGTTTGGAAAGCCACTCAACGGTGAACCTGGTTTTTTTCATGTGACGGTCGACCGGAATTCCCGGCGCGTCGTCATCGATTTGGCGCAAATGCAGATGACCGCGGTTGGACCGGAGCGGCTGGCGAAAACATTGGCCACCTCCAAGTTGGTTGCATCCTCGGAAATGACGATGGATCCGATCGACGGGTCCACGAACATCACTTTACAAACGAAGGTTCCAGTCACGGTTAAAGTCGGGTCTATCGAGGGTGACTCGTCCCGCGTGTACATTGAAATGATGCCCGCGTCAGGAGAGCGGAAGTGACGTTTTTCACTCGGGTCGTCGCGGCTGCTGCGTTACTTTGGATGTTTTTCGTTTCACCGGCCGAAGCGCGAGTCTTTGATTTTAAGAATGAGCACGTGGCCATTTATGTGGGCGGAACGTTCGGCAATTCCGCCGCCGGTGATGGCGCGTATGCGCTTGCGAGCGGAAACGGCACAAAGTTCGACAAAAAAGTCGAGTCGACGGCGAGTGCCGAGGCGGGGTTGCTTCTGTCGTTGGAGGCTGTCAACTTTCAGTTGGGCGTGGACTACGTTATGCCGCGGGAGCTGAAAGGCGTTACGGGAGCCGATTCGTCGGGCACGCCGCTTTTTTCGCTCGATTCGAAGCTTTCCGCTTTGGTTGTGGGCGGGGGGATCGAATTGATTCCTTACCGGAAGCCGAGATCGCGTCTTTTGATTGGATTTAAATACGGGTATAGCATGGCGAACCTGACGAACCGCTACTCGATGACACCAGCGGGAACGGGAGCATTCGGTGTCGGGGATTATTCGGAAGATGCGACGGGAACAGGAGTGATGCTCCAAGGTTACGCTGGTTGGGAGATCAACTTCACCGATGTTTGGACGGTCGCGATTCACGCCGGCTACCGCGAACTCAGAATTCTGGGGTTCAAGTCGACCAAGGAGACGACGGCCATCAGCGGACATCAAGCCGAAGGGCAGGAGATCCTCAATATGGATGGCAGTTCACGGGCGGTGAACTTCGGCGGAGCCTACGTCGGCTTAAATTTCCGCTTCTATCTTTGAATCCCGTAAAGCGAATCGAGCACGTCGCGATAGTGTTCGTCGATGACTTTGCGTTTGAGTTTGAGCGAAGGCGTGAGCTCGCCCGATTCGATTGAGAATTCCTTCGACAGAATCGCGAAGTTTTTGATTGTTTCAAAGCTCGCCAGCTGCGAATTGGCCTCGGCCACGGCTTCGCGGATCTCTTCGCGGATTTTGGGGGACTGTGCGAGGTCTTCGAGCGACTTGTAGGAAATTTTATTCTCTTCGGCGTATTTCATGGCCGCACCGGGATTCAGTGTCACGAGCGCCACGACGAATTTACGTTGGTCGCCGTGGATGTGGACCTGCGAGATGAGCGGGTGGGTCGCAAGTAGGGCTTCAAGCTTTTGCGGCGCCACGTATTTCCCGCCTGCGGTCTTGATTAGTTCTTTTTTGCGATCAAGGATTTTCAGGAAACCGTCGGACGTGATTTCACCGATATCGCCGGTATGGAACCAACCGTCTGTGAAGGCCTTTTCGGTCGCCTCGGGATTGCGATAGTACTCCTTCATGACTTTCTTGCTTTTGACGAGAATTTCTCCGTCTTCCGCGATTTTCAACTGAACATCGCCGATCGCTTTGCCCACGGATCCGAACTTGTACTCAAACGGCGTGTTGACCGTGATGGCGGCCATGGTTTCCGTGAGGCCGTAGCCTTCAAGGATCAAAAGGCCCGCCGCGTGGAAGAACTCGGCGATGACGGGGTTCAGCGGAGCGCCTCCGCTCACGGCGAACCGTAACCGGCCACCCATGCGGTCGAGAATTTTCTTGAAAACGAGACGCCTCGCGAGCTGGTACTTAAGAGCCAAGTCGACAGGCAAAGGTTGTTTAGCGACCTTATGTCGACTCACTTCGCGTCCGATCGAAAGCGCCCATTCGAAAACGCGCTTTTGAATCCGGCTGATCTCGGCTTGGGCGAAAACGGCACTGTAAATCTTTTCGAAAACACGTGGAACGGCGACCATAATGGTCGGCTTCACGTCGATTAGAGCCGTTCTCAGGCGCTCGATATCCTGCGCCAAGGCCATCGTGTAACCGATCAGTGCATGCCCGTAAATTTCGATCCGTCCGAGCACGTGCGCAAACGGCAGAAAGGTCAGGGAACGGTCGCGGGCCGTGACGCCAAGGAGAGGAAACGCGTCCGTCACCTCGCTCAGAATTTGCGCATGGGTGTGGACGACGCCTTGCGGGCGGCCGGTTGTCCCCGAGGTATAAATGATGGAGGCGGTATCGCGCGTTTCGACGTCCGAGACGGCGAGTTCGTAAAGAGTCGGGCTCGTCCTGAGCGCTTCGGAGCCTCGTCTGTGCAAGTCCGCCCAGGTCGAAAGGGAACGCCCGTCTGTCACGGTTTCCTTCACTAGTTCAGGGCCGTCGATGTAAACAATGTGCTCGAGCGAACTCAGGTTCTTGGCGTATTCGGAAACGCGTTTCGCCGTTTCCAGATTTTCGCAGATCGCGATTTTGGGTTCCGAATCGCTGAGAATGTAGGCAATGTCGTCGGGCGAAGAGTTCGGGTAAACCGGGACGGTCACGCCTCCGAGACCGAGGACGGCCAGGTCGCAAACCGCCCATTCGTAGCGCGTACGGGAAACGATGGCCACGCGATCGCCTTTTCTCACTCCTAGAATCTGAAGGCCGGCTGCGGCCGCTCCGACGAGTTCTTTATAGTCGGCCCACGTGAGTTCGATCCAGTGGCCGCCGCGTTTGTACATAATGGCGGTGTTCTTTGCTTTTTTGCGTGCGGTTTGAAGGAACTTATCGCAGATCGTGCCTGACATTGCGCAACCCGTTCTCGTTTGGCCCGTAAACCGGTTTCATAAAACCAACAAGAACTGCGTTTGTCAGTAAAATCCCGCGTTTTTTAGTTCAAGCGTCTCGGGAAGAGGGTGATCTTCTTCGTCATGTTTTCGCCGACCGTGACGCGGACTTCGTCGACGGCTTTGGTCACGGGATCTTCGGCGCGCACGACGATTTCTTTGTTGGCGGGCACTTGAACGCCGTTGGCCGGGCTGCCGTAGGCGACCAGTTTCCCGTTGACGTAGATGCGTCCCGAGCCGACGACGTTGATGTCAAGACGGCCGAACAATTCTTTTTGGAGAGTGACGTTTAAGTATTTGTTCGTGCTCATCGTTTCGGTATGTTCGAAAGGCACGTATCCGGGCTTACGGATCGTCAGCTTCGCGTCGATGCCTTTCGGCAAGTAGAGCGTCGTCGGCGTCACGTCGCTGGCCGGTTGGCCATTGACGTGAATTTCAGCGCCCGAAGGAACGCTTTCGATCTTCAGCATGTAAGTGTTGGAGCGGTCGAGCGAAGCGCTTGTGGACTCACCCTGAATCTCTGAGGTCCCGCCTTTTGAAGTACCGACGATTTTTACGACTTGGGTTTGAACCTGTTTAAACGCGTCGGGGAAGAGCACCGACATGCCGATGATTGCTCCGAGAGCGATCAGCGTGAGTGGGAGGAACGACGAAGAGAACCGCCGTTCTTCAAGGCCCTTCGAGAACGAGGCGTGGCTTTCGAAATACTTGCTTCCGATGCTCGCCCCCGTCAGGTCTCGGACCGAGGAGCCCGGTTCGCGGTAGACCGAATCGTCGACTGAAAGACTCGACGTGTTGATCGAATTCGCGCCGTTGCGTTCCGTACGGCGCACGGGTTGCGGTTTCGGAAGTGGCGCCGGGTTGGCCGCTGCAGTTGCGGCTGGCGCGGCTGCACGTTCTGCCTGATCCGAAAGCGAGCTTTCGAAGCGGGGAGCGAAGGTGTGTTCGGTCCGGGTCACGTCGCTGACCGTGAGGGACGGTTCTTCGCGTTGGGAGTCCGTCCCCAAGACACTGTCGAGGTTGATCTTCGCGTACTCGATCATCTTCTTGCGGTTTTCGAGGATCTCAGCCGCAAAGAGCGTCTTAATGAAGACGCTGAAATCGTGTTGCGAGAAGTCCGGGTAATGACGGTTTAAGAAACGGCTCAGCTCGCGGTGGAAAGCGGCGGCCGTTTGATAGCGAAGGTTACGGTCCTTCGCCAGCGCTTTGTTAACAATGCGCTCAAGCTCAGGCGGAATGTTGGGGTTGATCTTGCGCAACGAAGGAATCTGGCAGTCGCGCACTTTCCGGAGCGTGTTGAGTTCGTTGTTGGCGACGAAGAGACGGTCGTTCGCCAGTAGTTCCCACAAAACGATCCCGAGAGCGAAAATGTCTGTGCGCAGGTCGATCGGTTGCCCTTCGGCTTGCTCGGGGCTCATATAACTGAATTTTCCTTTGAGCGTTCCGGCGCGGGTCGAGTCGATTTGCGTCTCCGCCTTCGCGATACCGAAGTCGACGATTTTCACCTCGCCCTCAAAGCTGATCATGATGTTTTGAGGGCTCATGTCGCGGTGGATGATGTTCAGCGGTTTGCCGGTGTTCGCGTCGATGCAGCGGTGGGCGTGATCGAGCCCCGCGGCGACTTCCTTGGCGATGAACAAAACTTGTTCGATCGAGAACGACACACCGCTCTTTTTCATTTTGTTCAGGATTTGCCGAATGTTGCGTCCTTCGACGAAATCCATCGCGATGAAGAACATTCCCTTGTCCATGCCGAATTCGTGGATCGAGACGATATTGGCATGCGAGAGGTTGACGGCGATTTTCGCTTCGTCTTTGAACATCTCGATGAAGTCAGCTTGTTCGACGTACTGCGGAAGAATGCGCTTAATCGCGACGAACTTCGAAACGCCGCTTGCGCCCGGCTTCAATGCGAGAAAGATCTCTGCCATCCCGCCGGTCTGGATCTTCTCGAGAAGAATGTATTTGCCAAGAGTCTCAAAGGTTTGTGCCACTGAACCGGTTTCCTTTATTTCTCGTGGCCGAAGCCATAATCTTCAGTTTGTTATTTCGGAAAGTGGCGAGGATAATTGAAGTCTGGAATTGTATTTTGAGTCGGACTTACGTCTGGAAAGACTATGCGTTGGATCGGATTGACCGGAGGAATCGCCTCCGGGAAGTCAACAGTGAGCCGGTTATTAAGGGAACGAGGCTTCCCGGTGATCGATGCAGACCAACTAGCGCGCCAGGCGGTTCAATCTGGGACGCCGGGCTTTGAGCAGGTCGTGCGCGCCTTCGGTCGGGACGTTGTGGGGAGTGACGGCGAACTGGACCGAAAGAAAATCGGCAGGATGGTTTTCGCCGATCCATCGCTTTTGGCCAAGCTTGAGACCATCGTGCATCCGCGGGTGCGTGAGCTGGCCGCAGCGGAAAGGAAACGTTTGTCCGACGAAGGGTGCAAGGCGGCCTTTTACGACGTTCCGCTTTTGTTTGAAAAAAAGATGCAGAACCTGTTTGATTGCGTGATTGCGGTGGTTTGCGACCCGAAAGTTCAAATCGAGCGTCTGATGGCGCGCGACGGCTTGTCGCAAGAAGAGGCGGAACGCCGTTTGGCCGCGCAACTGCCGATCACGGAAAAGGCGAAAATGGCCGATGAAGTCATTCACAACGAAGGGACGCTCGAAGATCTGAATAAAAACGTCGATCTTTTGTTGGGACGTTTGGGATTATCCCCGCGTTCTTAGCCGATCACCAGGCCCAGACGTAGCCCAGAAGCAGGGTCCCCTGCAAATTTTCACGGCCCGCGGCTGCTTCGAGTTCGATGCGAATGCTTTGCGGATCCGCGAAGAGATGCTCGAATCCCCATGAGCCTTCGAGAAGGAGCTTTTCGTATTTCAGCACGGAAGCCAGGT
The DNA here is from genome assembly GCA_937927435.1 of uncultured Bdellovibrionales bacterium. Lineage (GTDB taxonomy): Bacteria > Bdellovibrionota > Bdellovibrionia > Bdellovibrionales > JAMPXM01 > CALBDW01. The sequence goes on from CALBDW010000115.1 coordinate 13,751, forward strand.
TGTTTTTGGGTTCAACAATGAGTCCGAGGCCGATCTTTGTGAACGGGCGAAAACGAGAGTCACCGTACACCCATTTTCTCGCAAGATGAACCGCGCCTTGGGCTCCGGAAAGCATGTCGGCGCCGATTTCGTAGATCGATTGATGGTCGGTCTTCAGGCTGAACTGAAGACCGATAACGGAAAAGGTTTCGTCCTGTTCCTCAGGAAGGTTCCGGCGGAACATTCCTCCCAGGCGAAGCGTGAGCGATTGGCGGTAACGGTAGTAGTAGCCGATGCGCGCAGGGCTCTTTTGGGGGGGCGGTGGTTCGGCGATGTCGACAGTTTCGCGGACGAGCTTAGAACTCGCCTGCGATGCGCTTCCGTCTTCTTGTTTATCTTTCGCGGATTCATCCCCCAAAGGCGAGATCGATTCCGGCTTTGCCGCCAGGCAAGAGGAAGGGCCGGGAATAAACAAAACTCCGGCAAAGGTCGCCAAGACTAAGGTCAAAAAAAGATTCCCGCGGTATGCGCGCATGAGGAAATTCTATCTGAACGCGGCGTGCATTTAATAGAATTTTGGTTAAGTATAATGACTTTAGCTCAAGGAGCGCTTTGCATGGGGCTTCGGTTCGGTTTTCGTGTTTCCGTCTTGCTGATCGGACTTTCGCTCTTCGGCCACATTCCCGCCGCAATGGCCGACGACCCGGGTGAGGTCATCGATTTCTCGATCCATCAGCAGTACGTCAGCCCGAGGGCGCTCGGAATGGGCAACGCTTTTGTCGCGCTCGCTGATGATTATCACGCTTTGTTTTATAATCCCGCGGGACTAGCGCGGATTGAGGAAGCGCAAGTGAATCTCGGGCTCGGTGCTTTGCTCGACAGCAAGGTGAATGCCTTCGTGAACGATATCAATTCGACGGCAGGTTCGGGCAAAGTTGAGGACATCACGGATTTTCTGTCGAAAAACTACGGCAACTATTACAGTGCGCGTGCATCGCTCGGAGGAGCTTGGGTCAGACCGAATTGGGGGCTTGCCGTTATTCCGCTTGATTTCACGGTCAATATGGCGATTCACCAACTCGCCGGCGCGGCGCTTGACGTGATTGCTTACCAAGACACGACGATCGCCTACGGGCGCGGTTGGGACGTGAAGTGGTTTGAACAGGACCGGATGTCCTTGGGTATCACCGGCAAGTTCGTTTACCGGGCTTATTTGAATAAGGCGCTTCTTGCCGCCGATCTCGCCATGGATAAGGAGATTCTCCGCGTTTCCGATATGGGTGAGGGTTTCACCGCGGACCTGGATTTCGGGATGCTGTGGACGCCGAAGGTATCGCCGGACAGTCTCTTCACGTACTTCCGTCCGTCATTCGGTTTCGTCGCCCGTAACATTCTCGATTACGGTTTTACTTCTAATTTCCATCTGTATGATTCGAAGACGAGCGGTGAACCGGAAAAACTCGGCCGCCGATTCGATATCGGTTCGTCTTGGGAACTGCCGGATTTTTGGGTGTTTAAGTCGCGTCTCCTCGCCGATCTTCGCGACATGGGTCATAAAAACTTCACGTTCGCTAAAGGGTCACACCTGGGGATGGAATTTAATTGGAAGATGCGTAGTTGGTGGCAAGGCGGATGGCGGATCGGGCTCAGCCAAGGTTACTTCACCGCGGGTTTCACAGGTAAAATCGGGATCTTCAATCTTGATTTGGCGACCTACGCCGAAGAAGTCGGTCCGAGTGACGAGCCCAAGGCGAGCCGCCGTTATGTCGCCAAAGCTTCTTTGGATTGGTAAGGGCGTTTAGACAATGTCTGGGCAGAAATAAGAAAGCGCGAGCCGGACCGGGCTCGCGCTTTTTATTTTGCGCTCAGGTCCTCTTTACTGTTTCAAGAGGTCGATGAGTTTTTTGCCGATTTCTTCGGCGATTCCCCCGCCGTCTTGAATCGCTTCCGCAAGCTTGGTGCAGACGTCTTGGTCCTTCATCGAAGAGCCTTCATAGCAATAGCTCTCATGCGCGATGATCGCCAAATTACCGAAATCCTCAGCGTGGTCCTCGATATCGTTTAGATCGAGATCGTCGAGCGCTTCTTTTAATTTATCCGGATCAAAGGAATCTGGGTTGGACGGGTCAAACGCCTCGTCAATGGAATCGCCAACGCTCACGATTTGCGCGGTTAGCGTCGCGGTTTTGATCATCGCGGCGAGTCCTTTCACGGAATTGACACCCGACAAGCTGCAGTTTTCCAGAGTCTTGTCGGCGGTATGGTTCGGCAGATCTTTGGCGAATACAAGATAGGCCATCATCGCCGTTGTTTTGTTGCCGTTATTATCTTTGAGTTCTTGGAATGCTTTCGCGACCCGGCTGCCGGTGAAGCCTTGGGCGATCATGTTCGCTGAGCAGCGGATCAGATACGATTGTTTGGAGGTCAAGCCTTCAACTTTTTGCAGGCAAATGTCGGCATCGGATTCGTTTTTCGCTGCATCGATACAAGCCATTCCCGCCGCGATTTTACGGTCTTCCTCGTTTTCCGTCGTGCATGCGGCGAGACCGGCTGCTGCGAGAACCGCGAAGAGAAAGTGCTTCTTAAGGTCCGAGCTGAGCTTCATTGTCGATCCTTCCGTTAAACAGACTGACTTTTTTTCGGAGATTTTGCCGCTTTTCCTTAGAGAATTCCCCTCTGCGAAACTCCCGGTCTAGACCAATCGATGTATTTAGTCGAGGCGTCTCAACATGAATCAGGACTCTGCCGACCCGTGTGTATAGGGGTGAGACAAAAATGCGCATGAAGCGGATTCTTAAAAAATGGTTTTCGATGGCGGTTTCAGCCGGGTTCTTCTTGGGTTCGGCCATCGCCGGGGCGTACTCGGAGAGAAATGATTTTTATAACGGGGTTCGATCGCTCGGTATGGGGGGCGCATACACCGCCGTTGTGAACGATGAAACGGCGCTCTTGACCAATCCGGCGGGACTCAGTCGCCTGCGTGATAAGATCTTGACGGTCGTCGATCCGGAGCTTTCGGGAAATACGAATATCACGGAGTTTTTGCCGGCCAATCGCTTATTGGATGCAGGTATTCAATCGCCTTCGGACTTGCTGAAGATGCTGAAGGAACATCCGGGCAAACACTGGTTCGCGAAGGCTCAGTTCTTCCCGTCGTTCGCCGCTCCGAACGTCGGTTTCGGGTTGCACGCGAAATGGAAATACGACGCTGAGGTGAACAGCGAGAGCACCAACTTCCGGCTTGATTACACCCAGGATTACGCCGCGGTTCTCGGTTTCAGCTTAAAGTTTTTCGGGGGAATTCTTAAGGTTGGAGGCTCGGCCCGGTATGTGAATCGCACGGAAATCCACAAGGATTTCGACCCCAACGATCCGGTCATCGATATGAATCAAAACGCGAGCGAGGGCACAGGACTTGGGGTGAATACGGGCATTGTTTTGACGGCTCCCGTTCAGTGGTTGCCGACACTAGCGGTGGCTGTAAAGGATGTCGGGACCACGAGTTACACTCTGACGAGCGGAATGTTCCTGCATACGCAGACACGTCCGGCGGACTCTCCGCAGTCTATTGATGTGGGGATCGCATTGAATCCGCTTCTTTCGAACACGACGCGGATGTTGATTACGGCCGACTATCACGACGTTCTCGACGCCTATCAAGACGACGACCTAGCGAAGAGGATTCACGCGGGGCTAGAGATCAACTTTGACGACGTTTTTTTCTTCAGGGCGGGATATCATCAGCGGTATTGGACCGCAGGCTTTGAACTCGCCGGACCGATGATCCAGTTTCAGGCCGCGACTTATGGCGAGGAACTCGGAACCTCGAGCGCTCCGAAAGAAGATCGCCGCTGGGTCGCAAAATTTTCCTTGCGGTTTTGAACTACCGGCAGCGGGAGGATACGCTCAAAGTCCAGTCAAATAATTGGCTCCGTGTCGGGGCCGGAGGAAGGCTAAACTGGAAAAGATGAAAGGAAAAAACTTCCGCGGCCGCACTTATTTAAACGCCCTTGTCTCCTTGCTCATTTTCGGTCCTGTCCTTCTCGGTAACGGGGAATGCAATACGTTTATCGGCGCCGCCGATAAGTCAAGTGATGACGCCCTTATTTACGATGTCCAACAAAAGATCAACGCGGGCGATTACGACGGCGCATTGGATTTGATCGGCAGGTTGTCGCCAGGCCGTCGGGAAAGTTACGACGGGCGCGTGCTTGAAGCGACGGCATTGGCGGGAAAATGCGGCCTCGACTTCATCCGCATGGCCAAAGACATCGTCGAGGGGATCGGTTCAAAACAGCTCATGAAGATCCTCGGCTCGAACATGCGAAATGCGACGGACTTCACGCCTTGTGTGCAGGCCGAGACGGTTCTCATGGGTATTCAAGCGAATCAAATGACACCGGACGACCATATTTTTCTCGCGTTTGTCGAGTTCGCGAAGATGGGTGCGATTCTCGCGGAAAGCGGTGCAATCGACGCGAGCGGAAACGTTGTTCCCACCTACGATCCCTGCACCGATCTCGACGATCACCAAGCCGGGCATATCGGAACAGCCATCAATATCGCGGTCGATGCGATCGCGGCTTCCGGAGTCAGCGTCGCGGGAGCAACGACCGCGATTGTAGAGGAGCTCTGCGAAGAAATCGGTACTTTGCCGATTCCGGGCGACATCAACCCTTGCGGCATCAAAGATCCGTCGGCGTTCACAGTGGAACAGCGGCTCATGATCCGCAGCGTGGTCCAAAGCAACGAGATCGGGCTCAACACGTGTGGAGGATCGATTACGAATCCCGGCTGTATTTGCCCGCCGTGAGGTTGAATGTGGCGCGTATGTTTCAATCGCATTTAAAAACCGTCGCGCGCAGTATGTCGGCGCTCGTCGTCGCCGCGCTCTCCGTATTTGCCTACGAGGCCCAAGCCTCGCTCCCGGTCGGATGGACATCGGCGCGCGCTCTCGGCATGGGTAACGCTTATACGGCTGTGGTTCGTGATGGTGACGCGATTTTTTATAATCCGGCCGCCCTTGCGCGGGTCTCGGGCATTCACTGGACGCTTATCGATCCGCGTATTTCGATTAACAACCCTGGGAATCTCGAGCTTGCCCGAGATTTGAACGCCGACGATGTCGAATCCCTGATCAATAAATTGTACGGGAAAAGAGTTTGGGCGGGTGTCGGCGGCGGAAAGCTCGCGATTTGGTTTCCTTATTTCGGAGTGGCCGCCTACCAAAACTCGGAAGTCGGCGTTTTCACGGGAGCACGACCGAATCCTCGTGTTGATCTCGATACGTATTTTGATTACGGCGGCGCCGTGGCGTTTGCGGTGCCTTTGGTGCCCAAGTACTTCAGTCTCGGCGCCAACATCCGGTACATCAACCGGACGGGTTCCAAATATCCTGTGGGCCCCGCAACTCTCGCGAACCTCGATCCCGAGGACTTGCGGCAGCAACTTGGGCGTCGGGGGAACGCTTACGGGGTGGACTTCGGGGCTCTGTTGACGCTTCCAGGACCGGTGACGTCGTCAATATCGTTTGTTTATCGCGACGCGGGAGTGACAACGTTTTCTCATGAAGAGGGAATTAGCGCACCCGCGAGTGTTCAGCCGGAAATGATAATCGGCGCCGGCCTCACGATGGATTTCCCGCTGGTCTCCATCACACCGGCTATCGATTTTCGTTACGTCAATTGGAGCGGGGTGCAGACGGGGCTGAACATCAATGCCGGAATCGAAGTTGATCTTCCTCTCTTGGCTCTTCGTGGAGGAATCAGTCAAGGCTATTACACCGCTGGCGTCGGCCTGGATCTCGGCTTTATTCGGGCGGATGCCGCGACATGGGCAGTTGAGTTGGGGGCTTATCCGGGGCAGCACCCGGATCGACGCTACATGGCCCAGGTGACGATCGAATTCGGCTTCGACGGGCCTTCGATGTTTGGAGGCGGTGACGGCCGCTCCGCCGGAGATTCAAGTCGGCGCGGCTTGAAGCGGCGGCGTTAATTCGCGAAACCTTCTTGCTCCTGAGCTGCCGGATGATAAACTCGGCAGCGATGTTGACCGTTCAATCCATTGGGTCGGCGCACGCCCAGCGAGAACTTTTCGCCGAATTCGTCCCGACGACTCACACTTGGATCGTCTCCGACCTCAAGTCGAAGCTTGATTTGCAGAAACGTCTTTTGGAACGACGGGATTTTCTCGAAGGCGAGAGTGTCTTGCGTGCCAGCGAACTCTGGCGCACGATGCTTTCGCGGCTCCGCCCGGATCTGCAGGTCGTCTCGCGCGAATTTATGCTGACCTGGTTGGGCCACAAGCTTTCCCTCCTAGATGCGGATTGGACGAAAACGCCGGGGGTCGCGAAGACCGCCTACGACTACCTGACTCAGCTGATGCCGATCCTCTCGCATCCCGAAGGTGCGGGAATGATGGAGGACTGGTTCGAATCACACGAGGCCGCGCGATCCCGCTGGGGACGTTGGTTCGAATTAGCCCATACGCTTTGGCGGGAACTCCTGGAAGAAGGGTTTATCGCTCCGAACTGGGCGGCCGGCGTCTTGGTGAACGAACTGGATTTGAGCTCCGCTTGGTCGCGTCCGCTCGTTGTGGATTTGGGGGCGGAACTTGATCAGGTCGAAGCGGACCTCTTCGTTCTTCTGTCCGATAAACTTGATGTCACGATCTTAAAGCCTGAGCCCGAGTGGGGAGGTGAATATGCGCGGGCTCTTTCGGCTTATGAGGTTTTCGATCGGCTTCTGAAGACCGAAAAGAAGCCGAGTCCTCCCGCTTTGAATGAGCCTGCTCCGCGAACGGTCCGGTATCGCAAGTACACCACCATGCTTGCGGAAGTGAAAGAAGCGACGGCTCAAGTGAGAAAGTGGTTGGACTCGGGCGCGGTACAAAAAGCGTCGGACATTGCAATCGTGGCACCCGACATCGAAGCTTATTGGCCGGTTTTATCGAGTTATCTCGATCAGGAAGGCATTCCGGTGCAGAAGCCCCGCGTGCGTCGCACGCATGCGTTCGCCGATGTCGCGCGTTGGCTCGCGATCCTCCGACTTCGCACCGGAGGATACGCGGAAAGCGATGTGGAGCTCGCGCTTTTTGATTCACGAAACGGGCCGTTGAATATGATAAGCTACGACCGTTTCAAGGTCTTGTACTCGGCCCTCTATGGACGCGAAGATCTCGCTCGTTCCGAAGAAGTGGCGCGGCTTTTTGAACTGCAGCTTGAACCGCATGCCTTCGCGTCGCGCGACGAATTCGTAGCGTGGAGCTTAAAACAGCTTCCCGATTCCGGCTGGAAGAATTCCGCTGACGCCCGGGAATTCAAAAGAGTCGAAGACGTTTATAAACGGCTCTTTGACGAATGCCCGGGCAGCCTTTCGATGACGACAGCCCGCTGGCTCGATTATCTTCAGCGGCTCATGATGAAAATCGAGGTTCTCGTTGAAGAGGGGAATCCTGACGGCATATCGTGTATCAACTTAAGTGCCGCGACGAATTCGCCTGCGACGCATATGATCGTTATGGGGCTGACCGAAGCGGCTCTCCGGCCTTCGATTCAGACGGGCATTTTAACTTCGGAGGCGATGAGTATCGCGGCAAGCTACGGCTTTCATCTCGCCACTGATGACCAGTTTGGAACCGAATTCGAGGCGCGTTGGCTTTTGAGTGATACTTCGCGGGAGCTCTTCTTAACTGTCGCGGAAACTGATTTTGCAGGAGCAGCTCAAGCGCCGTCTTGGCTCTGGGTTCAGGGCGCTCGCGCGCAAGGGGTGCATAAAGAAGTCTTTGTGCCGGAAGAGACGCGTTGGGATGAAATACAGAAATCGGATTTCGACAATATCGTGAAAGAGCGCGGCTGGCGCGCGGCCCACGGCTTAATCATGAAAGAAGCGCTGGCGGAAGACTTGGGTGAAAAGCCGCTCTCGCCGTTTGCAGCGGGTGGGGTGACTCAGCTGTCGCCTTCGCGGATCGAAGACTATCTCGAGTGTCCGTTTATTTTTGCATGTAAATACCATTTCGGCCTTTCCGACGTTTCCGAACTCGATCTCGACGTCGATGGCGCCAGACGCGGCTCGCTTATGCACAAGATTTTCGAGTTACTCACACTCGAACCCGTTCGTTTTGACTATTCGAAAGCGGAGATGGATGACATCGTCGAGAGGGCGCGTGAAGCCAGTGTACTGGAACTCGCCGATACTCGACTTTGGCCTCCGCTTAAAGAACGGTATGTGGACATGGGATTCCGTTTCCTCGCGTTCGAGCGTGAGATCCGGACGCGATTCCCGGAAACGAAAACCATCGGTCGTGAGGTCGATATCGCCGGTTACCTTGATGTCGAGACAGGGGAGCTTTTCCGCGAGCGTCCCGACAGGCCGTCGGTACTCGGTTTCATCGGACGCATCGACCGGATTGATAGCGACCACCGCGGCAATTTAGCCATTTATGACTACAAATCATCGAACTCGAGCGTCAGCCAGCATGGTTCGTGGGTCAGCAATAACCGGATTCAACTTCTTTTGTACGCGATGGCTGTACAAGAAGGTCTGACCTCGCTCGAGCCGGCTCCCGTCATAGCCGCCCTTTATTATGTGGCACGCCCGTTTAACCGCGATAGCGGCTATCGTATCGAGGACGTGGAGCAGGGGCTTGTTGATATTGAAAAGAGAAAGAGGAATCGGATCACCGTGGCGGAGCGGGACCGGCTTTTTGGCGAAGGAAGAAAACTGATGAGCGAGGCCGCGAAGCGGATTCTCGCGGGTGATTTCGAGCCGCGGCCCCGCGATCCGAGAAAGTGTCCCGAATGCCAATGGAGATCGTTGTGTCGAGCGCCGCATTTGAACACTTAAAACAAAGCGAAATCGTGCGTGCGGGTGCGGGAGCCGGGAAGACGTACACGCTCACGCACAAGGTAATGGATATCGCCTCCGCCTACCTGAAAGAGAACGGGCGGTATCCGCGTCTTGTCGTGACAACCTTCACCCGCAAGGCGACGCAGGAACTCCGAGAACGCCTGATGTTGCTCGCTTTGGAAGAACGGCCGGATCTTGCCGATTTCGTCAACAGCCGTTCGCAGCTTGTGATTTCAACGATCCACGGCGTGATGGATCTTTTCCTTAGGCGCTACGGTACGCACATCGGAATCGACCCTGGCTACAGGGTGGTGAGCGCGCTGGAGGCGTCAAAACTCGCTCGTCAATGTGTTCGCCGGTTGGTTCTCGGTGAACCTGAGGCTGTCGATCTTTTGGAATCATTTCCGTTCAATAAACTCGTCGTTTTACTGCGTCGGTTGGCGGCCGTTCTCATCGAAGATCCCGAAGCGACGCCGTTCGACGAGAAGGCGTTTGCGGAGATCTTTGCTCGCAGGGCCCGCAGAGTCGCTGGCCAGCTCAAAGAGGTCGCGGGGCAGATTCGGGGTGAAACCGATAAAGACAGCTGGGTGGGGATGGCCGATGACTACCTCAAGCTCGCTGGTATTCTGGAAAAGCCGGAAGCTTGGGCGGAAAACCGAGAAAGCTTTATCGCTCTTCATGAAGGAATGAAGATTGCTAAACGCGCGGGAAAAACGCCCGCCGTCAGCGAGGAAACTTCGGAATCGGCGAAGGAGGCTCGCGACGCCGCGAAAGAATTTAAAGAGCCTCTATACGATCCATCCGTATGGACGCATTTCGCGGGACAGTACCGGCGTCTCGAAGGTCTTGCGCGGCGCTTTGCGGAAGAGTTCAGGCGTGCGAAGCTCGAAGCGGGAACACTCGAAATTTCCGATTTGGAGCATTTCGCTCTCGCCTGTGTCCGCGAGAGCCCTCGCGCGGCCGAGGCGTTCGCGCGGGAGTGGGATCATTGGCTCATTGACGAGTATCAGGACACGAGCCCGTTTCAGGTGGAATTGATCCGCGCTCTGTCCGGAGTGAGCCCTCACTTCATCGTGGGAGACCCTCAACAGAGTATTTATCTTTTCCGGGGTGCGCGATCCGATGTCTTTGAACGAAAAGAAAAAGAAGTTCTCGAAACGGGCGGAACGAGGAAATTTTTGACTGTGAACCGGCGTTCCCGTCCGGAACTTCTTTTGTTCTTGAACGATTTCTTTTCTCGTCTGAATCCGCCGTTTCAGCCGATGGACCCTTATCTCGGAGACGAGGAGAACAAGATCGAAGTCGATCCTATGCGGAACGTCGCGACGTTTTTCATCGCCGGGCCGCCCGATGAAAGCAGTCTGGACGCAGACGCGGAGATGAAAGCGATCGTTCGTTATATTCAGGAGCTGCTTGAAAAAGGCGTCCGCCCGGAAGATGTCTGCATTCTCGCGCGCACTAACCAAACTTTGCTGGAAGCCGCCGAATACTTGGGAAAACACCGCTTGCCAGCTCATGTGCATGCCGCTTCGGGGTACTTCGACCGTCGCGAAATCCGCGACGCCCTCGCGCTTTTGAAGTTTCTCGTGAATCCTCACGATAACCTCAACACTGTTGAGGTTCTCCGTTCGCCGTGGTTTAGGGTACCGGACGGCATTCTCGCCGGAATGGGGAGAAAAAGACCCGTCTCGCTTTGGGAGGCGCTGCTTTCAGAGCGATCGATGGCAGACGAATTTGCAGCGGTCGGGCGCTTGCAGGGATATTTGCAGCTCGTTCCGAAAGAAGGAATTACGGGCGCGTTCCAACGTGCTTTGATCGAAGCTGGCTTCATTGATCTTGCGCACGTGCATGACGTGAGCGGGCGGCGGGAGTCGAACCTTTGGAAGCTTCTCGCCCAGCTGCAAGAAGAGGAAGGCAAACAAGGCTTCAATCCTCTCACGTTCATCGCCAATTGCCGTCAAGGTGACTTCAGCCCCGACGAAGAAAACGCGGAAGGGGACGCTGTTGCGGCCGTTGAGCCGGACCGCATCAATCTCATGACGGTCCATGTTTCAAAGGGTCTTGAGTTTAAACACGTGATCGTACCGCGCCTTTCGCAGCGGCCGCGTGTGACGACGCACGAAGAATTTACGTACGACGAAGAGGCGCGGCGCTGGGCGATACGCGTGCCTTACGGCGAGGACCGAAAGATCGAGGCAAGTCTCGCGGAAGCGGACTGGCTAGAGCGGTTCCGCGAACAAGAATTACGGGAACATGCACGGGTGCTTTACGTCGCTCTCACGCGCGCGTCCGAGTCCGTGTTTTTAAGTTGGACCTTGCCTGTAACGGAAAACTCGTGGGCTTCGATGGTGAAGATGGATCTCTCACCAGGGGAGCACCAAGAGGAGAACTTTCGCTACACGGTCCTTTCCGAAGCTGGGGCCCCGAAAGAAGCGGGGGAAGCGAAGACAGTCAAGATCAAGGCTCGTCAGCCGTGGCGATCGAAGTCGGGGCCGAGCGGAGCTTTGGGGCTCTTCGAGACGTCCTCGCGGGACTCCGTTCAGGTCTTTTCGGTGAGCGACCTTCTTGAAAGAAGGCCGGGTCCCGGATTCAAGGCCGATGCCGAGCGGGATATCAAGCGCGCGCTGGCGGCGACATCGAGAGGAACCGCTTTGCATCGGTTGATGGAGCTTCTCAAGTACCCGTCGAGCGTTCGGTTGGAAAGGTTGGTGAGCCGTTGGTTCCCGGGACAAGAGGACGAGGTGTTAAAAGCGGTCAACTTCGTACGTGAGTCGAAAGAGCCGCCGCTTCTTGAAGTCATCGCGAACGGGGCCGTCGAGTGGCGGTTTGCCGCGGTTGAAAGTGGACTTTTGATTGAAGGACAGATCGACCTCTGGGGGCGCACGAACAGCGGCGAGGCGTGGATTGTCGACTATAAAACCGGAAATCCCGATTATAAGGAAAAGGCCTTCGAGCAAATGTCGATCTACTCTCTGGCTTTAAGAAAGTCGGGTTATCTTCTGCCCGACGAGAAACTTATGATGGCGGCTGTGTATCCTTTCGAGGGAGAGATTTTCGTGAAGTCGGCGCCCAGCATCCCGCAAGTGAAAGGAATGCTGGGGTTGAGCGGTTAATTCGCCCGCGGGAATTTCACGGTCCGGCTTCCCAAAGGCCCCGTCACGGTGAAGGTGGCATCCTGAGTTTCGATGGCGTTCGTCGGAACGGGGAATGTCACCAAATACGGCGTGTTCCAACGCGTGTGATACGGGTAGAGAGCTTGCAACTCGGCTAAGAGCAGGCGCACTTTCTTCACTTTGCCTTCGTAACGCCGTCCGCCGACGTCCAGGTAGATCCGCCAAATTGACTTCGAGTCGGCGAGGTTGTCGTTTCGGCGCTCGGGAGTGAAGAAGCTGAGAAAGACCACGGTTTCAGAAGCTGCTTCTTGTTCGGATTTTTCCTTCTCGCTGAGCCACTTTTCACGGTCCCATTGATAGTATTCGTTTTGTCGCGCGAGAAGCGCGGAGCGCACCTTCGAATTGAGGAGGGTCGCCTTGTATTCGAAGTTGTTGTAGAAGCCCGAATACTGCGTGTCGCCGTCGGAAAATTCCTCGATCAATTCCTCGTAACTTTTAGTCGTGATCGGACGCCCTTGTTCCTCGGACGGAGTGTTGGTCTGTGGCGTGGAGGCGCATCCCGTCAGGAGCAGTAGCAATGTCGCGAGCGTTTTGAAAGTCGGAAATCTCATATCGCACCCCGAAGTCATCGAGTTTCCATTACCGATCCCAAGAAAGCGTTGAGATCTTCAAGCACTTTATCGCGGTCGAGATCGTTGAAGAGCTCATGATAGCTTTCATCGTAGACGATGAGTTTCTTATTTTCCGCCCTGACGGAGGAGTAAAACTCTTTGATCGCGTCGAGGCTGACGATGCGTTCTTGGCCGGCGGCCTGAATGAGAACCGGAAGTTTGAGCCGCCCTGCCTGCGCTTTGACGGACTCCATCGTCTCGAGCATTCCCAAATATAGGGAGGGAGAAATTTTGTCGTGCCGGAGCGGATCGGTCGAATAGGTTTTTAAATGTTCCGGATCGCGCGTGAGATCCTCGTAACGGATTTCGTTGTAAAGTGTGAGCGAAGGTAAGAGGCGATTGATCAGTCGCGCTCCGATGTCTTTGACGACAGGTACTTTCATCGCCACGCCGAGTGCAGGTGAGCTGAGCGATACCGCAGCCGGTTTCGGAGACGAGAAGTCCCCAGTTAAGACGTGGCGGAGCGTGACCAGTCCGCCGAGCGAATGTCCGATAAGGGCGAATGGACCGTCGAAACGCTTTTTCTCGTTTAAGAATTTCAGGAAAGCGTCCAGGTCACGGGCGAAATCGTCAAAGTCGCGGACGTAGCCTCGCTTTCCTTCAGAACGACCGTGACCGCGCAGGTCCCAGGCGTAGACCGACCATCCGAAATGAACGAGGCTTTCAGCGGTTTTCGCGTAACATTCCGAATGTTCGCTAATGCCGTGGGTTATGACCAAGGTCCCGCGCTTCGGCGAGTCGGGTTGCGACCATTGTTGATAAAAGAGTTCGCTTTTATCGTGACCAGCGAAATGTCCTTCGCGACGTTCGATCATGCTTGATCTTCCGATTGAAAATGAAATCACGTCAAGAGCCGGACTCGAACGTGACGTGAGTTCTTGTGGAAAGACAGGCCTCCGCCTACAATACGTGTAGATGAAACGTCTTGCGTCTTTCAGTTTATGCTTCCTCTTTGCGGCTTTCAGTTTTTTCGGCGCTGAAACAGCTTGTGCTCAGAGCGAGGGCGGCACCCGTGATGTGAGTTTGTTCGTCGGGCACATGCTGCCGAATCAAATCGATGGAGTGACCGAAATTCTGCCCATTTTCGGCGGGCGTTACACCTACGGGACGTCCGCCGGTGATTTCGAGTTTTCCCTTGAAAACGCTCATGCCGAAGGGGTCAGCTGGACTTCGCTCGGTCTCAGCCTTCGGGGTGAAGGCCCGCTGGCTCCGGGAATCTCGGCTCTTCTCTACGGCGGACCGAGTGTTCACTACTTTAGGCCTGCGGGCGATACGATCCGTCACTTTGATTTCGGAGTTCACTTCGGTATCGCCGGTTTGATGTTGGTCGGCGATACATTGTGGGTTCGGTCGGACCTTAAATTCCTCGGCGGTCCTGGTACCGCTCTCTATCTCAATATCGGTCTCATGTTCCGTACGTCGGGCGGGAACTGACCCATTTTGATAAGCCAAGAACTTTTTCTCCTATGATTATCTTCCCCCGCTAGCGAATAACTAGCCGAAATCAATAAAGGATCTCAGATCTCATCTTGAGCCGAGCATCTTGCGCAAAGTTTCAGTTAACTTCCCGTAATTACTTCCGAAATAGTAAATGCAGAAAGTGGTAGTGGATGCCTGCGGAAGTTGCTCTGAACCCGGGATAAAACAAAAATAATTTATACTAGTTTAAGGATATTAGAGGAAATTAAAGGAACGTTAATTCTTTTTCTCTAGACCTTTGGGAGACCAAATGAATAAGAGCGCTCGGGCTTCAGCCTTATCCACAGTCAGTTCGCTCACACGTGTGACGCGATTTCTAGGAGCGTCCCTTCTTACATCGGCTCTCTTGAGTTTCACTCCGGCGTTGGCTCTTAAAACGAGCCCGACGATCGTTTATCACGGCCGGATTGTTACGCCGAGCGGATCACCGCTTGACGGCAATGTGGCGTTTAAAATCCAAATTCGAACGCCTAACGATGCGAATTGCCTTCTTTTTGAAGAGGAACACGTGGCGAAGGTGGAGAACGGTTTGTTCTCCATCTCGATCGGAAGGGGCACTCAGACCGCCGACAGCCCCATGGATTTAGAAAAGGTCTTTAAGCTTAAAGGCAAGCTCGAGAACTTACAAAATTGCGAAGGTAATGATGAGAACGTCGGGAGCTACGAAGTGAAGCCCGCGGACGGTCGTCGTTTGAGGGTGTTTTTCCGCGATCTTTCCATGGCGAATGCGCCATGGGAATCCGTTCCGGATACGACGATCAACTTCGTTCCTCTGGCGATCGAAGCGCAAACCGTGGGTGGATTTGCTGCGCAGAACCTTCTGAGAGTCGAGGAGAATGATGGGACTGCGACGGATGTCGATCCACTCAGCCCGGACGACGTGACAAAGTTGAGGGATCTTCTCGACGGTAAATCGCCGTTTTATCTCACGACTTCGTCGCCTTCATTACCGCTTCCTTCAGTCGGGGGCAGTGGGCCGTCAAATCCTCAACCGGGCTCCATCTGGTATGATCCGGATAGCAAATCAATTAAGTTCCACGACGGCGTGAATGTCGTGACGCTTGGAACGGGAAATGGCTCTGGAACCGTGACATCGATCACGGCGGGAAC
>CALBDW010000116.1 GCA_937927435.1 uncultured Bdellovibrionales bacterium
GCGTCCGTGAATTGTGAGAGGCATTTATCGGCATCGACGAGGAATCCAACGGGCGAACCGAAACCTTGTGAGTGGTAAGCCGTGCCGTGGCCCGGAAGCTCGCGGTCTTCGTAGCAAAGCTGTGTCGGTCCCTCAAACTGCAGGTAGGCTATATCGGTGCCGTCCACCAAGTAATCTTTAAGTTTACCGCTAATTTGCAAACCTGAATTTAATTGCACGGTGTTGACCGTTTTCGCGAGCTTCGCCTTTTCAAGGCTTTCAGCTCCACCGACTCGAAACGCCATCATTTTGGCGAGATCTTCGAGTACGTCGCCCAAGTGCTGGAAGCTCGGCGTGACAAAAAGCTGCGGTTGAGGCTCGGTAATGTCGTAAGAGTAGTTGATGCAATCGACGGTGAGCGGAATCTTTTTGACCTTCGGATCAAGGCAAGTTCTTGATTCACCGACGGATGAAAGAAGTCCGGCGCCAAAAATCCTCGGGTTGTCCAAAGTTCCGATGAGCCCGTATTCCGCCGTCCACCAGTTCATCCGGCTCAAGTAAGAGGCTTCTGAGATATGTGAAATGGAGTTTGAGACTCTCTCGAGCCGCTCTTCAGCTTCACGGATCTGTTCGGGAGTGGAGTTCGGATCTTCTTTCACATCCGAAAGAATCCGGATGGCCTCATAAAGATCCATGTCTTCGCGGCTGATGATCGCCTTGCGCGCGACTTGCGCGTAAGAGCGGAGATAAGCCGAAAATTCGTCGTCGAGAAGAATGGGCGCATGACCTGCGGCTTCGTGAACGATGTCGGGAGCAGGCGTATAATCGAGATGATCGATCGTGCGCATATCCGACGCGATCGGAAGATAACCGAGCGCTTGCAGCTCCATGAATGCCGCCGGAGGAATGAATCTGCTCACGGGAACCGCGCGCCAGCCGAATTTCTCAAGCTTCTCGCTCATGACGTTGATGTCGGGAATGCGGTCGACTTCAATTCCGCTTTTCTCCAAGCCTTCGCAGTAACAGGGGTGGGCGTGCACGGAAAGAAAGCTTTTAAGGCGGCGCAAGATGTACCGCCACACCTCTTGATCAACGGGCGTGTAACGCGAGTAATCTTGATCGACAATGTATCGTTTTAAATGCGCAGGAAGCATCGCCACATTCTCCATGGACAAAGCCTCAAAGATACGAATCTACCCCATATCCCTGTTTTGCAAGATAGTTTGCTAAATAATCTTCAATCGCGCGTTCAAGCGGCCATTGTGGCTCCGAGAGGCCAAGTGAGAGCAGACGGTCGATTTTGGCTTCCGTAAAGTACTGATAACGAGGGCGCATTGCCTCAGGAATATCCGTCCACTCGATCTTCATGGGCTTTTTGAGCGCATTGAAAGCGGCTGCGGCCAAATCGAGCCATGTGCGCGCTTGACCGAATCCCATGTTATAAATTCCCGAGCGCGGGTTCTTCAGATCCATCAATTCGCGCATCCAGCGCGTCACGTCTTTCACGTAGACGAAATCGCGCATTTGTTTCCCGTCTTCATAATTCGGATTATGCGAACGGAACAAAGTCAGCGACCCGCTTTCCTGAATCTGCAGGAAAGCCTTGAAGGGCACGCTGCACATAAAACCTTTGTGATATTCATTGGGGCCGAAAACGTTAAAGAAGCGAAGACCCATCCAAACCGGAGGTGTCTCAGTTTGTTCTTCAACCCAGCGGTCGAAAGCCGCTTTGGATTCGCCATAGGGGTTGAGCGGCTGGAACGTTTTCGACGGCAAAGAATCGTCAAAACCGTTTGAACCGTCACCGTAAACAGCCGCGCTTGAAGCGTAGATGAAAGTCTTCTGATGGGCCGTGCACCAATTCCAAAGACGGCGCGTGTACTCGACGTTGTTCTCAGTCAGAAAGGCGACATTCGTTTCGATCGTCGACGAGCAAGCGCCCATGTGAAAGATCACTTCGACTTTCGAGCGGGCTTCGGGGCTTTCCAGGAACTTCCAGATTTCGTCTTTCAAAAGAAATGTGATGTAGTTTCTCTTTTTCAGTGGCCCCGGACGCTCACTGAGTGAAACGGAATCAACACAAATAATGTCATCGCGACCGGCTTGGTTTAATTCCCAAACC
>CALBDW010000117.1 GCA_937927435.1 uncultured Bdellovibrionales bacterium
TCGCCGGTTCGATCCGGAACGTCATCTTCTTGGACTTCTTCAGCACCTCTTCGAGGATACCGACCCGGTCGACCATAATTTTCACCGTGTCGTCTTCTGTTTTCAAGGTTCCGCCGACCAAAACCGGTTGGTCGGTTTTGAGCTGCATCTCGTTCTTCGCGTACGCCTCCGGGAAAACGACGAGTTCGACGTTCCCGCTTAAATCTTCAAGCTGCGCGAACGCCATACGCGAGCCTTTTTTCGAGATAATTTCGCGGAAACCGGTGATCAAACCCGCCACGACGACCCGTTTATTCGGCTCTTGTTCCGACAACTTGCCGATTTCGCACGTGGTCCAGATTTTCACAAGATTTGTGAGCCCGGACATCGGATGGTCACTTAAATAAAAACCGAGAACCTCTTTCTCGTATTGCAGCTTCGCGGCCCGTGTCCAAGGCTCGCACGGATCGAGTTTCACGATGTCAAGAGTCTCGGCCGTATCTTCTTCAATCAGCGCAAAGAGCGAACCTTGCCCGATCTCGCGGTCTCGGCGGGCCTTTTCAGCCCGCTCGAGATACTTCTCGTATCCCTGCATCAACTGCGCCTGATGGACACCGCTTAAGCCTTCAAACGCGCCCGCTTTGATCAAGCATTCTATGACCTTTTTGTTCACCCGCTTGAAGTCGACTGTGGAGAAGAACTGGTCAAGGCTTTCGAAACGCTTGTTCGGCAGAGATTCACGCGCTTCGATGATAGCTTCAACCGCTCCTTGGCCGACGCCTTTGATCGCTCCAAGCGCGAAGAAGATCGTGTCGCCTTTCACCGTGAACTTCCAGTCGGAGTGGTTCACGTGAGGCGGCTTGACCTCGATTCCGCGGCTTTGCGCGTCTTTGACGTATTTGACGATGTTGTCGGTATTCGACATCTCGGTTGAGAGCAAGGCCGCGAAGAACTCGACCGGATAGTAATTCTTCAACCACGCCGTTTGCGCCGCGATCACACAGTAGGCGGCCGCATGCGATTTGTTGAAGCCGTAGTTGGCGAACTCTTTCATAAGTTCGAAAAGCTCGCCGGCCTTTTTCTCATCGAATCCCTTTTCAAGCGCACCCTTCATGAAGCGCGCTTTTTGCTTTTCCATTTCCTCGGCGATCTTCTTACCCATCGCACGGCGGAGCATGTCGGCTTCGCCGAGGCTGTAGCCCGCGATGCGCGAAGCGATCGCCATCACCTGCTCTTGGTAGACGATGATCCCGTACGTTTCCTTGAGAATCGGCTCGAGCTCCGGGAAGAGGTACTCGACCTCTTTCTCACCGTGCATGCGCTGGGTGTATTCCGGAATCATGTCCATCGGACCCGGGCGGTAAAGAGCGTTGATCGCCGTAATGTCTTCAAAAGACTTCGGGCGGATCTTCTTCACCGTCTCCGTGATACCCTCGCCTTCGAACTGGAACACTCCAGCCGTGTCTCCGCGGGAAAGAAGCTCGTAAATTCCGCGATCTGACAGCGGAATATCCCGCGGCGTGATTTTCTTCCCTCGGTTCTTTTCGATCAAATCGAGCGCGTTTTGGATGTGAGTCAGTGTTTTCAGTCCGAGGAAGTCGAATTTGATAAGGCCGATTTTCTCGGCCCACTTCATGTCGAACTGGACGACTTGCTCGCCCTCGGTCCCCTTGTAGAGCGGCGCGAGCGTCACGAGCGGCTGGCTGGCGATGATCACGCCCGCTGCGTGAACGCCGGCGTTTCTCACGAGTCCTTCGACCTTGCGGGCGAGATCCATGAGAGTCGCGACCTGAGGGTTTAGATCCATCTGCTCCTTGAGCCGAGGCTCCATCTCGATCGCTTCGTCGAGCGTGATCCCGAGTTTCTCGGGCATGAGTTTCGAAATCGCATCGACTTCGGAATACACCATTCCGAGCACGCGTCCGACGTCCTTCAACGCCGCCCGCGCCTGAAGCTTACCGTACGTGATGATTTGCGAAACGTTTTCCTGCCCGTATTTTTGAGTCACGTACTGGATGACTTCCTGCCGACGGTCTTGGCAGAAGTCGATATCGAAGTCGGGCATCGTGATCCGCTCGGGGTTCAAGAAACGCTCGAAGAGGAGATTGTACGGGACCGGGTCCAAATCTGTGATACGCAGACAGTAAGCGGCCAGCGAGCCAGCCCCTGAACCCCGGCCGGGCCCCACGGGGATTTTGTGATCCTTCGCCCAGTTAATGAAGTCCTGGACGATCAGGAAGTAACTCGTGAAACCCATTTTATCGATCACGCCGAGCTCGTAATCGAGACGCTGGTAATAAACGGGTTTCTTCTCTTCTGGAACAGGTTCACCGCGCTCTTCGGCTTCGCGGAAACGTTCTTCAAGCCCCTTGAAAGCCTTTTCACGGATAAAGGCCGCCAGATCCACCCCTTCAGGCGTCGGGAATTTCGGCAAGTGGTAAATCGTCTTTCCGTTTTCATCCTTCAGCTTGAAGTTGATGTTGCACATTTCCGCGATCCGGAGCGTGTTATCGCACGCTTCGGGGATGTCTTTGAACAAAGCCCGCATTTGCTCCGCCGATTTGAAATAAAATTGGTCGGAGCCGAGCCGGAAACGCGACTCGTCTTGGAGCGTTTTGTTCGAACCGATGCAGATCAGAACTTCCTGCGCGACCTGATCCTCTTGGACCAAGTAATGGACGTTATTGGTCGCGACGACGGGCACACCCGTGATCTTGGAAGCTTCAATAAGGAAGGCATTGATTTCATCCCACTCGGGTGTGCCCGTCCGGTTCAACTCAAGAAAGAGCCGGTCGGGATAAATTTCTTGAAGTTCGCGTATTTTTTCGAGAGCGGCATCACGACCGTAACGCAAAAGCGTGTAGGCAATTTCACCTTGGGAGTTCCCCGTCAGACAAATGATGTCCTTGTTGTGCTCGCTTAAGACGTCGAAATCGATGCGCGGCTTGTAGTAGAATCCCTCTTGGTAACCAATCGTCGAAATTTTGCAGAGGGTTTGATAGCCATCGTACGACTGCGCCAGCAAGACGAGCCGCTTGTTCGGCATTTGCGCCGCCTCGCGGTCTTCACCTTTCGAGAACCGGGACTTCGGCGCAATATACACGTCCATTCCGATAATCGGCTTAATACCCGCATCTTTGCAGTTAAAGTAGAACTCGATCGCGCCGAACATGTTACCGTTGTCCGTGATGGCAACGGCCGGCATCCCGAATTCCACCGCCTTTTTTACAAGCTTCGGCACACGGCACGTGGCTTCGAGAAGCGAATATTGGGTATGAACGTGCAAGTGGACGAACGAACCGCTCATCTCATTCCCACTCAATGGTTCCCGGCGGCTTCGACGTCACGTCGTAAACCACGCGATTGACCCCTTTAACTTCATTCGTAATCCGATTGGAGACAAGACGCAGAAACTCAAAACCGAACGGATACCAGTCAGCCGTCATACCATCCGTCGAAGTGACGGCCCTGAGCGCCAAAACCTTTTCATACGTCCGTCCGTCGCCCTGCACTCCCACCGTTTTGACCGGCAGAAGCACACAGAAGGCTTGCCAGATCTTGTCATAAAGCCCATGACGCTTCAGTTCATCGATGAAAATGGCGTCGCACTCCCGAAGCGTGTCGAGATCCTGTTTATTCACGGCACCGATTACACGGATCGCAAGTCCGGGGCCCGGGAACGGATGACGCCCGAGGATCTCCTCCGGCACTCCCAGTTCGCGGCCAATGGCGCGCACCTCATCTTTGAAAAGCTCACGGAGAGGCTCAATGAGCTTCATGTTCATTTTTTCGGGCAAACCTCCCACGTTGTGGTGCGATTTGATCGTGACCGACGCTCCCCGCGGCGAAACGCTTTCAATCACGTCCGGGTAAAGCGTTCCTTGCGCGAGCCACTCACATTTGTGACCGAGCCTGTTGGCCGCCGCTTGGAAAACTTCGATAAAAACGCGACCAATCGTCTTACGTTTCGCCTCGGGATCCTCAAGGCCTTTGAGCGCGTTCAAGAACTCAGCTTCAGCATTGACTCCCGTGACGTTTAATCCGGTCGCCTCATACTGACGGAGAACGTTTTCGTATTCGTTCTTACGCAAAAGTCCATTGTCGACAAAAACGCAGTGGACGCGTTCGCGCCCCAGAGCCCGCGTAAGCAGTACGGCCGCGACCGAGGAATCCACGCCTCCGGAAAGTCCGCAAAGGACGTGCTCGTCCGCGGGCACCATCTTGCGGATCTCTTCGATTAAGTGGGAAACGATGTGCGGCGCCTTCCAATTCGCGTCCGCCTTGCAGAGATCAAAAACGAAGGCTCTCAGGATCTCAATCCCGTTTTCGGTGTGCACGACCTCGGGATGATATTGAACCGCCCAAACGCGCTCGGATTTGAGAGCGGCGATGTGGCCGGTCTCACTGATCGCCGCGATTTCAAAACCAGCAGGAGGCGTCTTCACAACGTCGCCGTGACTCATCCACACGCGCTGGCGTTCGCCCACTTTGCTCGAAAACGGCACCTTCCACGTCACCTGATTAAAGCCGTATTCGCGTGCGGGCGACGATTCGACGGTTCCGCCCAAGTCCTTCGCTATGAGCTGCATGCCGTAGCAGATTCCCAGAAGCGGAGCCACTTCTTCGAGCTCGCGAATCGAGCGAAGAGGCGCGTCTTTTTCATGAACGGAACTAGGGCCGCCGCTCAGAATGATTCCCCCGGGCTTCAACGCGCGGATCTTTTCAGTCGGTGTGTTGAAGGGCAGAAGCTCGGAGTAGACGCCAAGCTCCCGCAAGCGCCGCGCAATCAGTTGCGTCAGCTGCGATCCGAAATCGAGAACGACGAATCCACCTTCGACGTCTTCACCGCCTTTAAACAGTTTCACTTTATCCTCGTGCAGAACTCTTATGTTACATCTTTCGAAGCTTTATTTTTGCTCTTCGTCGCCAGCCGACGCAATGTCGGTCCTACTCAAGCCGATAGTTCGGCGCCTCTTTCGTGATCGCGACGTCATGGACATGCGATTCGCGCAAGCCTTGCGACGTGATCCGCACGAAGCGCGCCTTTTGCTGAAGTTCAGCGACAGTCGCAGCACCCACGTACCCCATGCCGGAACGCAATCCGCCCAGCAGCTGGTGCAGGATCGCGGACGCCGAGCCCTTATAAGGAACGCGACCTTCGATTCCTTCGGGCACAAGCTTGTCGACGTCATGCACGTCGCCTTGGAAGTAACGATCTTTCGAACCTCTTTCCATGGCACCGAGGGACCCCATGCCCCGATAAACTTTGTAAGTCCGACCATGATAAAGGATGGTTTCGCCGGGGCTTTCATCGGCGCCGGCCAGAAGGTTTCCGATCATCACGGCTCCTGCACCGAGCGCAAGCGCCTTTGTGATATCACCCGAATACTTGATACCACCGTCGGCGATGATAGTTTTTCCGTGTTTGCGCGCGGCCGCCGCGCACTCCATAATCGCGGAAATCTGCGGCATACCCACGCCGGCCACGATCCGGGTCGTACAAATGGAGCCCGGCCCCACGCCGACTTTGACGACGTCGGCGCCTTCCTTGATCAATGCTTCCGTCGCCTCGGCCGTCACTACGTTGCCGGCCACGACCATGACGTCTTTAAAATTCGAGGAGACCCATTTCACCATATTGAGCACGTTTTTCGAATGCCCATGGGCGGTATCGACGACGATGATGTCGACACCCGCCGCAGCCAGCGCTTCAACTCTCTCACGCGAGGTCGAATCGACGCCCACAGCCGCGCCCACCATGAGGCGACCGTGTGAATCTTTCGTCGCATTCGGATAGGCCTTGGCTTTTTCGATATCCTTGATCGTGATCAGTCCTTTCAATTTCTTTTGTTTATCTACAACCGGAAGTTTCTCAATGCGGTACTTCTGCAGGATTTCTTTGGCTTGTTCGAGAGTCGTTCCGACTTCGGCCGTGATCAGGTTTTCTTTCGTCATCAAGTTCGAAACGGGTTGCTCCAAGTTGGTTTCGAAACGGAGATCCCGGTTCGTCAGAATTCCGACGAGAACGCCGTCGACCGTGATCGGAACGCCGCTGATCGAATATTTGCGCATGATCTCGAGCGCTTCGCTCACTTTACGGTCGGGGCCGAGTGTGATCGGATCCATGATCATGCCGCTCTCGTACTTTTTCACCTTCTCGACTTCATGCGCTTGCTGTTCGATCGGCAGGTTTTTGTGAATGATGCCGAGCCCGCCTTGCTGGGCCATAACCCGCGCCATCTTGTTTTCGGTCACGGTGTCCATCGCCGCCGAAATGATCGGGCAGTTCAGGTACAGTCCGCGGGCAAATTCCGAGCGTGGCGAGATTTCCGTCGGCACGATTTCGGAGTACTGAGGGACAAGCAGAATGTCGTCGAACGTGAGAGCCAGTTTCCAATCCTCGATATTTGTCACCATCAGTTTTCCCCTTTTTGGTACCAAGACTTGTATTCCAAATAGTTATTCGCGGACTTCTCGAGAAACGCGAGTTCCTCGGGCGTGAGTTTTCGCACCGGCTTGGCCGGGCGCCCGAGAATCAGCCATCCTTCTTCAAGAAATTTCGAGTTTTCCGTCACAAGACTTCCGGCACCGACGATGTTCCGCGGACCGATATGAGCGTTATCCATGATGATCGAGCCCATCCCGATCAGGCAGAGATCGTCGATACGGCAGCCGTGCAGAACAGCCGCATGCCCCACGGTCACGCGGTTTCCGATACTCGCGTAGGCCTTTTTGTACGTGCCGTGTATGACCGTTCCGTCTTGGATATTTGTCTCATCGCCGATGGTGATCGGTCCAACGTCACCGCGTAAGACGGCGTTGAACCAAATCGAACAGTTTTTCCCGATGGTCACATCGCCGATAAGAGTGCAAGCCAGACGCCCGTCCGGGCCTTGTGCGAGGTAGGCGCCTTCCCCGATTTGAGGAGTTTTGCCGAGAAGTGATAAGATCATAGCTTCGCTCCGCCCACACCCAGGGTTCCGAGAAGGTCCCTGGGTCCCGTGCTCAATCGGCCTCTCGGCGTGCCCTGAAGGTCAAAGTATTACATCACGTATGGATGTTTCTTGGAACCGAATTCCAATTCCGCCGTCAATTGAGGCAACTGCCCTTGAACGAGGTTCTGCTCAAGGCGCGATAACTCCACATCCAAGGCGCGGCAACGCGCATTGAGCGCTCGCGTGCTGAAAAAGCGGGCCCGGCCTTGCAAACAGAACGACATTGCCTCATCCGCGCGCACGCGTAATGTCATCACTTTGTCTTCCCCCCGCAGGGTCAGATTCACGTACTGATGATGACCGATGACTTCGACGAACGCGCAGGATTCCAGCTTTAAATTCAAAGCTTCCAAGATCCGACGGGTCACTATGTGAGGAGTCGCGCCTATCGTATGCGACAGCTCCGCAATCGCGACACCTGCGTCGAGAGGTTGCATCCAAACCGGCAACACCTCCGTACCCGAACGGTCTTTCAGGATGAGCACGGGCCGTCCGAGCGAGGAACTGATGGAAATCCCGTGCGGGAAAAGTTCAACCCACTGATCGAGTGATTCGTTTTCGACGTTTTGATGGAGAACCGGCTTTTCGAGCTCGGACTGAGGCGCCGTCGCCGACTTCACACGCCGGCGACCGGTCGCTTTTTTGGACGGCGCGGACGCCTTGCTGGTGTCAGCTTTTCCGCTCATTGCGCTACCAACTCCTCTTGCAACTCTCCACGAAGAACATTCGGGAAAGCCTTTAATACCTTGATCGGTACAACCTTTCCGATCAAGCGCTCCGCCTCGCCGTAGAAAAACACAAGTTTGTTTTGCGTCGTCCGACCTTGAAGCTGCCCTTCAACGTCGGTTTTCGACTCGACGAGGACATCAACGACTTTTCCGTCGTATTCCTTGGCCAGCTCAAAGCTGATATCGCGCTGAAGCTCGAGGAGAACTTCGAGGCGTCTCTGCTTCTCCTTGTCGGAGATCTGATCCGCATAGCGCGCAGCTTTGGTAAACGGCCGCGGACTATATTTAAATGCGTAGATGTTATCATAACGAACTTCGGCCAACAGGGAAACGGTATCTTGGAATTGTTCCTCCGTTTCACCCGGGAAGCCGACGATGATGTCCGTCGAAAGAACAACGCCCGGAATTCCCTCGCGGATCATGCGGACCTTATCCAGGTACTCTTCCCTCGTGTACCCACGGTTCATGCGCGCGAGAATTTCGCTATTTCCGCTCTGCGCAGGTAAATGGATATAATCGCAAATCTTCGAGCGATATTTTTGACTGATATCGACGAGTTCTTGGTTAAAGTCCTTGGGGTGACTCGTCGTGTAGCGGATGCGCACGATGTCCGTCTCTTCCGCGAGCGTCTTAAGAAGCTGGGCGAAGTTGGCACCACAATCGGACTTGTAACTGTTCACGTTCTGACCAAGCAGCGTGACTTCCTTCACCCCGCGCGCGACCAGAGAACGGACATCTTG
This sequence comes from uncultured Bdellovibrionales bacterium, assembly GCA_937927435.1. Classification (GTDB taxonomy): domain Bacteria; phylum Bdellovibrionota; class Bdellovibrionia; order Bdellovibrionales; family JAMPXM01; genus CALBDW01. The sequence continues at coordinate 8,443 of CALBDW010000117.1, forward strand.
AACGATTTCCTTCAGATTCCGGCTGCGTTCGCGACCGCGCGTAAACGGCACGACGCAGAACGTGCAGAAGTTATCGCAGCCCTTCATAATATTGACGAACGTGGTGACGCCGGGGTTGCGGATCAGCGTCTCCACCGAATAGGGCTTTTCGTTTTCAAAACGCGCCACGACCACCCGTTCGTTATTCAGATAAGTGCGCACCACAATCTCCGGAAGCTGGTCGATCGCATCCGTGCCGCAGACAAAATCCAAAATCGGGATATCTTTGAGAAGCTTCTGCTTTTCTTGCTGGGCCACGCACCCGGTCACCCCCAGCCGAAGCCGCGGATTCTTTTCTTTGAGTTCACGGTAGCGCCCGAGCTCGGAATGAACTTTATGGACCGGTTTTTCCCGAACAGAGCAGGAGTTAATAATGATCAACGAAGCCTGCTCCGGACTCTGAACGGGAACAAAATTCACCATTTCAAGCAGAGCCAGCATCCGTTCCGTGTCGTTGACGTTCATCTGGCACCCATAGGTGGAGATGTAAACGCCTTCGCCTTGACCGATATTTTGATTCAGCACAGGATCTCCCAGCCGCGTTCCGGCTCATCCCGAGGATTCGGAAAAAATGAATCGTTACCAATACTTCTCGAGTTGTGATGAAGTAAGCTTCGAGGTATAAAGGGCATTTCACAGCTTGTCAAACTGGCTTTCCAGCCCCTTCTCACCAAGAAGCTTGACATGTCGTGCTAATATCACCGAAAACGTGAGGCCAAATGGGAATAGAAGTCACAAGGTCACAAAATCTCGTTCCGCGTCTGGCCAGCTCCAAGAAATGGACGGGTTTGCCGGAAGAACTCCTTGGAAACCTCCAAAACGTCCTCAAGGAGGAATTTAAGCCAGAAGCACAATTTGGCGAATTCCTTGTGGAAGGCCGTATTTATCCGGAAGAGCTCATCCTCCGGGTCGGCTACCTCGAAAAAGGCCGCCTAAAACAAATCAACTTCGAAGCCTCGGTAGATCTTCCCAAAGCTGAAGAGCGCAATCCGCAGAACTTAAGTGACGACTCGGAAAAGTCCGAACCGAAGGAGTCTCCCGTCCTGCAACGCCTCTATTCGTGCGTTGATGTCCTGGGAAGCCTCATGCAGGAGTACTTTGAGATCGGCGACGAAAACGAAATAGACGTTCCGCAAAGCTGGAGCCCGATCGAGTTTGACGGAACGACCGTTTATCTCCAACGATCCACATACAACACAAAACTCGAAGAAGAAGCCGATCGCCTGCTCGGCCTTCTCGATAAGCGCCTGGTTCATGAAGACGCTCCGAGCGAAGACGCTCTTGAAATGGCTGAAATTAATTCTGAGCTGGCTTTTGAGATCCAAAAAGCGATACGCTCAGGCAAATACCCGCGCCGGGAAGACGACACTGAAAGCGATCCGAGCAGCGAGGAATTGAACTGATTGTCCCCACGAGGACCCGTACCCGAACAAAATAAAAAAGGCGATCTGTCGATCGCCTTTTTTATTCCCATTAAACCTAAAAAACCGCTTTTAGAATTCGTCATCGCGGTCCGCACCGGCGTCAGCCGACATCCCGCGGACTTCATCCAAATACGATTCGTCTTCAAACTCCGTATCGGCGCTCGAGTCGTCGATTTCGAGTTCTTGAATCGCCGCCATGAAGTCTTTCTCGCTCCGCAAATCCTTGCGCAAGAGTTCAAGATATTTGTCCGGATAGCGAGCCGTCAGCTCCTCAATATAACGCTCAAGCTTGCCTTCCGAGAGGATCTTCTTTCGGTTCTGGATGTTCTTCCAATAAAGGAGGTAATGATAGCGACAATAAGCTTCGACATTGGCGACCTGGTCGCAGTCTTTCACCCGGCAATAACGACGCCCCTCCGCATCCGTCAGAATGACCTCCTCGTCTGCTTGGACAGGAGTCGTCGTCACAGCCGGAAGCGCAACCTCCTTCGCCTCGGATTTCTTTTGCTCTTTCGCCGGTTTCGCAACCGGAGCCTTGACAGCAGGCGTTACTTTGGCCGCTGCCGCTTTTTTCCGTGTTTTGGGAGCAACTTCTTCTTTCTCCGCCGCCGCTTTTGTAGGCGCAGCCGCTTTAGCGACGGCCTTTTTCTTCGCTTCCTTTTCCTTGGCTTCCGCTTTAGCAGCCGCTGCGGCAGCCTTCGGCGAGGCTTTCGCTTTGGTTGCGACCGCCGCTTTTTTCGCCGGCGCTTTCTTCGCGACCCCCGCTTTTGCGGTCTTCGCTGAGCTTGCGACAGTTTGAGTCTTCCGTTTCACGGAAGCGGCTTTCTTCGCCGCTTTGGCGGGACCTTTCGCCTCAGATTTTTTGCCGAAACTCGTCAACTTCTTCAGGGCTTTCTTCAGCTTCTGCATAGGTGGTTATGGTTGATGCAAGATCCGACGGGTGTCAACAGCAGATCAAGCGGAATTCTTCAATTATTAGAGTTGAACCCGGATCAGCCCCGACTTCGACTTCACGCTCACTCCACCCCTGTCACCCGTACCTTGCAAGTACCCCGAATAACGGCGAGCACCTGCGAGAGTCCTTTGAATGGGATCCGGGAGCCGCAAGAATCCTTCGTCCGTCTGCAAATTCAATCGAGCGCCGGAGTTGCTCGGAAGTTTCACCGTCACCGGCGCCTGTTCCGCCACGATTTGGACGTCAGCTTGACCGAGAACCGCAATCGTTACTGCCCCTTGAGCCGCGAACCCCTTGATCGGCCCCTCGAAACCGGTCATCGCCAACGCTCCCCTTGCCACCGAGAAATCGGCCGACCCCGACGATTTGGTGATATTCATCGCACCCGACGTACCGATCAAATTTAAATGTCCTTTGATTTCAGTCAGAACCGAATCGCCCGCGAAGTTACTCACCGCCACATCACCGCGCACGGAACTGACGGCCACCTTGGCGGCATAGCTGTCGATCGTGACATTTCCGCGGTGCTCTTCAACGCGCACTTCGCCACGCTGAATTTGAACTTTGAGCGTTCCGCCGCCCGCCTTCGAATTCACCTTGCCATTCACCACCGTGACCAAAAGGTTTTCCTTCCAGTCCTGCGCCTGGACGTCACCCGAATGGATCGACACCTCGACCGGCACCGACGGAGCCACCAGCTCGAAATGCAGCTCCGGTCCCCCGGAGGATTCCAGAGCCGCACTCCAAGTTGAACGGTCTTCAGGTCCGCCCTTCGGCTCGATAACAAAAGCGGAACCTACCCGGCGGACGGAAAAGCTCAACCGTTCAAACTCCGCTAGCTCGCTTTCGGATGCGGAATTCCGAACCGTTTTTCTGGCGCGAAGGACAACGGGATCGTCCGCGGACGAGGCACCGACCAATTTCACGCTGCCGCGGACGAGCTGAAAAACCACTTGATCGGACGCACCGATTTCAAGGGGGTAATCCTTATACCGCGCCTCCTTTGCCTCAACTTTGTGCAGGGGAGCCGCCAAGCCCGCGGAAGACACAGCCGTCACGAGCGCCTTAAACAAGATCCGACGAAAAGGTCGCAAACTGAGACTTGAAGCCAACCGATGCTTCACGAATTTCATCTTGTCCCCCGGTTGCTGTTTCTGCGCAGCGTTTCAGGCCGATCACGATTCCGTTTCTCATCATCTCACCCACCCTGCACGCAGGCTGTCAAGCAAGAGCGAACGAAGGCGCGAAAGCAAGCGGAGATTTGACATTCATGTTAAGATCCATTTCTCTGGTCGACATCACATTGGGGAGGTTCTCTTGAAGCCTGTTTACATCGCGGCAGCTGTCCGCACACCAATCGCGTCTTTCCAAGGTGCTTTTTCCTCACTTCCAGCTCCTCGTCTGGGAGCCATCGTGATTAAAGAAGCTTTGGCTCGGGCGGGAGTTCCGTCTGAGAAAGTTGATGAAGTCATCATGGGCGAAGTGCTTACAGCTGGAGTCGGCCAGGCGCCTGCACGCCAAGCGGCCATCTATGCCGGTCTTCCGACTAGCGTTCCCTGCATGACGATCAACAAGGTTTGCGGCTCCGGCCTAAAAGCCGTCATGCTTGGCGCCGACTCGATTCAGCTCGAACGCGCCGACGTCGTCGTCGCGGGCGGACAAGAAAACATGACCTTGGCGCCTCACCTTTTAGCGAACTCAAGAAGCGGGTTCCGCATGGGAGCCGCCCAGCTTGTCGACTCGATGATTCACGACGGTCTTTGGGATCCTTACAACAATTGGCACATGGGTAACGCCGCCGAACTATGCGTAAAAGAACGCGCTTTCACCCGCGAAGAGCAAGATGCATTCGCCATCGAATCTTATAAGCGCGCGCAAAAAGCGGTCGCCGAAGGTTACTTCGGCAACGAAATCGTTGCGGTCGAAGTACCGAGCAGGAAAGGCAATGTCGTCGTCGATAAAGACGAGGAGCCGGCCAAGACGGATTTTGCAAAGATCCCGACCCTGAAGCCAGCCTTCGACAAGGAAGGAACAGTCACGGCTGCCAACGCGTCGAAAATCAACGACGGTGCAGCAGCTGTGGTCCTATTGAGTGAAAAAGCCGTTCAAACTTACGGAGCGAAGCCGCTTGCGAAAATCGTCTCGCAGGCGACATTCGCGCAAGATCCGAAGTGGTTCACGACCGCTCCGGTCGGCGCCATTAAAGCTGCCGTCGCGCGAGCGGGCCTGACACTGGATCAAATCGATCTCTTTGAAATCAACGAAGCATTCGCAGTCGTGACCATGGCCGCAATGAAAGAACTCAATATCCCGCACGACAAAGTGAACGTGCACGGTGGCGCAGTCGCTCTTGGACATCCGATCGGCGCAAGCGGCGCCCGCATCCTGACCACTCTTGTGCATGCCTTGCATAAATATCAAAAACGTTACGGCCTCGCCACTTTGTGCATCGGAGGCGGTGAAGCCGTGGCAGTCATCGTGGAGCGCGTATGAACAAGATCGTACGGACAGCAGCTGAAGCCCTTCAGGGCATTCAAGACAATATGACGATTCTGGTCGGGGGGTTCGGGCTTTGCGGAATTCCCGAAAACCTCATCGCCGCTCTTCGCGATACGGGTGTTAAAGGTCTGACCTGTGTCTCAAACAACGCCGGCGTCGACGATTTCGGACTGGGGCTGTTGCTCCAGACCCGCCAGATCAAAAAGATGGTATCCAGCTACGTCGGCGAAAACGCGCTGTTTGAAAAGCTCTATCTTTCGGGCGAACTGGAGGTGGAGTTCGTCCCGCAAGGAACGTTGGCCGAGCGGATCCGGGCCGGCGGCGCGGGTATTCCCGCCTTCTATACGCCCACCGGCGTCGGTACGGTGGTCGCGGAAGGAAAAGAAACCCGCGTGTTCGGCGACCGTGAATACGTTCTAGAAAAGGCGATCACGGGGGATTTCGCTCTGATCAAGGCGTGGAAAGCCGACCCCTTCGGCAACCTCGTTTACCGGAAAACAGCCCGCAACTTTAACCCGATGATGGCGGCCGCCGGCAAGATCACGGTCGCCGAGGTCGAAGAAATCGTCGAGCTCGGAGATTTAGATCCCGACGAAATCCATACACCTGGAATCTACGTACAGAGAATCTTCAAAGCGCCGAAGCTCGAAAAGCGGATCGAACAACGTACGACACGCAAAGCGTGAGCTGGAAGGAGAATGCTATGCCACTGACCAGAGAACAAATCGCCAAGCGCATCTCCCGTGAAATCGAGCCCGGCTTTTGCGTGAACCTGGGAATCGGAATTCCGACTCTCGTCGCAAACTACATTCCGGACTCGTTGGGCGTTATGCTCCAAAGCGAAAACGGCCTTCTGGGACTCGGCCCTTTCCCGCTCGAGCATGAAGTCGACCCGGATTTGATCAACGCCGGCAAACAAACCGTTACGGCCGTTACCGGCGCGAGCTTCTTCTCGTCGGCTGAAAGCTTCGCCATGATCCGCGGCGGACACATCGACCTCACGGTACTGGGAGCCATGCAGGTCGATATCTACGGTTCGATCGCGAACTGGATGATTCCCGGCAAAATGGTGAAAGGCATGGGTGGCGCGATGGATCTCGTGGCCGGCGCGAAGAGAGTCATCGTGGCCATGCAACACACCGATAAGGACGGCTCGCCAAAACTCCTCAAGAAGTGCACCTTGCCCTTGACTGGAGTCGGCTGCATCGACCGTATTGTGACGGACCTCGCGGTTCTCGACGTTGTCAAGGGAACCCATTTCAAATTGATCGAATGGGCCCCCGACATTAAACCCGAAGACGTCGTGCGGTTGACCGATGCACCCGTCGAGATCGCGCCGAACGCGCGTCCGATGGAGATTTAAGGCCTTTCTTGTGCCCGCGCGACGGCTTCGCGCGCGGGCTCTCTCGAACCCTGATCAACTGCGTAAAAGATTCGCACCGAACGCCAGTAACGCCAAAACCAATTGAAGTTTGAAAAACAGGTCAAACATAGCTTCCTCGTTCGGTTTCGACCGCGAAGCACGCTTGTCCGGTTAGCACTGTTTTAATTCCGGCGAACTTTTCGGAAGGCGTGAATGAGAACCCAGTAGGGATGGAGGGATTCCAGCTGACCGAGGTCAAACATGACGGCCAGCCCACCGTCGATAGAGAGTAACTCCGATGTGATTTTCTTTTCCGCGAGAGTCTTCACGCTGTCGACACTGAACGGAAATCCCAATTCGGTCGCGCATTTGCTTTGGATCTCGGTCACGTTCACCTGGACTTGCCCCCGATGGTTGGGCGACTCTTTTTTTCCGTAATGGATAAGAGCCTTGATTGTAGGCAATTCCGTCTCGTCGATCGAAACCCGCTTGTCCTCGCTCTTGAAGATCCAATCCGTGTAGTAGTCGCAGAACGCGATCAGGAGATCCAAATTCAAAACTGTCAGACGGATGCGGCCCTCACCCAGGTCTTCGACCTTCATGTAGCCGTGGGCTTGCAAGAGTTCGGTCAAACGCTCCATCTTGGCCGTCGGCTGCTGGAAAACCTGAATCGTGTACCGTCTCAGCACAGAATACGGAACTTCGACCCCTCCTCCCTCAGCCGGCCTACCATACCGGGCCGCTACGAGCCCCAGAATGCCGACCAAACGGACGACTACGTAAGGACTGAAGTATTCGGCTTCTTCTTCTGCCGTTTTTTCAAGCGCTTTGATTTTCTGGTTCGCGTTCCGAAGGTGATTATTCACGGTCCGAACGATCGCCTTGAGCCACTCCGGAAAGGTTTTGAACTGGGCGTTCAGGGCTTTGAAAGGAAGCTCGATAACGACGGTATCAACGACTGCCCGGGCGCTGGCCGAACGCGGGCTGTTATCAAAAAACGCCATCTCGCCGAGCATATCTCCCGGTTTCAGCTCTGCGAGCACGATTTCGGAATTCCCTTTCGTCTTCGTAATGGCGATCTTTCCCGACTTAATGACATACATCGCGTCGGAAACGTCGCCTTCACGAAAAAGTATTTCACCTCTTTTGAGGCTTTTCAGCGCGCCCAAGACACCACCCGTTCTCTCTTGGAATTATTATCATTAAGAAGCGGATGAAATGCCACCTCTGGCTGCGGAATCGGCCACACCTCGACTCATGTCGAGCCAGCTATTACGCCATCTCTGTTGTTTGCAACCGGGTGCTCGCTTCCACTCGACGGATGTACGGCGAGAGGTCGCGACAGCGCAGAGGCAACTCTTCCTCGGGCAAGCGTTTGATATCTTCGCGCCCGACGGAATAAACGCGGAGAGTGTTGGTCTTACCGCGCTCTAGAACCGGAACACCAAGCGTGAGCACCACTTTCTCTCCGGTCTTCACCAAACCGTATTTCACCAGCATTTCCTCGATTTGGTGCATGGCCTCGTCGGACGAAGAATACGGCTCGATCGCCAGAGTCTGAATACCCCAGACCAGCTCGAGCCTATTCAGAGTCGGCAAGATGTGAGTAACCGCGATGATACGTGCTTTCGGACGGAAGCTTGAAATGATGGCGGCCGTACGCCCCGTCGTCGTCAAACACACAATGGCCGAGGCACCTAACTTCAAAGCCGTAAGCGACGCTGCCGCCCCGATCGCTTCGGCGACGGAATAAAAATCCGAATCCAAGGTCATGTTGTAGTAATAATCGCCGTTCTTTTCGACCTCGAGAATGATTTCGTGCATGGTCTGAACGGCCCGGATCGGATATTTTCCGCTTGCGGATTCAGCCGAGAGCATCAACGCGTCGGAACCGTCAAGAACGGCGTTCGCGACGTCGGTGATCTCCGCCCGCGTGGGTCGCGGGCTGTCCGTCATCGAATCAAGCATCTGTGTCGCCGTAATAACGGGACAACCCACTTTATTACAAAGTTTGACGATATGCTTTTGTACCTGCGGCAATCGCGTTTGCCCGACTTCCACCGCGAGATCGCCCCGCGCAACCATAACGGCATCGCTCAGGCGCACGATCTCTTCGAGGTTGTCGAGCGCCTCGAGCATTTCAATCTTCGCGACGACCCGAGTCCCGGGCGCCTTGCGTTTGATGATATCTTGGAGCCGACGGATGTCGTCTCCTTTGCGCACGAAACTGAGCGCGACATAGTCGACTCCATGCGTGAGACCGAACTCCAAGTCGCGCAAGTCTTTCTCTGTCAAGCAGTCGATCGACAGCTGCCCGCCGGGAATATTCATGCCCTTTCGGTCGCGCAGAATCCCGCCGTAAACGACCGTCGCTTCAACTTGCTTTTTCCCGACGGACTCAATAACCAGCTCCATGAGCCCGTCGTCGAGCATGATTCGGTTGCCGGGAACGGCCGATTTCGGCAGGTCTTTATAGTCCGTCGGAATCAGGCCGGGACGGCCCAGGATGTTTTCGGTCGTCAGAATAACGCGCTCGCCTTCAACAAGTTCGATTTGCCCATTCTCGAAACGGCCGACCCGGATCTTCGGGCCTTGCAAGTCCTGGAGGATGGTTACCGGTGCGCGCAGCTCAGCGGAGAGTTCGCGCAAGTCGCGGATAACGGACAGGTGCTCCTCGTGCGACCCGTGGCTGAAGTTCAGGCGGGCTACATTCATTCCCGCCATAATCAGTTGTTTGAGCATTTCCCGTGAACGGGTCGCGGGGCCAATGGTGGCGACAATCTTCGTGCGACGATCCGCGAGCATGAACGTCCCCTTTACGTGGTTCGTGCGACCCGGCGGTTAAGCCTGCCGGGTCTTGGTCAGATTAGCAAGGGATTCCTCGTATTTTCTACGCATTTGCTCGAGTTCGCGCTTATGCGCTTCTTGGATTTTAGCGATCCGGTGCTGATATTGCGCGGCCTGCGCCTCGAGTTCCGAGGCAGCTTTTCGCTTTAACTCTCTGTTTTGGCGGTCAGCCAGAGCCTGCTGCTCTTTCATCTCTTTCAAATGTTGCTCGTGGGCTGCGGCCAATTGTCGCTCGTAGCGTTGAGTCACTTCGTTCAGTTTCTCCTGGAACTTCCGGTCGGTCTCGCGCGCCTGTTCGGAGAACTGGCGGAAGAGCTGTTCCTGGTCACGCTTGTTGCGGGCACGCAATTCACGAAGGTTATTTTCGAAGTTGTCCTTCATGGACTGCACCGCGCGCTCGAAGTAAGCGCGCATTTTGCTCTGCTCCAGCTCGCTGTTATGCTTAATTTTTTCGAGACGATTTTGCGCCGTCATGCGGTCGTGCTGTAGGCGCTGTTCGTAGTCGCCCGTCACTCGGTTGAAGCGCTCCTCTTCGCGCAACTTGTCCATTTGGATCTTGTCTTGATAGAAGGCCTCGCGGCCCCGGGCGATCTCTTCGTTTTTCTTGTAGACGCGCGCTAATTCGTCTTTCGTTCTCTTGTTGGCTTCATTCACCGTTTCCCGGCGGGCCATTTCAAGCTGGTCGATATTCTTCTGGAACTGCGTTCTGACGTTTTCGACCGCCCTGTTCTTTTCCCGCTCCATCTTATATCGTTCGCGCGGCAAGGTTTCCTTCAGGCGGATATTTTCCGCTTCCAACGCCCGCAGGCGCGAACCCAAACGATCGTGAACGGTTTCTTCGAGGTTTTCGCGCGCGAGTTCGGTATCCCTTTTCAACTTCTCGGCCTCGCTGTGATAACGGTCGCGGGCCTCTTGAATGCTTTGCCGAAGCTCTTCTTGCTGGATTTCGCGGGTGAGACGATTATTCTCGCGTTCTTTGTCAACACTGGCGGCGTAGTTACTCGAAAGACGCTCAAGCTCCTGCTTTTTCTGGCGCTGCAAACGCTCGATTTCATGGTTTTTAGACCGTTCGAGTTCCTTCAGCAGCCGATCCTTTTCGGTCAATCGCTCGTCGCGATCTTTGACGACCGCGGCGATTTTATCGTCGGTTTCTTTGACAAGCTTTTGCGTCCGACGAACGGAATCTTCCTGATACTTCTGCGCCGTTTTAGTCAAACGCTCCTGCATCGCAAGGTCTTTCTGGCGCATCTGTTCTTCAAAGTTCATCCGCTCCGCTTCACGCTGGCTTCGGCCGGTCTTCTCGAGCCGTTCGATCTCCTGCTTCAGAGCGGATTCAGATTGACGATGGCGCTCTTCCGCTTCGGCCGCCAAGCGTCTCATTTGCTTCTGATGGAGATCACGGAGCTCTTCAATTTCCTTCTGGTAATGAAGATCCCGGCGCGTGATGAGATCGCTCGTTTTCTTTTTGATCTCATCCAACTTTTTCGCGTGCTGTTCTTTCAACTCGTTAAGTTCGGCCTGATGGGTTTCGGTGATTTCCTTCAGCTTCACCGCGTGACGCTTGTTTAATTCGGCCTCGCGCTGCTGATAAGCCTCTCGAGCGCGTTTGATTTCTTCGTGGGCCTTGTTGCGGTCGGATGCGGAGCCAACTGACGACATCGGTCTTTCTCCTCCATGAGAAAGTACGCGGCGAACTCTCCTTTTCGCCTGTATCTAGAATATCATATCGCGACGCTATGGATTTAAGTAATAAACGGCCGGGACTTAAACTCGACTGTTGTCCGAGTTCTCAAGGACCCAGAACTTTTTCACGGAACATACGAAGCAACTCGCGGGTCCGCGCCTCATAACGCCGCCTAGCCTCTTCTTCCTTTTCATGCGCGGCGCGGAGACTCGCGACTTTGCGTTCGAACAAGGCCTGATGAATTTCGGATGCGAGTTGGGACGCCGAAAGCCAGACCTTACGGAAGACTTGAGCTTCCTCCTGGAAATCTTTCACGGAACCAGGGTAAAGCCTGGCCCAACGTTCGAGGTGCGCTTTGAAATCGATGGCGACCGGGATTCCTCTTCTTGCCTCCCCGGATCCGTCGACCCGGCCCAGCCAGTTCTCGAGACCCGCCGTCACTTCGAGTTCGTCCGCCGCCCCTCTGGGATGCAATCGCGCCAGACCGCGGACGACGGCGACACGGACTTTATCGCGATCACGGTCGAACCAGTATTCGCCGGGCTCAACCTTGATCAAACCGAACTCCGTGCGGACGCTGAATGCGGATTTCGCCTTCACCCAAATCTGTCCGGTAACAAGGCGGATTTCGTCTTCGTGAAGACGGACGACCGCGGTGGAACGGTCCAACACGATCTTGGCGTCGCCGATTTCAAGCGAAGCCTTTTCGTGCTCGCGCGTTCCAACCGCACACGAAACCGCACTCTCTGAACTTCTCAAGCATTCCGCCGGCTCTTGCAAAAGAGAACGGCTCTCCGGTAGCCGAACGGTCGCGGCGATCACCCGTATGTCAACCGTGAACATGAAAACAAAGAGGAAGAGACGCAAAGCCTTCACAGCGCCACCGCCTGTAAGCTCGCGCCAGCTTGTTTCACAAGATCAGGCTGATTGAAGCTGCCGAGCACAGCCTTATAAATATCGGCCGCGTCTTCATTGCGGTCCTGGATCTCGTAAATATGCCCCAATCGTAAGAGTGCGAAGCCCGTGAGTTCGTTTTCCGGAAAAAGATCGATCATTTTCTCAATAGTGTTGACGGCGGCGTTGAAGTCTTTCTGCTGGAACTGCCCCTCAGCCAGAAGAAAATGAGCCTCCGCCACATGAACTGACTCGGGATATTGCGAAATCAGGGTCGCCAGAAGCCGGTTGGAGACCTCATAGTCACGCTCGCGGAACGCGGTTTTCGCTTTTTCGAAAAGCCCGCTCGCCCGTTCAATTCGAATCACTTCGCCAGCTCCGGAAGCCACGCTGGCCAGCTGCCGGAGAGGGTACGCCTGCTGCTCATTCATAGCCTTCACGGCGTCTGGAATAAGAGTCGCTACATGTTGCCGGTACTCAGCCAGTTGATCCGCCAGAAGCAAAGCACGGAAATCGGCCTCCTGGCGTTGCCTTTCGACAGCCGCGAGCCGTTCCTTTAACCTCTCCGCCGGGCTGAGATCATCGTTGAAGAAGACGTGCATCGACAAAAATGCCGCCACGAGAACCAAGCAGTAAGAAACGAAAACTGAAGGCTTCATCGATACCTGTTTCGGTCATTTCACGAATGGAATTGAGTCGCGTTATGGAGCCGGTTCAATCTGAGACGCTCTACCACCCCGGCTCGACCGACTCGCCCTTTGTCAAGCAAGATCCGAGGATGTCGCTACGCTTAAGCCCTTAACAAACGAGCGCTAAACCCATTCGACGCAATGAATTTTGCGTCTCACCCTCGTAAAAGGGTGCGTAAAACCCGCAAACTGCTTGACGCTCGAAAGTCCAGAGACATAACTTTCTACTCCGCTTTCAAAAGAGGGATTTAAGAGGGGGAATCAGCCGTGAACAAAGCCGAGCTTGTCGAGAAGGTCGCAAAGAAAACAGCTCTGACCAAAGTTCAATCCGAAGAAGTACTCGACGCGGCTATTGAAATCATCACGAAGGCGGTGGCCCGGGGCGAAGAAGTCAAAATCGTCGGTTTCGGGACCTTCTCCCGTGGAGTACGCAAATCAAGAACGGGCCGCAACCCGAAGACCGGAACCAAGCTTATCATTCCCGCAGCCAAAGTTCCGAAATTCAAACCCGGAAAAGACTTCCGCGATCTGTGCAATTAAACATTCCTTATTTTTGCGAAGGCCTCCATCAGCTGCGTAGTACGGCTTCAGAGAGACTCAGGCGCGCTCGAAAACAACGCCACGCTCAGGGGACATACACGCAGCGGAAACCGAACCCCGGACTGACCATTGTCGGCTCGTGGTCAAGAGCCGTACCGAATACCCCCGAACTGATGCCATTTGCCCAACTGCCCCCGATAGACAGCGCCACCTGATCCCCCATAAAGCCGCCCGACTCCATAAGACGAAGTCCACGCCCCATCGGCTGGACCAGATAGGCTACGGACATCCTCACCAAGTATGCTGAACCCTTTATAGCCAGGGTCCGTCGGACCGGTATACTCAAGCTCATCTAAGTCATCGTAGACCCATTCCCAAACATTACCGGCGAAATCCCAAATCACCTCACCATTTGAAAGAACATGTGTCCGTCTTTGTTCGCCCCAGACGGTGCTGGAGCATTTCTGTCCTGTTCCGAGACAGGCATCATCGTCACGGCTACTGGCTTCCAAAAAACCGTAGGGGTCACTATCGCTATGCCCTCTGTTCAAAACCCCTGAGCCCACCGCACCGTCAGACCAGTTCTCGGCAACTTGCGCGATATTCCTCGCAATCGTCTGCCATTGAGCATTGGTAATGAACTGGTAGCCGGCTCCAAGGCTTTCACATGCAGCGCGCGCCTGATTTCGATCGATATTGCCCCAGGGAGTCTCCGAAGGCTTTGAAACCGGAACCCCGCCCACATTCTTCATCTCATACTTCGCAACACAGAAATCGGTTGTGTTGTACTGGGAATTACCAGGAACCCGAATATAGCCTGTCGGACAAAAACCGTCCGTTCCAAGCGTAAACCAAAAGACACCGTTACGAGCTTCGGGACTTTTAATACTCGCATTGTAACGGATCGCTCCCGCTGTCAAAGCGCCACAACTCGCCGTGGTTCCGCCAATTCTTGCGCCATTCATCAAAACCAGCTTTTGCGCGCGAAGCTCACCATTCACAGTAAGCGCTCGGTTAAGGCCATCTTTTCCATTTCTGCTTGAGTTGCGAATCTGAC
>CALBDW010000118.1 GCA_937927435.1 uncultured Bdellovibrionales bacterium
TCGATTTCCTCTTTCAGCTGTTGCACTTCTTTATCGATGAAGGCGCGCTCTTTGTCGCCGATCGTATCTGAAGCAGCTTGCACGCCGAGCTCGCGCATGCGGGTCAGCATGTTGGAGATTTCACTCAAACCGCCTTCCGAGGTTTGAACCATCGAGATCCCGTCGTTCGCGTTGCGGCCCGCTTGTTGGAAACCGCGGATTTGTGCGCGCAGGCCTTCCGAAATCGAGAGGCCGGCGGCATCGTCAGCGGACTTCGTAATACGAGAGCCCGAAGACAGTTGACCGAACGACTTTTCGATCTCACGTGCGCTCGAGGCCAAAGAGCGTTGTGCGGAGATGGACGCAAGGTTTGTACCGATTCTCATTCCCATAGGGATCCTCCAAAGCTTTTCGCACACGATCCGTCACGTGCCGGCGAAGTCGCTCTTCCTACTAGAGGACATCCGCGGAGCGCCATCCCTGATGATTGGCGCCTTGGGTTGAACACGTTGGTGTTTTCACTCGCGCACTCCCGGTCTAACGGGTCATCGCTTCGCGCCCTTTGCAGTCACTCAAAGTTCGCTTCGCTCGCCGCCGGACCGTCCAGTCCGTTCGTTACTCACGCCAAACCTTTCGGCGAGTCTGGTTGCGCCTTAAGTCGCGTCCTGCAAAACTGGACCAACGTCCGTGCAAAACTCGACTAACGGAGGGAATTTCAAGACTGACGAACGGGATTTTCTCGACCAAAGTCAGGGCAAAATCGCGACTCAACCGAAGTCGCCACCGACTTTTGACGGACCGACCTAAGCCGTTAAAGGCTTTGGTCATGTCCAGGTGATAAGAATAAAAAAAAACCCCGGAGACCGGGCGCCTCCGGGGTGGGCTTAAGAGTCGCGTTTGTGGGCTACGACTCAAGTAATTCGAATGCCGATCGCTGCCCCTGCGTACTTAACCAATGAGAACTCCGCTTAAGTCATCGCTCTTCTTGCTTCCGTGCGGAGTGAATTTCCGAAGTTTTCCCACTCCTTCTGAA
Source organism: uncultured Bdellovibrionales bacterium (assembly GCA_937927435.1). Taxonomy (GTDB): domain Bacteria; phylum Bdellovibrionota; class Bdellovibrionia; order Bdellovibrionales; family JAMPXM01; genus CALBDW01. The sequence continues at coordinate 1,013 of CALBDW010000118.1, forward strand.
GAGCCCCGCTCGTTTCCTTTCGCCGGATATCGCGCGACCGGCCAGCTTCCGAAAGACGGAGGAAACTTCGCATTTTTTCGCAGGGCCAACCCGCCCGGGCCTCGCACCCGAAGGTGCGAGTCGAGACCCGGCCCAACCGCACGACACAGGCTCAAACCTTTTTCACGAGCCCGATTCCCGTCGCCGGTGATAAAGCCGGTTCCCGTTTTTCAACCCCGAAGGCTCCGAGCGGCGCGCCTCGGGGCGTTCGCGCCAAGGACCAGTCCACGAGACGGTCCCCGCGCGCCTTTCGATTTATGTCAACAGACGAAGTGCTGCCGCCGGCTGCTGGTTCGCTTGCGCCATCACCGAAATCGCCGCCTGCTGCAGGATGCTCGAACTCGCGAGCTCCGCGCTCTCGTAAGCGATGTCAGCGTCACGCAGACGCGAATTCGCCGCCTGAAGGTTCTCGTACTGGATGTCCAAGTTGGACACCGTGGTATTCAAGCGGCTTTGAACCGCGCCGAAGTCCGCGCGCATCTTACCGAGCTTAATCAAAGCGTCGTCAATCCTCTGCAGCGTATCCCGCGCGTCCTCTTTATCGGCGATTGAAATGCCGGCGATACCCAGAGCCGAAGCCGTCGCGTCCGCCGACAAGCTATACCTGATGATGTTGTCTTTGTCGCCGAACGGACCGACATGGAATTCGAGTTCCTCGCCCGAACCGTCGAGCAGTTTCTTGTTACCGAATCGCGTCGTTTTCGCGATCCGGTCTGCTTCTTGGATCAACTGCTGGACTTCCGTATTCAAGAATTCGCGCTCGACGTCTCCGACGTTATCGGATGCCGCCTGCACGCCCAATTCCCTGATACGAATCATGATGTTACTGAGCTCGTTCAACCCGCCTTCGGAGACTTGCACCAGCGAAATGGCGTTGAAGGCGTTTTGTCTCGCAATCGCGATACCACGGGTTTGACCTTTAATGTTTTCCGAGATCGCGAGTCCAGCCGCATCGTCTGCTGCGTTCACAATCCGGCTGCCCGATGACAGCGCAGCTAACGCATGCGAATTCCTTTTTTGCTGCACAGATAACTGCCTCTGCGCATTAATCGCCGCAACGTTTGTTGAAATTCTTAAGCCCATACGGTCCTCCCACAAACAAGCCTTCAAGTACGAAGGCGCCCACAAAAATCCGGCGACAGACTCGTCCCGGCGCATCCATGCGGGTTAAAGACAAACCCTCGGCTCCGCCCCTTGCGAAACGTCAGGTACACTTTTTTTGTTTGTTGGGGACACGCCCTTTGCGGTTGCGCGCGGGTGACTGGTCCGCTCCCAACGCTAGGGCTTCATCTTCTAGGCAGGGCGTTTTTTGACTGCTAAAACGCTCAAGCTTTGGAGACTGTCCCAACGTGTTCAACGTACTTCTCGGCTTAAGTCCAGGAAGCTTTAGACCTAGGTCTAGCTGATATGTAGCCGCACCGCGTCTAGTTATTGAAATGGCTTGGAAAGCTGTACAAAATTTTTTTGGAAACTGGCTCAGTTTCGTGAGGATCAGCCCCAGAAGCCGCCAAGCCAGCTTCGTTTAGGCGAGTAACTTCAGTGCCCGCGCGGGCTCCTGATTGGCCTGCGCTAAGACGGCCACTCCGAAATCGCGCTGCACTTGTGCTTGCACCAAGTTCGAAACTTCAAACGCCACATCGGTATCCGCGATCCGGGAGCGCGCCTCAAGGATGTTTTCCCTCTGCAAATCCAGATTGGCAGCCGCAATTTCGAGGCGGCTCTGCATGGCGCCGAAGCTGGCGCGGGCGTGCGCGATTTTCAATATTGCTTCGTCGATGTACTCCAAAGCTTCGCGCGCATCATACTTGTCGCTGACACTCAGATCATCGATGTAAAGCGAAGACGCTCTCGTATCGGCGTCGAGCCTGTAACGAACGACATCTTCATTTTTACTCCCGGCGCCGACATGGAATTCGTATTCCGTGCCCGAACCGACGAGAAGCTCCTTACTTCCGTATCTCGTCGCATGTGCGATCCGATCGAGTTCCGCGACCAGGTTCTGAAATTCGATGTCGAGGAATTCGCGCTCTGTATCACTGACAGTATCCGATGCCGATTGCACGGCTAGTTCACGCAGGCGGATGAGGATGTTGTTTTGTTCGCTTAAACCGCCCTCGGCGACTTGAATCAGACCTCTGGCCGCATCCGCGTTTTCTTTCGCCTGCGCCATGCTCGCAGCCTGCGCACGAAGACTTTCTGCGATCGCGAAACCCGCGGCATCATCACCGGGACTTACGATTCTTGACCCAGAGGAGAGGGCGCGGCTCGCGCGCGCGACATTCGCTTCACTCCGCGCTAAATTCCTTTGCGCGGCGATCGAAGCCACGTTGGTGGCGATTCTCAGTCCCATAACGTCTCCTTTGAAGAACCCAGAACCCGGGCAGTCACCCCCGGGCTACTGGGCAAGAGACGTAGCCCACAAAACGGAACGTTTTAGCAGTCGCCTTACTTCTCGGCGCGACGCGTCATAACTTGAGGAAAATGTTCCGCATTGCGTTAATTATGGATGGATACTGATGTTTTTAAAATCAGCGTAAACTGGGTCACTTTATTGGTGATGGTTTCCGACTCTCCCGACGTCCCCACGAAAGTGTGCCATTTAGAGATAAGTATTGATCAATTTCCCCTGATCGCTGGATGGATCTCGCGCCTCTTGGAGATCTTGGTACTGCTGCAATGCGCGCTGCTTGCGCCGGTCTTCGAGTTCCTTAGCAACTTGCTGGACTTCCTCGTTCGCTCTCTTGCGTTTTTGTTCCTGGAGAAATTCCGAGAGACGCTTGAGGCCCTCGCGGGTCTCTTGATCCAAAGCCTGCCCGCCAGAGTTCGCCGTGGGCTCTTCCGGCTTCACCACTTTTAAATGCAACTTCGAAGCGGTTCGTTGCGCTTCCGAAGCCTCAGCTACCGGCGAAGCCTCAATCGTGAAATGAGGAGTAAGGGCCGCGACTTTCATCTGGTACTGCACTTATCGGCAGTCCGGATGAACTTTTGACGCAGCGAGTAATTTATCAAAACGAAATACGCGTTGTCTCAAACTGAAGCAGTTTATCCCCACGAACGTGAGCCAGTTTAAAAGAGCTTAAGAAAGTCCTCAGCAGACTGGATCGCGCGCGCGCGCCGATCGATTTCGCGTTCGATTTGCTGGCGCAAAAGAGCCTGCGCTTCGGCCTGAAGGCGCTGAGGCGACACGCGCTGCTTTCGCCACTCGCCCTTTCGCATTTCCGCTTCCGCGCGCGAGACGAGTTGGTCCAAACCTTCGCCCGTGAGGCCCGTCACCTTGATGATCTCTTTCGCTTCCGAAGGCCCTCGCGGATCGAGCTTCAAGGACGAATCCAATTCACGAAGGAAAGTGTCAGCGCCCGGGCGATCGCCCTTATTCACGACGAACAAATCCGCGATTTCCAAAAGGCCCGCTTTCATCCCCTGGATCGCGTCGCCCGCTTCGGGCACCAAAACAACGGCGACCCAGTCGGCCACATTCATTATTTCAAGCTCACTTTGTCCGACTCCGACGGTTTCAAGAAGAACGATATCGAATCCTGCGAGATCGAAGGCGCGCACCATGAGATACGCGGACGCGCTTAATCCTCCGAGGCTTCCTCTCGTCCCGAGCGACCGGATAAAAACGTTCTCATCACCGAAGTGTTCCGAATAACGAATGCGGTCACCGAGAACAGCTCCTTTCGAAAAAGGACTTGAAGGATCAACGGCGATCACGCCGACTTTTTTGCCGCGCTTGCGAAATTCACCGATAAGCTTCCCAATCAAAGTTGATTTACCGGCTCCGGGAGGACCGGTGATCCCAATCCGAAAAGCCAGCTGAGACGGCGCCAACATCTCGGGGAATTGACGTAAAGAGGCAGCGCCCTCTCTTTCGAGAGTCGTCAAAAGGCGCGCAAGTGCTTGTAAATCCCCAGCTTTTACTTTTTTGAGTATTTCGCTCTTCTGTTCCGTCATACCTGTCGCCTGATTATTAATTCCATCCCCTTGAAAAGACACTGCTTTTTCGATCGCTCAAGAACACCGACTAGAATTTCGACACCGCTCCTTTTGAAACCTTCTCGAAGGCCTCAAAAATACCCTGTTATTTCAAACGTTTACATATGTATCTCGAAGAGCCCCGCGGGTCCAAAACCTGAAATAACGAATGACACGAGGAAGAAATTATGAACGCTCGGGTTATTCAATGGACATTCATAGGACTCGCCATCGGGGTTTGCCTTTATTTCGTCGGTAAACCCATGAGTCCCAGCAACCGGCTGTCGGGCATTTCGAAATTCGATGCCCTTTTGAATGAAGGAAAGCCGGTTTACGGTGTCTCCGCTCTCGAGAAAACGCGGCCGAACTTTTTGCGCTCCCGCCCGCGCCAAGCTCCGCAGCCCGAGCCGGCAGAGGAAGTCGCGCTCACTCCACCCGCGCCCGAGCAAATCGAAAAACCGATAACGACCGAAGTGAAGCCGAGCCCGACGCCGAAAGTTCTTGGGAAAGCGGATGTCGAGAAGGCGAAGAAAGAGGAAGAAGAGAAAAAGAAAAAGGCCCTCGCACGCAAAAAGAAAATTGAAAGAATGAAGAAAATCAAAGAAGCTCGCGAGCGCCGATTCCAAATGCAATTGGAACAAGAAGAACGGATCCGCGCCGAATTCGAAGCGGAAAAGCGCCGTCGGGAATCGTCGCGCGAAATCGAGAACGTCGCGCTCATGGCTCCGATCCCCACACCCGCTCCCACGCCTCTGCCTGGTAAAGGCGCCCCCGGCGAAGCCGTACCTCAAACCGTCAGCGAATGGGAAGAACGGCTCCTCAAAGAGCCGAATGCGAACCGCACGGCCCAATTTGTTCGCTACTTCCTCTCGGGGAAAATTAAAGGCGATGTCTTCTATTCAATCATGAAAAAGATGATCGAAGACGACCGTCCGCGCATGCGTGAACTTGCGGTCAAATCCGTCGCGGAAATCTACAATATTGGCAGCTTCACTCTCCTGGTGCACGCCGTACAAACCGAGACGGACGTCGAAATCAAAAACCGAATTGAAGAGGCTCTTCAGTCTTACGCTTCGCCCACGAACGTCCGCCACTTGGCCGAGGCGCTTAGCGAAGAGATGGACCCGCAGGTTTCTTACATCGCGATGGATCTTCTGAGGCAGTCGATCGAAACGAACCTGCGTGGACCGAGCTCCGGCTATCCGAATGACACCGACCCCCGCGTCCCAGCAGTGGCGTCTCTCACTCGAATTTACACCTCGTTCGTCCCGACACTGGCGGAGCTCTCGCAACGAAGCGCCGATCCTCAGCTCCGGCAAAGCGCCGCGATGATTCTCAACGAGCTGCAATTCCTTCTCGCCGCGATGTAAGAGGCACACCCCGGCGACGCGTAACAAGCAACGAAATCCTTGCGCACCGTCCAGGCATCAAGGAACATGAGGCGCATGAACTTGCGCTTTCTTATTCTTTGCTGGCTCATCCTGCACGCGGCGTTCGCGAGCGCAGCGGTCCGGCTTCCGAAAGATTTGACCCATAGCGACCGGTTGAAAATCCTTGAAATCGTCGGTTTCGGCGCGAGTTCAAAAGTTCTGTCCGATCCTTATCCGTTGGGCGGATACGCGGGATTAGAAGTGGGTTATGCGCTTGAAAATCTGCCGGCCGAGGACATCGGCCGCCTTGGCCAGGGCCTTCCGGCCCCCCAGCAAGATATTACGCTCTCCAAGATCACGATCGGTAAAGGCCTTTACAACAACCTCGACTTCTTCATCCAGTTCACGCCGTATTTGCATTCGGACGAGGTTTCCCAATATGGCGGAATCATCCGTTGGGGTTTTTATCAAGGAAGTGACAAGCCGATCAGCCTCTCGGCTCTCGTTCACGCGAACACGGTGAATTTCAGTAACCAGCTCACCACACATGCTTATGGCGTCGACCTCATTGGCGGTGTTACTGTGGACAGCCTCGCCGTCTTCGCCGGTCTCGGCGCCATCGAGGCGCGTGGAACGTTTATGGGCGGGTCTTCGGGGGTCACGGACTCGGGATTCGTCGAAAGGGAATTCACCAGTGGGCTCCACACCGTGGTGGGAGCCGATATACGGATCAAAAAAGCGTTCGTCTCGCTGCAGATCGACCGTTACAAGCTTCCCGTCTTCAGCGGAAAAATCGGCTACCGATTCTGAAAGCCGATTTGTGTAGAAAAGTTCTCGGAAAATTCACATGTGGTTAAAACGTTCTCAACAGAAGGGCGTAAAATGCGGCAATGTCGAAGTCCCGCTCGTCTCTTAGTGAATACTTAATCGTCTTTCTCGCCTACTATTTGACAGCTGAGATCAGCGCGCGGTTTATCTCGATTCCGTCCATCGAACCCCTGATTTGGCCCGCTTCGGGTATTGCCTTGGCCGGTGTCCTCATCTTGGGCCCCCGGGTTTGGCCCAGCATCGCGTTGGGCACCCTCCTTCTCGCGTTTCCATTCTCCAGCGCCGCCCATTTCTTCGCGACCCTGGCCGCCGCTTTCGGAAACGTCATCGAACCTCTCCTCGCCGCGATGATATTCCGGCGGCTGCACTTTTCGAAGGGGTTTCTCAACTCGAGATCGATACTGATCTTCTTCGTCACGCTCGCTTGGATAACGGCGATCGGCGCGTCCATCAACGCCGCGGTTTTCAAGTTACTTTACGTTCCTCCCGAATTCGGAGTCGGCTCGCTCGTAGACGCGAAAAGCGCCTGGGTCAAATGGTGGCTCGGAGATCTGCTCGGCTACATCATCGTCACCCCGACGATTCTCTCTTGGGCGAACTGGAGATCGACGATGTGGCCACGGTTCAGCAAGCTCAACTTCGCCACTTTCATCGTGACCTTCATCGCCGTTTGCTGGATCCTGTTTTTCGATTGGCAAAGTGATGTCGCGAAGTACCTGGGGCTGTACGTTCTTTTCCCCCTTCTCGTATGGGCAACGGTCCGATACGGCCGCATCGGAGCAACGACGACGATTTTCCTGGTTTCCCACGCCGGCGTGACCGCGATTCTCTTGGATAAAGGCCCGTTCACCGGCTCCTCAATCGCACAAAACCTCATACGGCTGCACGCTTTCATGCTCGCGTACGCGTTCACGGGTTTGACGCTCGCCGCTTTTCTGGCGGAATTGCGGGCAGCGCAGGCCACGATCCGCAAACGGCAAGAATCTCTGGAGGAACTGGTGAACCGGCGGACGCGCGATTTGCAAATGGCCAACGACGAGCTCAAACGCAACAAGTATTTTCTCGATCAGGCCCAGCAAATCGCGAAAATAGGATCCTTCCGCTACAACCCAAATATGGATTTGGACCAGTGGTCAAACGAGCTGTTTACGATCTTCGAGTTCCCCAAGGAAAAGTTCCGGAGCAATGTTGAAGACTTCTACGCGCTTATCCAAGAGCCCTACCGTTCCGAGTTCAAAAAAACTTTTAAGGAAGCCATCGAAAAGAAAAAGAACTACACCCTCGAATATTGGATCACGACCCCGAACGGGAACGAGAAACTCATTGAAGAGAAAGGTATGCCGCTTCTCAACAGAGACGGCTCCGTCCGCGAGGTGATCGGAACGGTTCAGGACGTTACCGAAATGAAGCGAATCGAGGAACAATTGCAATCCGCGAAGCGGGCCGCTGAAGAAGCCAGCCGGGCGAAAACGAATTTCCTTGCACATATGAGCCACGAAATCCGCACTCCGCTCGGGATCATTCTCGGCTTCACGGATCTTCTTTCAGACCCCGACCTTTCCGCCCAAGAAAGAGCGAATTACCTCAGCACGATCCAGAAGAACGGCCGCCTGCTCGCCTCGCTCATCAACCAAGTTCTCGACGTGACGAAAATCGAAACAGGCACCGTGGAAACCGAGATCGTGGAAGTGCACACTCTCGATCTTCTCCGAGACATCAAGCACTTGATGGCGCCGAAAGCGAACGAAAGCGGGCTGACCCTCAAATTTTCCTTCCGTTCGCCGCTTCCAACCGTGATCCGAACGGACCCCACGGCTCTGCGGCAGATTTTCGTGAACGTGATCGGAAACGCCATCAAATTCACGCCGGGAGGGCGGATCGAAGTACGGACGCGCCTTGTGAAGCGCGAGGACCAGAATCTTCTCGTTTTCGACATCGCGGACACGGGTGTCGGCTTATCGATCGAACAGCGGGAAAGGCTCTTCAAACCGTTTTCGCAAGCCGACCCATATACGACGCGAAAGTACGGAGGAACCGGTCTCGGTCTTTATCTCTCCCAACGGTTCGCGCAAGCTCTGGGGGGAGATTTGAAGATCCTCGCAAGCCGGCCAGGCAAGGGAAGCATCTTCCGCCTTACCATTGACCCCGGCCCACTGGAAGGCCGAACCTTCGTCACTTACACCGATCTGGACGAAGCCGAAGCGACCGCCGCCGCGCCGGCGTCCGTGCGACTGACGCGCGACAAACGCCTCTTTGGTAAACGGGTCCTTCTCGTGGAAGATTCGGAAGACAACCAACGCCTTGTTACCAAATTCCTCAACAAGGAAGGCGCGGCGGTTGACACTGCTTCGAACGGAGCTCTCGGTTACGAGGCGGCGCTCAAAAAGAAATATGACGTAAGCCTCATGGACATTCAAATGCCGATCATGGACGGCTACGAAGCCACGCGCCGGTTGCGGGAAACGGGTTACACCGATCCGATCATCGCCTTAACGGCGCACGCGATGCTCGAGGAGAAAGAGCGCTGCTTGCGATCGGGCTTTTCGGATTATCTGAGCAAACCCATCGACAGAAACGCTTTGGTCGAAAGCATCCTTCACGCGAAGGAAAACAGCGTGGCCGTTTTTGCGCCCCTCAACTGAGACGCTGTTCACGATTTCAGAATCCGCTCGATGATCGAACTTGTCGAAGATCCGGGAACGAACCGGAGCGCCTTCACGGCTCCGCCGTAGGATTGCACGAAAGATGCGCCGACAATTGTTTCGATGCGATAGTCGCCGCCTTTGACAAGCACGTCGGGACGAACTTCGTGGATGAGTTTCTCCGGCGTCGGCTCATCGAAGATCACAACGAAATCGACGCTCGCGAGAGCCGCAAGAATTTCGGCGCGGTCGTTTTGGCTTTGCACCGGACGGTCGGGGCCTTTCAGCCCCCGCACGCTGCTGTCGGAATTAAGACCGACCACCAAAACATCGCCTTCGGCTTTCGCGTCCTGCAGATACCGCACGTGGCCGACGTGCAGAATGTCGAAGCAGCCGTTGGTGAAAACAACCCGTTTGCCGGCCGCACGAAGCGGAGCCAGCGCCTCGATGAGTTCTTTCCAGCTGGAACAGACACAGCCCATCGGATCTCTCAAGGCCTGCGGTAAAGTTGGAGGCCGCAAAGATACTTCACCAGATCACGCCGGAACAGGGCCGAAAGAAGCGGCAAGACCACGATCCCGGTCGCCGTCACCACAATCATGCGCCACGCGGCTTGCAGCGGATAAAGAAGCCGCTTGCGGTCCTCATCCGTTCCCATCTGCAGATCAAATGCCCATTCCCCTAAAGAAGCGCCGGTGAACGTGCTGGCGGTCAACATGTAGAGCTGCAAAACAGCCAGGAAAAGAAGCGCGAGATGAATTTGCGTCGACATGGCCGTTTGGGCGTTGTTCAAAAGACCGACCAAGTTCACTTTCGTGATCAGAAGAATGCAGACGAGCAGAATCGTCCCGATGCCGGTGACGACCATGGCGTCCAGAATACCCGCGCCGAAATGGGCCGCGACCGGCTCGAACTTCGGCGTCTCCGCCTCTTTCTGAGCCTCTTTCTTTCTGTCGGCACGAGGGAAGGAACGCGCGAAGCTTTCGTCGAGCTGGTTCCGGTACGAAGGTGTCGCCGAACTCACCGACGCGTCCGCCGTCACTTTCGTTCCCGGCGGGGGCAGCGGCTGCGGTCCCGAAATCACCGAGGAAGCCGACGGGATCTTCGGCGTCGGATTGTATTCTTGACGCGCGAGCGGCTGGAAGATTTGCGGTCTGTCGTCGTGCACGCTCGTTTCTTCCACCTCTTTCTCGCCCACGAAATCGAGCGACGGCGGCAGGCTTGCAATCAGATCGGAAATGGATTGGGACGTTTCCGCAGCCGAGACGCCGGAAGAAACGCTCGAAGAAACGCCACCTAAAAGGTCGTTCTCATCCAACGAAAAATCCGTTTTGCTGTCCTTCAGTGGCTCCAGCGGTTCTGAAAACAGATCCTCCGCGGGTTTCGTCGACAGCTGGATCGAAAGCGGAATCGGCTGAGGCGAGGACGCAGGTTTTTCCGTTTTCTTATGAAAGCCCAAGCCTTCGGTTAACGGCTTGAACTCGAACTCGTCAAAAAGGTCCGACATCCACCAACCTCCACCTCTACGATCAGGCCGATTTGTAAACCCGCGACCGTACCGAGAAGATGTCCGCTCAACGCATCAAATCAAAGTCATACTTTATGATGCTGACCAAGGTGACGCAAGCCGTTTCCACGCGGAGAACCTGGTTGCCGAGGGTGACGGCCTCAAGGCCATGAGAAGCGAAAAGTTGGACTTCAGAATCCGAAAATCCCCCTTCGCTGCCAACGAAGATCCATATGTCTTGCGGGGCGGCATCCCGAAGCTTTTGCACTCCCTCTTTCGCCGTGAGGACATGCTCCCCCTCATATGCGAATAGACCTTTGGCCGAATCCAAGCGGTTAAAAGCCTGGAGAAGTTCCTTGATATGAACCGGTTCCGCAATCGGCATCAGATCGCCGCGGCCGGTTTGCTGAGTGGCTCCAACGACAATTTTTTCAAAGCGCGGCCGCTTCTTGGCGAACACGTCGTCTTGCGTGCGGATGAAACTGAAGTCGGAAAAAAATGGGTGCACAGCTTTCACCCCGAGCTCAACCGACTTCTCTAAAACGGCTTCGAAAACCGGAAAGCGGGGAATCGAAAGCGCCAAATGAATATAGGGTTTGGGAAGCTCGGGGAGCTTTCTTTCCTCAAGAACACGCGCGACGGACTCATGTTTGCTCTCAGCTTCAATCACGACAAAGAGAGCGCCACGCCCCTCCACCAAGACTTCGAACCTCGCCCCCTTCCGCAAGCGACAGACGTCACGAATGTGATGAAGCGTATCGCCGACGATACGAACTTCGTCTCCACTTACGCACTCTTTGGGAACCCAGTAACGTCTCATGCCTTCTTCTCAAGGAGAGCCGCGGACCATTCGCCTTCCCGCGTGGTTTTCAGTATCTCAAGCCCCGTGTCGCTCGTGAACCCCTTATAGAACTCGTTCTCACGATCGACCAGAACGCCTGACAAGATCATGCGGCCGCCGGCCTTCAAACAACGCGCAAGATCGTGGCGAAGGACGGTCAGTACGCCGTCGATAATATTCGCGACGACCAAATCAAAAGTTTCCGTCACTGCTTCGATGCCGATATCAGGAATTTCGATCGCACGCGCCTCATTGCGCTCGAGATTCTCGCGCGCCGTCCGCCGAGCTTCCGGATCAATATCGATGCCCACGACGCGAGGAACGTTCAGGCGGTGCGCGATCAAGGCGAGAATCCCCGTCCCCGTTCCCACATCCAGCAAGGAATTCCTCGGCGCGCGGGAAAGTTCCTCTATTAAGAGCCCGGCCGCCAAGCGCGTTGTCTCGTGCGTACCCGTGCCGAACGCCATTCCCGGCTCGACATAAATGTGAAGCTTAGTGTCTTGGGGAGCTTCGGGCGGAGGTGTAAGCCAACTTGGGATGACCCAAAAATCACCCGCGAAGCGGAAGGGAAGGAAGCCCTTCTTCCACTCGGCCAACCAGTCCTTGCTTTCTTCTTTCGACGCTTCGATATAGATCGACGGAAAACGCGCCTGCAACTTCAGCAAGGCCGACTCATCGGGCGCTTCTGTAAAGTAGACGTTCAAATCGAGAACCGGCGTCTCAACGATATCGGGATCATAACGCAGATCTTTTTGCTCGAACTTGAGGTCTTCCGCCACGCCGGCGGCTCCTAACTCGAAGCAAGCGTCCGTGAACATGTCTTCATCGGACCGCTTCAGCCCCGTGACTTTCAGACGGAAATAAGTTTGCTCGGACATCGGCCAGGGCCCCCACTTCTCACCCGGCCGCTCGGACTCTTACATCGATGCGGGGTTGGACGGCTCCGTCAGAGTTAACCCCCCCGCCGCAGCCGGGACAGGAAGACGCACAATATCAGCCCGACTTGAGGGCTGAGAAGCATTTTCCGTGTCAGACGAGAGGAGTCGTATATCTTGCACGCCTCCTAGAGACGGAGTCGAGGGATTCGACGCGGTCGAAGCGAACGTGTCACTCTCCCCTTCCGACTGCGCGCTTTTCTTCTTCGGTGGCTGGGGAGCCTGCATCGTCGCCGAGGCCGGATCAATGCGGTCCCCAATCATGACGGCTTCAAACTCCAGCGCCGGGCGTTCCTCGTCCGGAAGCAGGGAATGCAAACGGGCCACACTCAAGTTCCGTGCAACATGGATCACCCGAAGCTTCGCGACCTCGATCTGCAGTTCTCCTTGCTGCCGGTTATGCAAAGGATCGTGAATGGGAACCAATCGATAGACGGTGACATACATTCCTTTTTTGAAACCCGCTTCGGTGCCCGCATTGATGTAGAAGTCATGATAGACAGGCTCGTCGGGCTCCAACGGAAGCGACTTCCGAAGATCGAAAATCACCGGCGCCTGATCGAGTTCAGGATGCTGCGCAAGAATCTGCCCGGGTGCGAACAGGAGAATCAAACAAAAGAGAATTGATGGCTTGGAAGCGGCCGAAATCCGTCTCGGCGACACGAACATACGATTGTCCCTTTCGTCTTTTCGGGCTCGCCATCCTGGACTCCCGTGGAATACCTTACTGGTATCTCTTGAATCGGAAAGAGACGTTTGAATCTTAAGCGGAAAGAGGAAAAATTTGCCGCCCGCCTGGACTTAAGGGAAGACCTTCTTCCACTCGTCTTCTTTGAAGCCGACCAGCCCCGTGTCACCCACCAAGACGAACGGCCGTTTGATGAGCTTCCCGTCCTTGCTCAGAAGGTCGATGGCCTCGCTCTCAGTCATGCCGTCTCTGATTTTCTCGGCCATTTTGAGTTCGCGGTACTGCTGACCGGACGTATTGAAAAGCTGCTTAAAGGAACCGCCACGCGCCTTCAAATGCTTGAGCATCGTTTTGAGCTCAGAAACGCTCGGCGGCTGTTCGACGATGGGAACGCGCTCATACTTCACGCCCTTCTTATCGAGGAACTTGAGCGCTTTCTGGCACGTCCCGCAGTTCTTGTACTCGTAGACCTTCATGGTCAGCGCGAAGCCTCGGGCTCTCTCGGTTTATCGGTACCGGTCGCCGGCAAGCGGATCGCGACCCCCCAATCGCTTGCTTGGCTCTTGAGCGACGATTGCGGGTTCTGCACGAACCGGCTATGGAGCTTTTGGAAGATTGGCTCGCGGATCGCGAGGTTATTGTCCTGAAGCACGATCTGACGGGCGATGCGCTTGTCGATATTGATAACGACGGGCGCCTTCAAGTTGGCTGTCATCTGGGTCGGGTCCTCGGGGATCGTGATGATCGAAAAGGCCCGAATCCGCTTCTGGTGATCCTCTGGCGTCAGCCCCAAGCTTTCCAAATCGTGTTTGGTGAGGACGACTTGGTAGGACTGGGTAAACAATTCCGGTTCAAGGACAGGAAAGGCGATTTGCGGGACTTCGCAGCTTTGGAGCCAAGCGAAGATTTCATCGTTTGGATCATCCAGGAGCACAAACTGGCGCAGATCATTAAAACCGAGAATTCCTTCCGGAAACTCGATGATGTCTTCTTCTCGTAGAGTGACCGGTCCGAACCTGGACGTCTGTATCAGCATAGCCCCTCCGTACCTTGAGGATGCCCACAATTCTAAAGACACAGCAAGTTATTACTTCGGGAAACGAGATACACCCATTACGAACCGATTCTTCATCGGAATCTCGAGCCCCACCCCTCAACCAATTCAAGCCTAAAGTCATGAAATGACAGCGGCAAGAGGTTTTTCTCTCGGGATTAATGCGATCGGACACAAAGCGTTCGGAGGAACCGCTCTAAGACAAGTTTTGCCTCAACACGAAAGTCTCGGTCTCGATATAAACCAGGGGAGTAAGAAAGAAGTCGTCAAAGATGGAACAAGTGCTGGATGGGACCAGTGCTGCACCGCAGGTGATTAACGCTTGAGGAGCTTTGCCACAGCGCGCGTATCCGCTGAGCTTGCCTTTACGGACTCTTGGTTCTGGCTTTGGATAGCGAGGTAAACCTCTTCCCGGTGGATCTTGGTGTCTTTAGGAGCTTCGATGCCCAGCCGGACTTGTTTGCCTTTGATTTGAACGACGCGGATCTTGATGTGATCGTCAATCGCGATGCTTTCGCCCAGCTTTCGCGTCAGAACTAACATGCGGAATCTCCCTTCAACATCCTGGTCAAAGTTTATTGGATTCAAGTCTGAGCGTTTGCGATTGCGCTCTTACTTTGTCAGCTCTAACGGCTGATTTGAAACGGAACTGTAGCTATTATTTTTATTTTAGGAAGTCAAGGAGACTCGGTTGGAGTAATTTTCCTGAAGTGGCCAGCGCCGCCTTTAAAGTACTCTCACTTTTGTTTAGGTCGGTCACAAGTTCGAATGTGTCGACATCTTCTAACTGGCTTTGCAAAGTTTTCGCATCCACCTGGCCTTTCTGGTGGGATTCCATAGCGCCGTTCAGTGTCGAAACCCTCGAACCAATAAGAGAACGAATGAGAATCACCTGAGCTGTCGCTTCATCCAGTAAATCCACGGACTCTTGGACAGCTTGCTTATCGTTTGCGCGTAGACCGACCGCGAGGTCTTTCAGAATCTGAAAAATATTTACGCCCTGGCTCTTCCAGGAATACGCCAAACCTGTGATCTCTTGTCGCTCCTCCTGGATATTCGTCTCGCCTGACAGCTCGCCAGCTTCAGAAGCGGGCCCTCGAATCTCCATGCTGGGCATAGGACCAGGCATGGGTCTGTCAGGACCTGTCGTCGCGGGAGCATCGAGATTCCGTCCGAGGAAAACACGGTCCCCTGGCACGTTCATCGCGACTGCACCCTCTTTCTGGATCGAAATCTTAATCTCGCCATTGTCGCCGTAATAACGGCCTTCCCGGTCAAACGGAGCCCGGGTGGTTTTGAATCCCCCGAACAGGAAGCGATCACCCAGCTTGCGGTTGCCGATCTGGACGGCCTGCTGGAAGAGCTGTTCGACCTCGGCGGCCGTGGCTTTCCGGGATATATCGTTCGCCGAGGCGTCGTTCGCCTGTGAGAGAGCCAACTCTTTGGCGCGGGTTAAAACTTCCGTCAGCTCGGCCAGCGACTGCTCGCTGAATTCGAGAAACGCTCTGGCCTGCTCGATACTCTTCATGAATTGCTGGCCCGTCGTGATATCCGTGCGCGCCGATAAAACCCGGGAAGCCGCGATCGGATCGTCCGAGGGGCGGGTGACGCGTTTCTGAGTCGCCGCCTTCATTTGCAAGTCGGCCATTTCCGTCCGGTTTTTGGCCAGACTGGATTTGACCTGCTCGAAGTTCATTTTGTCAGCGACGCGCATATCCTAAACTCTCATCAACGTTTTATATTTAGCACCGTGTCCAACATTTCGTCGGCGGCACGGATCAACCGAGCCGAAGCGTCGAACGCTTTCTGGAACTCAATCAGTTTTGTTGCCTCTTCATCAAGGCTGACTCCGCTGATGCTCTCGCGAATATTGTTCAGTTGCTTGACGATATCGCTTTGGGATTCATGGGCCGAAGCCGCGCGACGCGTGATAACGCCCACCTGCCCGACCATGCTGTTGTAGAATTCGTCGAACGTCGCCGTGCCGCCGTCCATGACTTGTTCGAACTGCAGCTGGCTGATCCGGTTCGCGATCGTGTTGTCACCGGGCGCAAACGGCCGCGCGCCGG
>CALBDW010000119.1 GCA_937927435.1 uncultured Bdellovibrionales bacterium
ACTTCTTACTCATGAATTTTGACCAGTTGCGATATCCACTAATCCGAGAAGAGCCGGTCCTCGGACAAAGGAACCGGGATGAGATAAATCTGTCTATCCCGCGTGACTAAAAAGCCACTTTGATACGACCGGATGTCTTCGTTGTATTTGATCAGCGACTTTTGAAAAGCTTCGTTCAACGCTTGTCGTTCTTTCGCCGTCAGCGAAACGCCCCGGGCGCGGCCGACGATAAGATTTACTTGTCCCGAGTTGGCGGTGGTCGTCTGCATGTCGAGCCCGAAAACCAAGTTCTCGAGCTTTCGCGGATCGATCTTGCCGTTCAATTCCTTGCGCAAGTTTTTCTCGATCAATTCGCCATGGCTTGCAATCTGCATCCGGGCGTGCGCTGGAACGTTCTCGCCGAAGAAGGCAATCCGTAGCTTTTTGATCTCGGGGGTGTCGGCCATGCGGCTGACGATTTTCGCTTTTTCGTCCAAGCTCATGGCCCGCGAAGCCACTTGCACGCAATCGTCGCCCGAACATCTTGTACCGGGCCCAGCAACTTCACGGATCTTGGCGAGCTTCTGACGGAATTCCTGGGTCACTCGTTCTTCACCGGCGCGTGCGGCGGACTGGGCGGCTCGGAGGGAGGTCGTTCCAACAAGTCCGCGCGCAGTCGCGTGCAGGTTCTCTCCGCCCAATCCCGGAACATCCATGGATGTTCCTCCGTGAATGGCGTTATCCAGACTGAGCACTTCGCGTTTCGCGATGAGAAGTGAGGGTGAGAACCTGTCGACTTCTGAAGCATAGCTCATGAGTTGTGCAGCCTCTTTTGCCGAGAATTCGCTGACTTGATAGCTGTCGCGAACGAACCGCGCCAGTTCTTCTGGATCGGAGAATTTTCTGGTTAAGTCGAGCACCTCTGGCTTGGGGACCAGCCCCTCCTCGTCCATTAGGCGTTTGAACTGTGGCGAGCTCGCGATCGCCTGACGTTGGGATTCGATCGAGCGCAGATAATCGGCGGCCATCGCGTCGACATCGGCGTTGTAGAGACCGGTTTCCTTCGAGCCGCGTGCCTCGCGGGCGCGGAAGGAAGCCTTTTCGAAATCCGTGTCCATCCCGCCTTTGAACCATTGCGCGGGGTCACCCGCCGCACTCGTGCTTTTCAAATTCAGCTTGCGCACTTCCCCGGCGAATTCGCGGTTGGCGGCCTTCAGCAAATCGTCGATGTCTTTCGTTAACTGCGCGCGAATCTCCGCTGAAAGCGCCTTTCGCTCGGTCATCGCGATGTCTGTGGATTTGAAATCATTATAAACGGTGAATTCGATATCCGGATATTTCCTCTTTAAGTCGTCGAGGCGCCTGAGCAAAATGGATTTGTGTAAATTAGTCAGCGCTGTGACAGTATCTTTGTCGCCGACGACTGTGTTGAGCTTTTTCATCATCGTGTTTTCAACGACGACGAAATGAGTGTTCCCGTTCGCCGATTTTGCTTTCGAAATGAATGCGAGGTTTTCGCTTTCGCTTGAGAAAACCCGATCTTTGTAGTCCTTCACGAGGCGCACGACTTCGGGTGATTTCGAAGCGTTGGTCGCCGCCGAACCGGCTTTTTCTACTTTCGCGATTGCGCGCGCGGAGCGGCCGCCGGAGGTGGCGATTTTCGCGACAGATTTGGTGGCCGTTCCAACCGCACCCACCGGAATGAATAAACTGATCACCTCCGAGCAGATGGCCGTACTGACTTTGCGATCAAAGCAGGCGTCTTGGATAAGAAACTTATCAAGGGCGGACATCTTATCGAGCGGCGACTTGTTTTCTCGGCTATTGGCTTCGTTTGCGGGCGAGCCGCGGAGTTTAGGATCCAGCTCCGGCGGAAGCAGATCGAGCAGGCTGAGACAGTGCGGATGTTCGGACGCGATTGCATCGTACACTTTCCGGTGCGCAGCCAAGTCCCATTCTGCTCCCGGCGAGACCGCTTGCCGGCGGGCTGAGGAGAGAAACTGCGTGCATTCGCGGCGGGCCGCTTCGCGGTGGGCCTGACCCAAGCGTATCAGCTCCGTGAGAGAATAATGGGCGATTTCCTTATCGACTTGCTCGTCAGAAATCTCCCATTCGCCGTTCGGTTTCATCCGTTGGTAATGAATGAGTCCGCGCGCGAAGGTGCGTTTGCATTCAATGTTTCGCTCGCATTCGCGAAGGAAGCTTGATTTGGATGGTCCTGTACTTTCAAACCGGCGTTGTCCTTCGGCGTAATTTTGCCGCACTTCTTCCCAAAGGGCGCCGGCCAACTGAAACGCGAGATGAGGGATGGCTGTGACGGTTTCCCAAGCAGCGCGCGGTAGACCCGCATGGTGAGCCAGCGGACGTCTTTCGCGATCAACGCCGAACGTCCTGTTATGCTATCGCGGAGTTTCTGGTCCGCCGCGATATTTTGGCAGCGGTTTCGCAGGCTTTTTCGTTCTCCGTCTTTTTCCTCTTTCGTGAAATCAGATTCGTTTTCGAGAAAGTAGGTGCAGACGTTCAGGCAGCTGGCGGTGAAGGCGTCTTCAGCTTGAGACTGCACGGGTAGAGGTTGGCAGTCGGCGTTTTGGTTTGTCGAACCGAAGGCGTTTATCGAAAAAAGAATGAGGAAAGCCAGCGCGGCCATCGAAAGTTGACGATAAATCACCTTTTTAACTCGGTTTTTTCGGCGATCTTCTTGAGAAATGCGGCGGCTCCTCAGCCAAAGTCGAAAAAATGTTTCGTTTTGAGACGCGTCTATTAAGTTTCGACAAAGTGTTTGCGAAAATAAGGGATAATACGGAGAGAAAGGTATGGGGGCCGCGAAAGTATTCAAACCGAGAAGTCCTCGATATAAGGCGTATCCCGATCGCTTTCCCGGTTACGTTCGGTATTTCGAATCCGGTGAGCTTGGGCAGCCTCGACCGGCGCAATTTGCCGACGTATCAGTGTCGGGGATGAAAGTGATTTCGCGGCATCCGACGAATGCCGAAGTCGGCGATCTCTTGACGCTAGAATTCACCTTGCCTGGAGCGGCGCAATCGGTTGAGCGGACAGCGCAAGTCGTGCGAAAGATCGATGAATATGTTTTCGCCATTCGATTTATTCATCCCGATTCGAAAACCGGAATTCATGACCTTCAGAGTGCGATCGAGCAATATGTCGAGTTTGTAAAAAAGATGTTCCGCCTCGGGCCCTACATTCGTTTGGCGAACTGGGTTCGCGAGCATCGCCAAGGGTTATTGCTCTCGCTTATCGGTATGGTTTTGATCGGCGGCATCGGAGTATGGATCTACATGGGATCAGACGAGTACCATGGCCGGGGCCTCCGTGCTTGGGGAAAAAGCGTCCCGAAAGAATGGTTCATGGGCTACTATGAGAATCTTCTAAAGAAGTCAAAGTAAGGGCATTCTCGGCAATCGGGCCGCGCCGATCACTCCAGCGCGGGCGCCTAATTTGGCGATCCGAACCGGAGCCAAGAACTCGGGGAACCGGCTCTTCATGATGGATTGGTAAAGTGAAACGGCATTGGGTAAGAAACAGTCGCGGACCGCGAGCATTCCCCCCGATATAATGATTTTCTCGAGGTGAAATCCTAACGATAGACTGCAAAAGAGACTTGCCAGCGCGTCCGAACTCTCTCTGAAGAGTTCGAGCGCCAGCGGGTCACCAGCACGCGCGGCTTCCGCAAGTTCGCCGGCATGGTCTCCTTTAAACCCGCGTTCTTTCGCACGGATCATAAGCCATTTGCCGGACGCCAAGCCTTCGGCGGTATGATACTCGTAATTCCTAGTTTCGCCCTGAAGGCCTCGGCAGTCGACGAACATATGTCCCCATTCAGAACCCATTCCGCGGGATTGCGCCGGACGCCCGTTGAAGATGACCCCAGTCCCGATCCCGGTTCCGACGGTGACCACGACGTAGGTTTCGCAGCCCTTCGCGCTGCCGACCCATCCCTCACCCAAGGCTGCGGCGATGGCATCGTTTTGGAAAGATACCGGCGCTTTAATTTTTCTTTTGGCCAGCGCCTCGCTCAATAGCTTGACGAGCGGTACAACTTTCCAGCCGCGAATATTTGTTGGGTGATCCAAGGTTCCTTTCTCAATATTCATGGGGCCGGCCGACGCCAAGCCGACTCCGAGGAGCTTTTGCGTGCGGGGCGCTTTTTCGAGGACTTGAACCGCCGAATCGGCCATCGTTTCAACGACGTACTTGATATGCCGGCGGACCAGAGCGGGTGGAATTTGATCCTCCGGACCGAATGCAAGGAGTTCCCGCGGCACCGTCGGCAACTTGATCTCCGCCAAGATCCGCCCTGAAGCGTCCACCAAAGCCGTTGCCACTTTGGTTCCGCCAAGATCGATACCGATCGTGAGATGCTGGTTAAGCTGCAGAGAACGCTGACGAGCGGCCTGTACCATGGGCGATCCTTGAAAGTTCGCTAATTATACTTGGCAATTCTGCAATGGACCTTGCGGGTAAGCAAGGTGATCGGCTAAAAGACCGTTTCGTTCGCGAATTGGGACCATTCGTATGACCTTTGATCCCGTAGAGCACCTGAAAACGAATCCATTTGTGCTGGCGCCGATGGCCGGCATTACCGACTCATGCTTTCGCACGTTCATGCGTGAGCTCGGCTGCGGGGTCGTGATCAGCGAACTGGTTTCGGCGCACGGGATTGAGTACAAGAGTCATCGCACCCTCCAATTAATGAAGTTTGAGGAGTGTCAGCGTCCCGTCGGCATTCAGCTTTTTGGTGAAGATCCTGAATCATTGGCGCGTGCGGCCCAGGTGGTTGAGGAGGCCGGAGCGGATTTTGTCGATCTGAATTTCGGGTGCCCCGTCCCCAAAGTGGTCAAAAAGGGCGCTGGTTCCGCCATTCTCAAAGATCTTTTACAAGTGGAGAAAGTCTTCCGCGCGGTTAAGAGCGCGACACACTTACCGGTCACAGTCAAAATCAGGACCGGCTGGGACGAACAGAGTCGCAACGCCGATAAGGTCGCCGAAATCGCCTATAACGAAGGACTTTCTTGGGTCGCGATTCATGGGCGGACGCGCGCGGCCGGGTATTCCGGGTTGGCGGACTGGGACTATATCGCCGAGGTGAAGGCGAAGTCCCGCATACCGATTTTAGGCAATGGGGACATCCATAACGCAGAGACTGCGGTGCGGCGGCTTCGGGAGAGTGGATGTGACGGAGTGATGATCGGCCGCGGCTGCCTCAAGAACCCCTGGATCTTCCGGGAGGCGCGCGAGCTTTATTTTGAGGGCTCGACGGCGCCGATCGAAAAGGATTTCGTCGGCCTTTTCCGGCGGATGCGGGAGGTCTTTGAGGGCAACGTCGACGCGAAGATTACGATGCTGCAAATGAAGAAGTTTGCGTCATGGTATTCTTCCGGTTATCCTGGCGCCTCGAATTTCCGGAAAGTCATTTTTCAAACCCGGACCCTGGATGAGGCCATGGACACCATCCTGGCTTTCTTCAGTGACCTGCGGTTCGTGCAGCAGGCGGATACCAGTCATGAAGCGTTTTTAATGGGCGGCCATGGATAACATTACTCCCGACAAAATTCGTAATATCGCGATCATTGCACACGTTGACCACGGAAAAACCACTCTAGTTGACCAGCTTTTACGGCAAAGCGGATTGTTCCGGTCGAACGAACAAGTCGTTGAGCGCGTAATGGATTCGCTGGAACTCGAACGCGAGCGCGGGATCACGATCGCCGCGAAAAACGCTTCGTTCGTATATAACGGATACCGGATCAATATCGTCGATACTCCCGGGCACGCGGACTTCGGCGGCGAAGTCGAACGGGCGTTGACGATGGTCGACGGAGCCATTCTCCTGGTCGACGCGAGTGAAGGTCCGCTTCCGCAAACGCGCTTCGTCCTCAAAAAAGCCCTCGAACTGAATCTCAAGGTCATCGTTTGCATCAATAAGATCGACAGACCGGATGCGCGGATAAACGAAGTTTTGAACGAAGTTTTCGATCTCTTTATCGATCTCGATGCGACGGAGGAGCAGGCGGATTTTCCCGTTCTCTATACGGTCGGTCGAGACGGCTACGCGACGTTGGATCCGGAAGTCAAAACCGAAGACATGTCGCTGCTCTTCAATTGGATCATCGAGAAATTCCCGGCCCCGCAGTTCGATGAAAAGGCTCCGTTGCAAATGACGATCGCGAACATCGATTACAACGAGTACGTCGGCCGTTTGGGTATCGGTCGCGTCCGCAACGGGGTTATCAAAGTTGGCGACGAAGTGATGCTCTTCCACGATAAAGACCGCACCCAAAAAGCCCGTGTCTCCGCGCTTTATCGCTACGAGGGGATGAAACAGGTGCCCGTCGACCAAGTCGGGGCGGGCGATATCGCGATTCTCGCTGGTTTTGAAGAGATCAACATCGGTGACAGCGTTACATCCCCGCTTGATCCGAAACCGCTTCCTCGCTTGCGGGTGGAAGAGCCCACTGTCGCGATCACGATGTCGGTGAACGATGGCCCGTTCGCGGGACTTGAAGGAAAACAAGTTACGTCGCGCAAGATCCTTGAACGACTTGAGCGGGAAATGCTTTACAACGTCGCGATCCGCGTGGAGCCCACCGAGACTCCGGAAACATTCAAGGTCTTCGGGCGCGGCGAACTTCAGCTCGCCGTTTTGATCGAAACCATGCGGCGTGAAGGTTTCGAGCTTGTCGTCGGCAAGCCTCAGGTCGTCTTCAAGACGGTCGACGGAGTGAGACACGAGCCGATGGAGCATGTTGTTGTTGACGTCGACGAGGAGTATGTCGGCGTGGTGACGGAAAAGCTTGGCCGCCGCAAGGGGATCATGACGAACATGAGTAATAAAGGCTCGGGCCGTGTCCGCATGGAGTTCACCATTCCCGCGCGGGGGCTCATCGGATACCGCTCGGAGTTTTTGACCGACACGCGGGGAACGGGCCTGTTGAACACGCAGTTCGCCGGGTACGAACCCTATAAGGGTGAGATCGTTCACCGCGTGAACGGAGCGATGATCGCCGACCGCCGAGGCGTCGCAACGGCGTACGCACTATGGTATCTCGAAGAGCGCGGGCGCCACTTCATCACTCCGGGAACGGAATGCTATGAGGGTATGATCATCGGTGAGCATTCAAAGGACAATGACCTGATCGTGAACGTCAGCCGCGAGAAGAAGCTTACGAACGTGCGGGCGTCTGGCTCCGACGAAGCGATTAAACTGACGCCGATCAAGCCGCTCACTCTGGAACAGGCGATGGAGTGGATCAACGACGACGAGTGTATCGAGGTGACTCCGAAGTCGATCCGAATCCGTTGCCGCGAGCTGGATCCCCATAAACGGAAACGTAAGGCTGCAGAAGGCTAACCCTCATAGCGCGGGTAACGCCCTTTGATTTCATGAAGGGCAAGGGCGTCGAAGTGCCACCATTCGTTCGGCGCCTGGATAAAGCCCGCGTAAGTCATGACTTCGCGTAACAGTCCCCGGTTGGCGAGGTGCGCGCTTGAAAGTCGTCCCTCCTTTTCGAATTTCTCTTCGAGCTGTGGCTCCGAGAGTTCGGAGAAGTCATCGAAGCCGGTGCCCATGTCGAGTTCCATGTTCCGGTCATCAAGAATGGAAAGATCTACGGCGAATCCGTAGCTGTGAACGGAGCCTTCCTTCGGATTAGCGATGTAAGGCTCTTGCGGAGTGCCCGCCACGTGCGAAAAAAGGATCTCCTGAGCCCAGGCCGGCCGGAGCGTATCAAAAACGACAAGCGTGAAGCCCGGTTTGAGTTCGCTCAGGCGTTCGGCCGCTTTGAAAAGCTTCGCGTGGGCTATCTCATGAAGATAGGCCGTCCGGAAATCGCCGTAGACATTTTTGCCCGTAAAGTTGTTCGTGCTTGCATAACGGAGGTCCACGACGACTCCGGGGATCGTCGAGACATCCAAGTAACCCAATTCAGTCGGAGTCGGTTTCCTCACTTCCCATCTCCTCGGGATCGGGGTGCGGCATATCCTCAATGTCCGGGGGTTCAGCCTGCACAGGCAGTTCGGCCGGTGAATCACCGTGTTCCGATGATTCGTCGGTTTCTAGGCTTTCCGCCGGTTGTTCAGGCTCCGTCAACTCCGGCGGAGGTTGGAAGAAGTGATCGATTTCGGCCAGCGCCGTTTCGTATTCGAAGTCATCGATCTTCTTATATCGCCACATTCGGTTGACGATGAGCTTCATCCGGGCGCGAGCGAACGGAGTGAGTTGTTTACGCTTGAAGCTCACGGAGTAGCTTTTCGGGCTTGGCAACAAGAACGCGAGGAACGCGCTTTCCGCGACGGAAAGTTGGGAGGGCGCCTTCTTGAAATAGTGAGAGGCGGCTTGTCGGACGCCGAAGATATTTTCCCCGAATTCCACGACGTTAAGGTATTTCTCAAGAATCTCGTCTTTTGACAAAATGCCTTCGATCTGAACCGCAATCACGGCTTCGCGGAGCTTCCGCAAGATCGACTTTTCCGAAGTCAAATACAGATTCTTCGCCAACTGTTGGGTGATCGTCGAGCCGCCGCGGACGTATTCTCCTTTCTTAAGATTGGTGTTGAAACTTTCGCGCAGCTCGAACCAGTCGATCCCTTTGTGGTTATAAAAATTCGCGTCTTCGGAAACGATAACCGCGTTCCGTAAGTACGGGGTGATATTTCTTAGTCTCGTGTAGCTCTGGCTTGTCGGGCAAAGATGAACTTTGAAGAGTTCCGTCGTGAAGCACTCGCGGATATTGGTCGGCCTCGGCGTGGTTGATAAGAAGATGCCGATCGCGCTGGCGGCGACTCCGGCGAGGCTCACGATCGCGATCACGCAGGTGACGATGAACTTCATCACACCTTTGAGGTTAGCGATCTTTTTAAAGAGCAGGATAATTTTGTTCTTCATCGTGTTCCGAAAACCGGTTCAGTCGGTGGTCGTGGCGACTCAAATGAGCCCGTGTTCACGGCTCCATTGAACGCTCCTGCGGATCGCGTAAGAAGCCGGCTTGAATTTTATGCCGAACTCTGTTGCGGCCTTACTTGAGTCAAACCAGTGATAGAGCACGCTTGTCCAGGCATTTTCCGTGTTCAGAGGTCCTTTTTTGCCTAGGAGTTCGAGGAAATCGCCGAATTTGCCAATGGCGAAGATTGCGGAGCGTGGAAGGGCGATGGAAGGCGGTTTGATGCCGGCTTCGGCCGCGATCATTTCAAAGACATCTTTAATCAAAAGGTTTTCGCCGCTCACGATGTAGCGCTCGCCTTTTTTTCCCTTATTCCACGCTGCCATGATGGCGTCGACCACGTCTTCGACCGCCACAATGCTGACGCCTCCGGGCGGATAAAAAGGAAACCTGCCTTGCGCCACTTTCAGCTGCACTTTCCGGCTTCCCTTTTTGGCATCCGCGGGTCCATAGATCGTGCTGGGATTCAAAATGACGGCGTCAAGGCCGTCTTGAGTGACGGCGTCTTTGACGAGGGCTTCGGCTTTGCGCTTGGTTTCGAAGTATCCGAGATTGAGATGCTTCAGGTTGTACGGTGAGTCTTCGTTAAGAATCTGATCCTTCGTGAATCCGGCGCCGACAGCGGTCACCGAGCTGAGGTGGACAAGGCGCCGCACTTGGTTCGCCTTGCAGGCCGCGATGACGTTGGCGGTGCCTTGCACGTTCACTCTTTCCATTGCTTCTCTTGTTGCCCGCGAATAGGCAATCAAGCCAGCTAGGTGAAAAACGGTGTCGACGCCGCGGGTGGCGGCGATCAAGCTGTCGGGATCGGTTACGTCGCCTGGCTGGATGTCCAGTTTAAGGTCCTTGATTTCCTCGAGATCGCTCTTGGGTCGGACGATGATGCGAACGTCGTGTCCTTCGTCCAGTAAGCGGCGAACTACCCATCCTCCAAGGAATCCTGACGCGCCGGTAACCAATACCTTCATGGCTCTCTCCATGAGTTTAGTTTCCGTGATCGTCGTGGACAGACAATGCACATGAACCTAAACTTGATTTTGCAACGATCGACAGGAGACGACTCATGCCGAACACTCAGAGCTTGCTTCAGAATGTTTATCTCTTCAAGGAATTGACGCCGAGCGAGCTCGAGAAGATCAATGCCATCTCGCGGCCTGAGTCTTTTAGTCCTGGCGAAGAGATTTTCAGCGAAGGTGACGCCGCACATTCTCTCTACGTGATCAAGTTTGGAACCGTCAAAGTGCAGCATAGCACCAAAGACGAGCGCATTGATGTCACGACGCTGGGCACGGGCTCGCATTTCGGTGAAATGGCTTTTTTGGACGGCGAAAAGCGGTCAGCATCCGTCGTCGCGGTCGAGAAGACTGAGCTTGTCGCTATTTCTTTCGAGGAATTGAGAAAAGTCCTCGAAGAGAATTCCGCAATCGCCGTGAAGGTTTATAAAGCGATGGCGCAGTTCCTGTGCGGCCGCTTACGCGTAACGACCACGGATTTGAGCTTCGCCCGCGAAAAGAACCTCCGACATCACTTCTAATTATCGTGTAGAACGGAACGGCCGGTTTTCTTTTCAACGAACTCCATTCCTTTCCTGGCAAGGGTTCCGAGAGCGATCCCTAAGACAGCCCCGGCGAATACGTCACCGGGGAAATGCACGCCGACATAGACTCGGCTGTAAGCGATTAAAAAGGCGATAAAATAAAACGCAGCTGAAAACGGCGGAAACGCAGACGAGAGCACTGTCGCAGCCGCGAAAATATTTGTCGCGTGGTTTGACGGGAACGACATTCCTGAATGCTTGTGAGTGCGCAACTGGACGGTGATTCCCGATTCGGGTGGCCGGCTCCTGTTGACGACCGGTTTGATCACGCGGTAGGCGGCCACGTCGGAAAGGCCGATGCTAAGAGCGAGAACGAAGATCCATCGCACCGCGATCCAGCGGTGCTTCCATACCCAGAGCACCAATAAAACGGCGGTGAGGGCGAGGAACCACGGGTTCTTGTGCAAGTCCGTAATGGCCGGGAAAAACCAGTCGAAGAACCGATTGGTCCAATCAAGGTTGATCCGTTCGAAAATCCAATGGTCGATTTCGATAATCGTTTCCAAGGGGCCTCTCTGTCGCCGTTATGTTGGTATTGGCGACAGTATGAGGCCTCTGGCGCTTTAACGGCAAGCTTCAAGAAGGTCTTTTGACGTCAGTTTAAGGTCGGGGCGGAGTTCGCGCAGAGCGAGTTCTACGGCTTCATCCGCCGTTTTGCCCGTGGCTTCGTATTTCTGAATGAGGTCGACGAACTTTTCGACGCCTTGGATAGCCGCTGCGTCGTTATCGACTTTTTCAGGGCGGAGATAGACTTCCTGAAGTACTTGGGCCAACTCACGGTTTTGGAGCTTGTAGTAGAGGTTATTCACGTAGGCCTCACGCTGGCCTTTGGCGTTGATGCCGCCCATTTGGTGCGTTCTTCCTTCGACCGCCGTGGTTTTCGCGCGGTCTTTTTCGCGCGCGCGTCCTTTGGCCGCCGGAGCCGCATAAGAGGCATCAGCTAAGACGAGAGCGAGGACAGAAAAAACAACCAGCTTTGACACCTGCGCCAACATAGGGCCTCCTTAAACTCCCATTTTTGCAATCGCGTCTGTTGCATATCAATTTCCGTGCCGCATATGCGGTAGCGTCACGGGCCGTTTATTTCCGTTAGAGCCATTCTCACTGTTTAATTTTTTGACGAGGTCGCGCGCCGAGGAGCCGTCCGCGAACCTAAGGGCGTGGAACGTGCTCGCGTATTGAACGATTTCCTGATGAAGGCTCGAAATTAGATTTCTGAGCTCCGCTGTCATCTCGAGCTGGAATTCCGCATTTGGTCCTTCGTTCGCGATAAGCTCGGTTTCGACTAAGAGGAAGAGGGTTTCCAGCGCTTCTTCGGTTCCGTAGAGGATATCGAGGTATTCTCCCGAAACCAGCATCGCCGCATCGATTTCTTTTAACTGCTCGATGACGTTGTTGACGATCGTGCGGAAGTACGCCTTCCGGCCGTCCGCATCGCCCGATTGTGAAACCGCGGCTGAGTAAATAGAGAACAGAGCCCGCAGGTAATTACGAAGTTCGTATTCCAAAGACAGGAAGATTCCGTTCGCCACCTGATAGGGCTTCTTTGCGTTCTGGGTCTTCGACGAGCGGTCGAAAAGGACCGGAACAAATGAGTCCATAATGAACTTGTCGTATTTCGTTTCATACTGCGCCCAGATCGGGGCGATGGGGTCACGAATGTTCTGGGTCCACCAGTTTTCAAACGAGAAGTTGATACCGATTTTCTGATAGAGAGCCGGATCCAAGTTGTCGAAAACGAAATCTGCGAGCGACTTATATGTTCTGCCACCGTTTGTAAAATCGAGGAAAATGCCGTCGAACGGATTTCGAGTGTTCTTCTTATACGGATCCACCACGCAAATCGGGTAAATCTTCTTGTTCGTGATTTTGGGTGGGAGGAACCTCGGGCTAGAGCCGAACGGTATTTTTATATTCGCCGGCTTCATTCCCGCGATGCTGGCGCTCGGACTCGGCCCGCACGCAAAGCTTGCAATCACATAGTCGACTAGTTCCGGGGTCGGAATGGCCGTATTAGGCAAAACCTTTTCATGCACGGGTTCCACGTGGTCGTCGTTCGATTCATCCCCGGTCAGCGGATGACGGATTACTTTCGCCAATGCTTCCCGCGACAGATCGGGACGCTCCGTCCGTCCGTTTTCAACCATTTCGAATTTCAGACGGGCCAAGTGTTTCGCGAGCAAATAGGCCGCTTCATAGACTGTCGAAAAGCGGTCGACCATCATCAACCAGTTCGATTGGCCGATGGAGTAGTTGTTTAACAAAATGTTCCGCCATTCGCGGTTGACGTCGGCATAACGTTGCAGAAGATCCGCCGGACGCGAGAAAACTTCGCAACGCAGCTGCTGTTGGCTTTTCTTCCGCTGGGTCAGGCGCTGCCAGAACCAAAGTTCCGTCAGCGGTTTGAGTTCGCCCGATTCGATACCTTCGGCGATCTCTTTCGGAGTGCAGGAGCGTGTTTCGGGTGGGCGTTGCCATCCGGTTTTGCTCATCCGCTCCAAGGTTTCCATGAAGTATTCATGGGCGGAGCGCAAGTTGGTAGCTTCGACGTCGAACGCGTTGTCGATCAGCTGATAGGTGTTTTCTTTAGGGAAGAGAACTTCCGAATGAAGACCCAATCGTTTGTCGAGAAAGGCTTGCGGGTCGAAGTGGTTCATGCGGAAGTTCTGCCAAGCATGGTTAATCGGTTCATGCAGAACTTGGGCGTCGAGCGCGATGAAGAGCACGAAGTCACCGACAGTAACGGCGATGCCCGGGAGTCCACCCGCCACCAAAGCGGCCCCGCGGCGCGCCCATTGTGCTTTCGAGAATAGGTTCACACCTTTCGCGGCGACATGCATGTAACCGCGCTTGATGGCCTCGGCGCCGCCGCTTTTGATCAAGGCGCTGCGAATCGCGCCAGCGATCGCCGCCGATCCTAGCATTGAAATCACGCTGGGAGCATATTGGAGAATTCTCGCGTGTTGTCCGGCGATCCAAGTCCTTTTCGCTTTATCGCAAGAAGCGGGATCGCGTTGCGCTTTCGGGTCATAATAAGACCGCAGACATTTCCAGAGATCTTTATCGGCCCAAAGATCGTGGAAATAAGATTGCGCGAGTGAACCGGCGGCCATGCCAAGGTAGGGGATCATGGTCCGCGGAAGGACCCCGCTGCGGACTCTGTTCAACATGTGGATAACTTTGTGGTTGGCCGCCATGAAAATCATGAAGCCTGCGGCGCCCATGACGTCAGTCGTTTGCTGAATCCAAAGTTCGAGCGCATTGGGGTTCGACGTGTCCGCGAACTGCAACTGTGACATCGCGATGAGGCCGGTGGCGACTGAATAAGCGAAATACTGGTTGGAAAAATG
>CALBDW010000120.1 GCA_937927435.1 uncultured Bdellovibrionales bacterium
GCTAAACGCTTGCGCTTAGGAAAAGTTCGACTGCCCCTGTTAAGTGCGGAGATCCCCTCCAAAACCCCCGGGTGGGATTTGGAGGTGGCAGACGGATTCGCACCGCCGTACGCAGCTTTGCAGGCTGCTGCCTAACTCCTCGGCCATGCCACCAGTGAGCTTGAGCGGCGGGCCTGAAGGCCCAGGAACGAACAGCTCAACGCATTAAAGGGAAACCAGAGTTAATCGCGAAAGAGGGTCACAGTCAAATATCTTGTGCTCAATCTCGCCAATCCTGCAGGAGCTTATGCCCCATCCATCCCCATGTGAGCGCCTCGTCGAGGTCGCCTATTTCAATAGCAGGACTTTCGCGCAAATCCGCCAATGTCCGGGCAATCCTTAAGACAGCCTCCTTCCGACGGAAACCGCCTTCGTCCAGGATGGCCGAGAAAATCTCCAGCGAACGACTGCTTAAAAAGGGAACAATTTCCGCCGCACTGAGACGTGCGTTCGGCACATGTTGGGAACGGCTTTTTCTTCTGTATTCGATCGCCCGTGCCACGCGTTCCTGGATTTCCGCGGCAGAGACCATAACCTTCGCTTTTCCTTTGCGGATCCACCCATCAGAATAAGCGATGATCGCAAAGCGGTCGGCAAAGGGCCCCGTCAAACGGCGAAGGCTCCGGCGCCGCGCGGCCGGCGCACACGTGCAATCACCACCACGAGATTTCGGCACAAACCGCCCACACTCGCAGAGATTCGTCGTCGCAAGAAGAAGGACCTGTGCGGGATAAGTTCGCGTTTTTCCCGCCCGTGCGACCGAGATCACCCCGTTTTCAATGGGCTCACGCAATGCCTCTTGGATATCCGGATCAAACTCCAATAGCTCATCAATGAGCAGGACGCCGGTGTGGACCCGCGAAATCTCTCCCGCCCACGCCGACTGCCCGCCGCCGATCATGGCAAGTTTCGTAATCGAATGATGAGGACGCGCAAAGGGGCGCCATATCGAGTTCCCAGTCGCGCGCGCCCAGCGAACGGCGGCGACCCATCCTTCGCTTCCTTTCCGCGGTTCCTCAACCCACGAAATGATGGAAGCCGCGAGAGTCGATTTGCCCGTACCCGATGGTCCCGCAATCAGAGCCGAATGCTCGCCGGTCGCAACGACTTCCGCCAATCGCGCCGCCTCCAGCGCAAAACTGTCTGCAAGCGGTCCCGGGCGAATAGGAATTCGAGCTTCAAACGAAGGTTCAAAGACTTGCAAAGGGCTTCCGAGATCGCGAAGCTCTTTTAAGCGGATTGAAGGTAAAGCGCACGCTTCATTCTTCGGTCCCGTGTAGACAATACCAGGTTCGATCAAAGGAATTTCAATAAAGTCATCGGGTGTTTCAACTTCACCGGTGAGCGTGAGCTCTCCGTACAGAAAAATCTCCGCCAAGTTTGTCGGGACCGGAAGCTGCCCCGTTTCCCAAAGAATGGCGGCTGCGATCGCAAGATCAAGTCCGCGACTCGACTTACGCAAATGACTCGGACGCAGATGAACGAGGATCTGCTGCCCTTTTGGTAAACGAAAGCCTTGCTTGCGTATCGCCGTTCGAATTCTTAGCGCGCTTTCTTTTAGCGCCGTATCCGGTAAACCAATGAATTGAATCCGAGGAAGCCCGGGAGCTAATACCAACTCGATCTCAACCGGCACAAGCTCCAGATCCTGCCGCATGAACGATCGAACTCGCATACCGAGTTCGAGTTGCACGGTAAGAACCAGCGCTCTCGCGCCCACAACCGCGGAATGAAAGACCTCACCGTCCGCGAGGCGGACTCAATCTTCTTTCAGCTGAGCCAGAGGATGATGCTGCTCGATCGTATCCGTGAGATTGCGAGTCGTGACACTCGTGTAGATTTGCGTGGT
Organism: uncultured Bdellovibrionales bacterium; assembly: GCA_937927435.1. Lineage (GTDB taxonomy): Bacteria > Bdellovibrionota > Bdellovibrionia > Bdellovibrionales > JAMPXM01 > CALBDW01. The sequence goes on from CALBDW010000120.1 coordinate 1,889, forward strand.
CTGAATGCTCGCGTGCCCGAGAAGCATTTGAATCGAACGCAAATCTGCACCGGCCTCCAGAAGAGCCGTCGCGCATCCGTGACGGAAGCGGTGCGGGTTCACGGGTTCGTCGAATCCCGCTTTCGCCGACCAAGCCGCCAGCCACCGCCAGATGTCGACGCGCGACGGACGGCGGCCGCGATCGTTGATCAAAATGGACGACGTCGCATGGCGGATCAACTTCGGCCGCGCGCTTTCGATATACGCCTTAAGTTCGCTGTTTAAATGCTCCGTGAGCGGAACCGCGCGTTCTTTATTGCCCTTACCGAGCACGGCGAGCCAACGGTCCGCCTCGTGATAGTCTTGGAGATTCAAACCGATGAGTTCGCTCACCCGGCAACCTAAACCGTAAAGAAGCAGCAATGTGATTTGGTTACGGGCCGTACGCGCTGGTTCATCGGTTTCGCAAGCGGCGTAAAGCCGACGGAATTCTTCGGGTGTGAGAATCCTCGGAAGGCCGACTTTGACCTTGGGAGCTTTCAGTTCGCGAAGCTCAGGCGCTTTTTTTCCCCGGCTTTCAATGAACTTGAAATAAGTTCGAAGCGAGGAAATGACCCTCGCTTGCGAACGGGGCGAGAGCTTGCGCTTCTTCATGAACTCGTAAAAACCTGAAAGGTTCCGGCTTTTGCTGATGTACTCTTCGTAGAGCTCCAGGTCGCGGCGATACGCCATCACCGTGTTACGGGAACGACCGCGGATTTGTTCCAAGTCTTCGAAGAATTCAACCCAAAGTTCCAACGCCATCGCCATGATTAAACTGCGAACTGAGGTTTGATTGCAAGGCGGAAACGAACGGAGACGAGACGAAAAAATTGGCGGAGCTGAAGGGGGCCAGCTCCGCCGGGGGTTGGAAGGGGGGTCAGGGCCAGTCGTTCAGCGAACGGCTCGTATAAAGTGAGATTTGTGCTCACTCACGAACCGCTCGGCTTCAGCTCTTTACTGAAGCAAGGTATCGAGGTAGCAAACTCCGAAGGGACCATTGAGGCGGAAGTAATATCCCATAAACCGGTAGGGATACGATTTTCCTCCATGATCAACAGCCGCGGGAATTGCCGGCGAAACATGACCCAGCAATTCACCCTGGAGTTGAACAGGACCGGTGATGTTCAACTGCACCGTGAAGAAGCGGCCGTCGACGCCACCCCAGGTGCCGGTTCCGATCGTTTGCACCGTATAGCTTCCGAGCGGCAACACTGGGCAAGAAGGTGACGGTTTGACGACATTCATCACACCCGTCGCCACCACCGAGCCGGCGCCGTATCCCGGCAACATGTTTCCATATTGCGCGTATTGATTGATCACGTTCACATCCATGAAGAAATCGAGACCCAATTCGATATCGTACCGAAAGAACGCGTCCACGCTTTGCCCGAGCGCGCTCGTGAGATATCCCATATTGCCCGGGCAGCCCGTGCACGGAGTCACACCGGCCGGAACCGTCGCGGCCACTCCACTGCTGCCGCCGCCGCTATTTCCGCAAGCGGTGAAGCCCAAAGTCGCAACCAGCGCGAAGACAAGCACGGCTAAGTTAAATCTTTTTTCACCTGCACGTTTCCAGTTGAACGTTTTCATGGCTAAACTCCGTAAATTTCAATTCCTCAATTCAGCCCCGCTTCGCTTGCGATGATGCCCGAGAAAGTTCCAAGCAGTTCGTAGTACATACCGGCATCAGGGCCTTTGTTTTCCGGATACAAAGTCGACGTCATCGAGACTCGGCCGTTATTCAGGAAGCTACGGCAGTCGTACGGGCCCATTTGGATCTCCCAGCACATTTTGAGAGGACCTTGTAACCAGAAGCTCGGATAGTACCGGTTAAAGTTTTGGAACCAGACAGAACCACCGACGACTTCCGGCGGACGACCGTCGCCTTGGCTGATGTTTTGGTCGATGACGAGAACGATCGCGCCGTAAGCGTCTTGAAAGAATCCCTTCCAGACGGCCTTCCCGCCTTGGACGTACCATTTATTGTAGCTCTTATCTTTGTGACCCGAGTACGGATGAACAACTCCGAATGCCGCTTCGTAAACACGTCCGTTTTCGACGTAGCTGATGATCACGGATTCGGCTTCGCGCCTTAAATCGATGTTGATGCGAATATCCGTCGGGTTGTTCGGGTTCGAGTTGTAAAACATCTTCGCCAAAGCCGAGCCAGCCGCCTGAAGCTTCGTCGTCGAACCGCTATAAGTACCGTAGTCGGTTTCGTAAGATCTCGGCGGCACCGGATAAGCACACGAGCTGTCGGTGCAGATCGTGCCAGCGTCGGCAATGGATCCTCCTCTTTCAGACGCGCACCCGACCCCGAAGAGGAGTCCGACTATGGCTATGAGGAGAGTTTCTTTCGTTTTCATAACTTTACCCTCGTTTCCAACCCTTTGCCCTCTCTTATTGCCAAGACCGTGCCGGATTTTATAAATTTTCCAAACATTTTAACATATTGAAATCACTATGCTTTTAAGAATATGACAGCAGAGCATACCAATGGCTGCGAGCGGAGGTGACGTGAATTGTTCGACAGCGGATCAAAAAGAGGAGCCCAGAAGGGTC
>CALBDW010000121.1 GCA_937927435.1 uncultured Bdellovibrionales bacterium
GCAAGAATCTTTGTAAACTCCAATTACACGAAATCGACACTTATAGATGCATTGGGGGTTCCTAGCGATCGAATAATTGTCACCTACCTTGCGGCACACGAACGAGTAGAAGTTAAATCGCGCCCCGAAATTCCGGAAATTGAAGGCCTCCAGCAATATTTCCTTTATCCCGCGAAACTATGGCCTCATAAAAATCACGAATTTTTATATAAGACGGTGTCCGCAATGAGGGACACATTTAGGAAATCAAGAGCCGCTTTATTGTTGACGGGCGGATTCACACCACAGGATTTGGCGATATTCAACGCGTGGGCAAATGAATACGGAACTCGAGATTTAATCCGACCATTAGGATTCCTCTCAGAGTCAGCAAAACGGTATTTGTTTGATAACGCCGCAGCCTTGATTTTCCCTTCAAAGTTTGAAGGCTTCGGAATGCCAGTTTTGGAAGCCATGCAAGCGGGTTGCCCGGTTTTCTGTAGCAATACCACATCGCTGCCTGAAATCGCTGGGGAAGCCGCACATTATTTTGATCCCGAAAACGTCGAATCATTAATTTCACTTATTGAAGACTACTTAAAAGGTTCGCTGGAAATCGAATCAAAAATTAAAGTTGGGCTTGAGCGAGCAAAGCAATTTCACTGGGATAACACATTCGCGAAAACGCTCGAAGGCTATCAGGAGATTTTGTGAGTCAAAAGATGCGGCCGCTTGTACGATATATCATCCCATCCTTCAACCAAGGCGCATTTATACGCGAAACGATTGAGAGCGTACTCGCCCAAGATTATTCACCTCTTGAAGTGTTCGTTGTGGACGGCGCTTCAACTGATAACACGATAGATATTCTCCGTTCTATCGCAGACCCGAGATTTAATTGGATTACAGAACCTGACCGCGGTCAAACTGACGCCATCGAAAAAGGCTTTAGAATGAAGCCAACTTCCGATTTCAAATATTGGAATTGGTTAGGGAGTGACGATGTTTTGGCCAACTCGACTGTCGTCAGCCAATTAGTTGAAGTGGAGTGCACCCCTTTGGTACCGGACATGACGGTCTGCTCCTAGATTTAGGAGTATGACTATGAATAATGATAGTACTTACGAGCTTCCAAAGGGTCGTCAG
>CALBDW010000122.1 GCA_937927435.1 uncultured Bdellovibrionales bacterium
GACTTTCGGACGGAACTCGGATTTGGGATTTTTCTTCGTGCAATACGGGCAATCGCGAGCCACGTCAGGGGAAAAAAAGCAAGACTCTGGCCAACGCGTGGCCCTTCACCTAGTGGGATCAGCTTTCATCCCCACGAAGGTGAGCCAGTTTGACCGGTCAGAAAGTATTCGATCTTGTCCTTTTCGGCCATCGCGTCTTCGTATCCCATGTGGACCAGTTGGCCGCAGAAATCTGGATCAAAGAGAAGATAGCTCGTAAGTTCGGCCGCTTCACGCGAAGAACCGAGACCGCTCACGAGATAGCGGATCACTTGCGGCAGGCGGTGGAAGAGTTCGCCCGCCAGTTGGCCGATATCTTGCGAAGGCCGGAGCCAAAGGAAATCGATTTCGCGAAGGGCGAGTTCCGCTTTCTGTTTTTGCGGCACATAGCTCAGTGTCGAGTTGATGCGGCTTAAGCGCTCCATGTCGGTTTCAATGGAATCGAGAAGAAGCGCGTTGAGGATCACGCCGAGAACGCGAGCGAAAGTCGGCTCGATCGAGTTGTCGGCGCCGGGCGTGCGATTATCGGGACGGCGCACGCTCACGACGATGAGACGGTTGGCCCCGAGGTGAATGGCGGGGCTTAGAGGCGCGTTATTGCGCAGGCAACCGTCGCCGTAATGTTCGCTCCCCACCTTCACGGGCGGAAAGAAGAGCGGAATCGCCGACGATGCCATGATGTGTTCTTTCCGGATCGGCGTCAGCTGGCTCATGCGGCGCGAACGCGTCCACATCGGGGTGTCGGGGCGGCCGTGAACGAAGGTGATGCTCAATGCGTTCATGTAGTTGGTGGCTGTCACGGCCAATGAATCGATGTGGCCTGCCTCGATATTGCGGTCGATACGCTGGAATTGGATTTTTTCTTCCAAAAACGCGCTGAGCGGGGATGTATCGAGGAGCGAGCGGGAAAGCTTTTTCTTATAAAGCGCTCCGAGTGTCGCGTCCGTGATCAGCCTGAGGCCCGAGCGACCGGCGGCGAAAATGTCGGTCCTGAACACCTGGTCGGCCGTGATTTTCGACCACATGGCCGCCAACTCTTCCGTCGCTTTCATGAAGTCGTCCGCTTTCGATGCGAGGAAAGCGGAGTTAACCGCTCCGGCGCTCACGCCCGTGAGAATAGGCAAAGGGTTCGCGGTCTTTAATTTCTGCGCGATCGTGGCGATCGCCTTAACGACGCCGGCTTGGTAGGCGCCGCGAGCTCCGCCGCCTGACAAAACCAAGCCGACTTTTCCGGGACGTCCGCTGATCTGAACTTCGCGAGTCTCAGGCAGAACCAAGAACCGCTCCCTTCGCAACTTCTTCACTTATTTTAATAATTTGAAGTTACGCCAGGTACAGCGGCGAGCGAAAAGCTCGACCTGAGGCTTGTTTATCGATCGTTAATACACCTTGTCGGTCAAAGTCGGAATGTCGGCCGCGGGGGGCGTTTGCCGACGCAATTGCGCTTCTTTTTTCCCTTCTTCGTCGATTATCGTTCCGATGGCATCGGCGGCGTCTTGGATGGCCACGTGCATATCAGCGCCGTCTTTACGGATGAAGAATCTCTTGCGTGGCGGGAAGCGAACTTCGATCTCGCAAATAAACCACCCCGTTCCCCGGTTATTGAGGTTGCGTTCGCTGATCAGCCAGACGTCGATGTTCGCATCGGGCCGGTGCAGGCAGTGTTCAAGCGCCCGGGTCACTTTCGATGTGACCAGCGACTCGAGAGCCGACGAACGCTCCATGTTCCTGAAACGGATGTTGATATTCATCGCCGTGACCTCCGGGAAAGTCCTTCCTACGTCGAGCGTATCACGGCACGGCGGGAGTTCCGAGTTGAACGGCTGTCGCTTCGTCGGCGCGACAGCGAGTCTCGATTATTTAAAACGTATTACACAGTACGCGTTCAAACAGGCGAAAGAGCCCGGAAACCGGGCTCAATTCGAATAGGCTTCGACCGGCAGACAAGAACAGACGAGGTTCCGATCTCCGTAAGCGTTGTTGACACGCGCGACGGCCGGCCAGCACTTGCGCTCTTTGACCCACGGAAGCGGGAACGCCGCTTTTTCGCGTGAGTACGGGCGGTCCCACTTATCCCCCATCAACATGGTCAGGGTGTGGGGAGCGTTTTTGAGCACATTGTTCTGTTTGTCGGCCTGACCGTTTTCGACTTCCCGGATCTCTTCGCGGATTTTGATCATGGCTTCGCAGAAGCGGTCCAGTTCGGCTTTCGATTCGCTTTCCGTGGGCTCGATCATCAGGGTGCCCGGCACCGGCCATGACATGGTCGGCGCATGGAAGCCGAAGTCTTGCAGTCGTTTCGCGACGTCTTCGACTTCGATTCCGGTCGCGGCTTTGATCGGTCTCAAATCAATGATGCACTCATGGGCCACGCGGCCGTTCTTTCCTTTGTAGAGAACGGGGTAGTAGGGCTCCAAGCGGGCCGCGATGTAGTTCGCGTTCAGGATCGCGGTTTGTGTCGCGAGCTTTAGACCTTCGCGGCCCATAAGGGAGATGTACGCCCATGAGATGGGAAGGATCGAAGCGCTTCCGAACGGAGCGCTCGCGACCGCTGTGGCGCCGCCGCGCAGGCCGGCCTGCAACGCCAAACTGTGTCCGGGCAGGAACGGCTTCAGGTGTTCGCGCACACAAATGGGCCCCACACCGGGGCCGCCCCCTCCGTGCGGAATGCAGAAGGTCTTGTGCAAGTTGAGGTGGCAGACGTCGGGGCCGAAGTCCCCCGGTCGGCAAAGGCCGACCAGCGCGTTCATGTTCGCGCCGTCCATGTAAACCTGGCCGCCGCAGTCGTGGACGATTTTGCAAATTTCAACGATCGATTCCTCGAATACGCCGTGCGTGGACGGATATGTGATCATGAGTGCCGCGAGCTTCGCTTTGTGTTCTTCGGCACGCGCCTTCAGATCCTCGACGTCGACATTACCTTGCGAGTCGCATTTCACAACGACCACTTTCATGCCGGCCATGACGGCGCTTGCGGGGTTCGTTCCGTGAGCCGACGAGGGGATGAGGCAGACGTTGCGATGGCTCTCGCCGCGCGCGATATGGTAGTCGCGGATGGCGAGCAAGCCCGCGTATTCGCCAGCCGAACCCGCGTTCGGTTGGACGGAAACGGCGTCAAAACCGGTAATTTCGGCGAGCATCCCTTCGAGTTCGCGGATCATCGCAAGCGATCCTTGCACCTGTTCGATCGGCGCAAACGGATGCAGTTGATTGAGCTCCGGCCAGGTGATCGGGATCATCTCAGTGGTCGCGTTGAGCTTCATCGTGCACGAGCCGAGCGGGATCATCGAATGCACGAGCGAAACGTCCTTCGCTTGCAGGCGGGCGAGGTACCGCAGCATCTCGGTTTCCGAGTGATAGCTGTTAAAGACCGGATGCGAGAGGTACGGCGACGTGCGTTCGAGAGACGATGGAATTGCTCTGGGGGCGCGCGCTTCGATTGTGTCGAAGTCGGAATTCAAAGGCGTGTTGGCACCCGCGCTGAAGATGCGCCAGAGGGTTTCGACGTCTTGGCGGGTCGAAGTTTCGTCGAAGCTCACGCCGATCGTTTCCTGGTCCACGCGGCGGAGGTTGATCTTCGCGTTGAGTGCGTTTTGCATGATCCGGTCGGCTGAAGAAGCACCGACTTTGACCGTCACGGTGTCGAAGAAACTGCTTTCTTCGATAAGAAAAGACATCGCTTTCAGGCCTTCGGCGAAGGTGACGGCGAGCCTGTGCACACGCTCGGCAATTCGTTTTAATCCTTTCGGACCGTGGTAGACGGCGTACATGGACGCCATGACGGCAAGAAGAACTTGCGCCGTGCAGATGTTGCTCGTCGCTTTTTCGCGGCGAATGTGTTGTTCGCGAGTTTGCAGGGCCAAGCGGAGTGCGGGTTTTCCTTCCGCATCGATCGATACACCTACTAGGCGGCCCGGCATCGAGCGTTTGAACTCGTCGCGAGTCGCCAGGAATGCGGCGTGAGGGCCGCCGAAACCAAGCGGCACGCCGAAACGTTGCGTGCTTCCGATGACGACATCGGCCCCCCATTCTCCCGGAGGTTTCAGCATGGTGAGAGCGAGGAGATCGGTCGCGGCGATTACAAGCGCGTTCGCCTTCCGTGCTTTTTCCACCACCTCAGTGAAGTCGTGGATTCCGCCTTTTGTGCTCGGGTATTGTACGATGGCCGCGAAGACGTCGTCGGTGAACAGGAATTTCTCGGGGCTCGCCACGGTGACTTCGATTCCAAGTGGTTCGGCGCGGCGTTTGACGACGTCGATTGTTTGCGGGTGGCAACCTTTTGCGACCAAGATGCGGGTCGCGTTCGGTTTCTTCGAGACCGAATGACAGAGATGCATGGCCTCGGCGGCCGCCGTTCCTTCATCGAGAAGGGAGGCGTTCGCGATCTGCATGCCCGTTAAATCCATGACCATTGTTTGGAAGTTGAGAAGCGCTTCCAATCGTCCCTGGGCGATTTCGGCCTGATAAGGTGTGTAAGCCGTGTACCAGCCCGGGTTTTCGATGATGTTGCGAAGAATGACGTTCGGCGTGTGGGTTCCGTAGTACCCCATGCCGATGAACGATTTGAAAACCTGGTTTTGTGAAGCGTACGTGCGCGCTTTTTGCAGCACCTCGCTCTCGGTCATGGATTCGCCGAGATCGAGTCCTTTTTTGTTCAGGATTTTGGCTGGAACCGTCTGGTCAATGAGTTGTTCGAGCGAATCCACGCCGATGACTTTGAGCATTTCGGCGCGATCCTCCGGTGTGGGGCCGATATGGCGCTGGATGAATTCCGAACGGTTTTCAAGTTCTTTAAACGTGAATGACGGTTCCTGGGCCATGACTAACTCCAATGGGGAAAGTGCAAGAGAGTGAGTTCGTTTCTAGCACGTTGCTATGGGAAGAAACAGGATTTTCCCTAGGAAGAGGTCGCACTTGCCTCGGTTGAGCGGATGAAGGGGACAATTCTTATTCTGCGCTGTGCAGCAATGGCTCAGGCCAAATCCGGGACGTCGTCGTCGTCGTCAAAAATGAGCGTTTGAACCTTGCTGGATTCGGGATCGAATTCGGCCGACGTGATTTGGTCTTTAATCGTCTGATCGATCGACTGAATCTTGCGGATGACGTCGTTGGCGTGGCGCAAGCGTTCGACCAAAGCTTTCAAAACGGCGACCGCCCAATCGGGTAGCTCGGCGAGCAGGGTTTGGTAGGCTTCTTCGCTCACTTCGACGGCTTTGACGTCCGTGACGGCTTCGGCACTCGCGGAGCGGGGTAAGCGGTCGATCATGGCGAATTCGCCGATCGAAGAGCCTTCCGAGACCACGGCGAGTTCCACTTGGCGCCCGTCTTCGGTTTCGCGGAAGATCCGAACGCTTCCTTCCTGGAGAATATAAAAGTGGTAGCTTTGCTCGCCTTCGCGGAACAGAATATCTCCAGCTTTAAACGTAACGAGTTTCAGAAGTTCGGGTGATGTTTTCATCCGGGCCTCGTCGGTCCTTCGTTAGCTGCGGGACGACTTTTTACGCGTGCTTGCGGTTTTCTTCATTGTTTTACGTGTGACTTTCTTCTTCGTCGAAGAACGGCCGGCCTTCCTCTTACCGCCGTGCCCGCCACGTAACGAACGCATCGTCTTCAACAAGCGCTCGAGGTTTTCGTCGACTTGTTTTTGCAGCACTTGGAGGTTTTTTAAGAGGTCCCGGAATCTTTCTTCCAAGGCTTCGAGTCGCTCGCGAGCTTGGGGCGAGAAATGACGGTGAACATCGAACTTTTTGACTTCGCCGGCGATACGGTTGAGTTCCTTTTTCAAATACTTCATGTCGGTCAAACGGCTCAGTTCGGTCTTCAAAGAGTTCAAGTCGACTTTCATCTCGTGTCCTCCGCGAGCGCAAACTCGTTTCGTTGAGTTTTGGTTACCGCGAAAGCGCCTTCACGTCGAGGGCGTTCTGTACTAATGCGTTGCGACGAATTCTTCCTTGCCGATCTGGGCGAGTTCACTTAATTAGCGAGGAATGACCGATCGCGAGCGATTCCTTGAATATTATTGGGACCGATATCCCGCAGCCCGGCCGGAATGGCTGGATGTCGAGGAGTTTTCTAATACCGATGCTTCGGCTGTCGTCTGCGGACGAGTCCGACGTGCGGAAGGCGAGTCATGGCGTCTCAACTCCGCGGGTCAGGAGATCGCGTTTCGGCTCGAACCGCAGGTTTCCTGGATGTTGCCGTTGCGGCCGGGAGTGAACCGCGACGTTCCGGCTGTGACTTCGGTTCTCGTGGACAACGACTTGATCGCGCTCAAACTTGCCAGGCGCGGGCAAGAATGGGTCGCGTCCGAGTGTGCACTTTTGGCCCCCGCTCTGGTCGCGAAACCCAAGCGGCCTCGCATCGGAGTAGACCGGTCGAAGGCATGGATGGAGTTTCTCGATTGTGTTCGTGCGTTCTTTAAGGACCGTGGTTTTGTCGAAGCGTGGACGCCGACACTCGTTCCATCGCCGGGCACAGAGCCTTTTCTCGACGCTTTTGAGACCGATGTGATTTTTGATGGGACGAAACGCGGGACCTTTTACTTACCGACGAGCCCTGAGTTCCACCTGAAGAAAATGCTGGCGGCCGGCTGGACCAAAATTTTCGAGATCAAGACTTGCTTCCGAAACGGCGAAGCCGGCTCTCATCACCAGCTCGAGTTCCAGATGCTCGAGTGGTATCGCGCTTACGCGACTCTCGAAGCGATTGCCGACGATGTTGAAGGGCTTCTGAAAGTGCTCACGCGTCGTTTCGGGAGAGGTTCGGAACAATCGGTGGTTCTTAAGCGGACGACGGTGGCCGAGCTTTTTTCTCGCGCATTTCCGGGCTTTGAGTTGAAGCCCGACACGACCCGCGAAGAGCTCGCGGCGTTGGCTGAGCGGACGGGTGTGCGGATTCTCGAAACCGATACATGGGACGAAATTTTTTTCCGTCTGTTCCTAGAAAAGGTCGAACCTCATTTGGAAGTCGATGGACCGGTTCTCGTGCGCGACTATCCGCCTTCACAAGCGGCGCTTTCAAGAATCGGCGCCAGCGGCTTTGCCGACCGTTTTGAGGTGTATTGGCGGGGACTTGAAATCGCAAACGCTTTCCACGAGCTCAACGATCCAGACGAGAACGTCAAGCGCTTTATGAGAGATGCCGAGGTGAAGAAAGCCCTCGGCAAACCTTCGTTTCCGATGGATCAGGAGTTGGTGGAATCTCTGCGATTCGGTATGCCCCCATCTGGGGGAATCGCGCTGGGCTTGGACCGGCTCTTTATGGCGTTACTGGAGATCGGCTCGATCGAGGAGACGCGGGCTTTTCCGTTCACGGGCCCTTGTTGATTTCCTCTTTAAGTTCTTTACCCACTTTGAAGAACGGCAGCTTTTTTTCTTGGACGTTGATCACTTCTCCCGTCCGGGGGTTCCGGCCCTTGTAAGCGCCATAGTAGCGGTTCACGAACGAACCGAAGCCGCGAATTTCGATTCGGTCGTTCCGCATGAGGGCTTCGATCATGGAGTCAAAGATCGTGTTGACTACCGTCTCCGCTTTGACGCGGGTGATGCCGGCTTTTTCCGAAACCAGATTAATAAGGTCAGCTTTTGTCATTGCATCTTTCCCTTGCCGCTAAAATGACCAGCTTACTCTTTGGTGAGCGGCCATCAGCGGCCAACATGGCCCATAACTGTTTGAAACCATTCAAATTATAGAAGGATTGCGGAATCTAGTCCAACCGGATTTTGTCGAGACGCCATGCGACAACACCCGGTGTTTCAAAGTGATTCGTCGTCGGAGACCAAACCCCGTTCGTAGTGTTCGATCAGGTAGGAGGTCGACGCAACGATCAGGACGAAAAGATTGGTCGCGGTCGGTTCGCTGAATGTCGACCAATACAGGCCTGACATGTGGAAGGCGACCTGGCTGGCCAATGACCCGATCAGGAGAACCCGATGCCAGTAGTGGGAAGACGGGATTTCTTTCAAACCGCGGTAGCTGCTCAGTAGAAAACCCAAAATAAAAAGCAGGTAAAAACCGAGGCCGAGGATTCCAGATTGCGCGAGGATATCGAAATAAACGTTTCCGTTTCCGGGATCCAGATTCGCGCGCTCTTGGGCCTTCCCGCCGGCGCCGAGCCACATGTTTTCCTGCCAGAGTTGAACTTGCGAATTGATTTGGCTGCGTTGCTGTTCCGCGCGGACCTCCTCGCTGACCTGAACCGAGGAAATCAGAGTCTCGGGCGATTCGTAGGAAAGAAGCACGACGGCTGAGAAGAAGGCCGCGATAGCGATAAGGACGCCAAGGAGACGGCGCGGCTGCATGAAGGCGGCGACGAGAACCCCGCTTAAAGCCGCGCCCCAAAGACCGGGGCGATAGGTCCAAAAAACGCCGAGCAGCAGAAGAAGCGCCAGAGCGAGGGGAATGTATCTCTGAAGACGTGGAGCTTTGCGATGGGCGCACAGATAAGCGGCGATCGGAAACGGAGCGCTCATCGCCATAAGGGTTGCGAAGATCTCCGGCCGAGTGAAAAAGCCGTTTGCGACGAAAAACACGCTTGATGGAACCGGTGCGGAGGGAAGCTCCGCACTTCGAAGCAGGTCCATACCGGTGAAGTGTTGCCAGACTCCGTAGAGACAAACGCCGCCGGCGGCGAAAAGCAGGAGAGCGAAAACCCGGTTAAGGCCGGGGAAAAGCTCCCAACAGTAAGTCATCAGATAAACAAGCAGAACCCAACGGACGCCGCTAAGACTGGCAAGGCTTTCAAGTGCCGAGTCGGAAGTGAAAGCGGAGCAAAGACAAACGATTGCGTAGCCGATAAGGAAGAGGTCGCCGCCGATGGTAAAAAGTTTGATCTCCCGAGCGGAAGAAAAACGGTCTGCGACGATGTAAACCAAAGTCAGGAGTGCGCAACCCCAAGCCGCGATTTCGGACCCGGTGCGGGAAAGGAACGTCACGATCGCATAAGACCACATCAAATACGGAACCGGAGTTCCGAAGATGAGTTTCAGATAATAGACGATCCAGTCCTGCGGGGTTCGGATTTCGTAATCATGAACCCAGCGGCCGGTGACACGTTCATGGGATTTTGCGCTGGGAGTTATGATCGCCATTTCAAACCTAAATCAAATCCGCTTCAGGGCCATGCAAAGAGTTTCGCAAAGATGGATTCTTGCACTTTATAATAGCCGGTACTTTTGAGGATTGCATAGTAGGCTTTGAGAGTTTCGCCGACCATTTTCTGCGGACTGAAAAGATCCAAGACTTTTTGTCGTGCCATTTCTCCGATTTCCGCGATCGGCAACTTGTCGGCGAAAATATCGAGCAAGAGTCCCGTCAGTTCGGGGATGTCAGCCGGCCGGATGAGAAAACCGTCCCGGCTGTGTTCGACGATCGAGGCCATGGGGCTCACTTCGGAGCCTATAATGACCTTCTTCTGCGCCATCGCTTCGAGCAAAGAGGGTTCGAAACCGGTCGTCCGAGAACTTAAGTTCACGAGCACGTCCGCAAGCGCGATATAATCGGGAAGTTCCGATACCTTGATTTCGCCGGTCATGATGACTTTGCTACCGAGTGCGCGGTCCAACATGGCGCGTTCGATCTCTTTGAACTTCGGACCGTTGCCGACGATGATCAGACGCGAGTTCGGCTTCTTGATGACGACTTGTTCGAACGCGCTCAGAAGATTCACGACCGCTTCGGTTTCGGTCATGTCGATGACCGTCGCGGCGACTTTCGCCGTTTCCGGTATGCCGAGTTTCCGGCGCAGTTCTTCGGAACGTTGCCTTGTGGCCAGATCGCCGATTTCGATTCCGTAAGGAACCGTGTGGATTCGTGAATCCGGGTACAGATAGTAGCGTTCGAGCGCGATGCGTTCGCGGGGAGTCGCGACGAAAACGCCGTCGGCGGTTTTCAGAAGCTGGCGGTCGCCGCCGTAATAGGTGCTGAGATATTTGTAACCGACAGCGAGGGATGTCCGGATAATGCTGCCGAGCGACTCTTGGCTCATGCCCATGAGCGCGAAGATTTCCGACATGCGGGTGGCCGCGACATCGTAGGCCACGGCGACCCGGTAATCGTCCTTGTGGAGCCCGATGCGGAGCGCGGAATTATCCACGCTGTGGACGAGGTGGAACGGTCGGCTCCGATGCAACTCGATAAACTTGGCTTTTACGAGATCGGGAAAAGGGTCCCGTCGCGCCCGTGCCTGGCGGCTTTCCATGAGGAAGTGAATTTTGACTCCTTCTTGCTCAAGTTCAGTCCGACCTTCCGGGTTCTCGGCGGCCAAAACCGTCACTTGATGGTCGCGCGCGGCCAATCCTCGAGCGATCAGGCGCAAAAAGCTAAAACCTGCGGCGCGACCCATAATCGGGTATTGCCGGGCGACAAGGCAGACGTTGAGTTTGTCGGGAATCGGTGGTCGCGCCATCTCGGGCAAGTCTAATGGAGGCGAGAGGAGTCAAGCAAGCAATCTCGCGTAGAGCCGTGTGATGGCGTTACCGGGTTGATCGATCGCTTCCCGGCGCGCGAATTCGGAAAGACGCGCGCGAATGCGCTCAACAAGAGTCGCTGAATCGAGAGCTTCCGAAACGGACCTGGACCAATCGCGTGCGTCCGTGGTTGTGATCCAAGCATTTTCGCCGTGGACCCAGTTGAGGGAGTCAAGGCGGGCTTGTTCTGAATTCAGAATGGGAAGAGTGAAAACTTCGAGTGCGGTTCGTGTCAGCCGTGCAGATGAAAGCGATTCGATCGGGAGTGAAGCGAGGAAGACGAATTTCGCCAACGAGAGGCAGCCCTTTTCCTCAAAGACCGTCAAGGGACCGGTGAAAAGAACTCGCTCACCGGTTTTTTCGAAAGTTCGGAGTAGTTGGTGCCGGATTCGCCGGGCGACGCCGCTCCAGCTTCCCCCGAAAACGATAGCCACCTTGGGGTGCTTTTCAAGAACGGCAGCGAGCGCCTGAAACAAGCCGGCTGGGTCCCGGTGAGCTCCCACGTCGCCGGGCACGAAGACCAGTTCGCGATCGCTTGAAAACTCTTTCACGTTCTCAAGAAGGGGTGATGAGACCGCCTCGTCTTCCTGCTCTTGGTAAACCGGTGCGGGCAGCGGGAGGACGGCGAGCTCCGGTTTCCGTGAGAACCGGGAGAAAAAATCCTCCAAGAGCTTCAACTGAGGTTCGTTTGATACGGTTACCGCGTCGCTGATGAGCAGAAGGGCGCGGTGCTTTTTCAGTCTGTCGCCGCGCACGTCATAAAATGAAGTAACAAGGGGCGGATTGCCGAAGAGTGATTTGAGCGAAGCAAGAGCGCTCATCGCGTTGGTGAAGCCCTGAACCGCTTCCGCTCTCGGCTCTACGACGTGGAGGATCTCCGGGCGAAACTCCATTAATAGTGGCATCGCGCGCGGGACTTCCAGCCAGCTCCACGAATGAAACGGTCTTAATATTTGAATGCGGGGATGCGACGGAGGAAGTCCTCCTCCCGAACGGTAAGTTGAAAACACGCGGATCTCGTGTTGTTGGTCCGCAAGGCTTCGGATGAGTTCATAAGAAAAGCCTGAGACCGGATCATCATCAGGTGGCAATCGTTCGTTGAGAAACGCGATTCTTGCCATGGCCGTTAAGCCTGAAGGATCTCGAGGAGGCGGTCCAGGATTTTCTTGTTGGCATCGGGAATTCTGAGGTTTCTCAGCTCTGCGGGTTCAATCCAGCGCAGTTCCATGTGGTGCACAGGCTTCACTTCCCCGCGCCAGAAAAGCACTTCGTAAAAGAGAATGAGAATTCCGGTATCGCTGTACGAGTGCGTGCTGGCGAACTTGAGGGCGCCGATATCCGCTTCGATTCCGAGTTCTTCTTTCAGTTCGCGCGCCAACGCCTGTTCGGGAGTTTCGTCGCGCTCGATTTTTCCACCGGGGAATTCCCACTGTCCCGCGAGAGTGGATCCACTCGGCCGTTGGCCGACCAGGACTTTCCCGTTCTTTCTGAGAAGTCCTGTGACAACTGGTATCCAATTGATGCGTTTCGAAGGCATGCGTACGTCCCCGGATGCTCACGTCGCAAGAGCGTCGACCCCGGATAGTTTCGCATAGGTGTCGCCTAAACGCGATTGGTATTTGCGGTCTCCCGCATGAATTTGGCGACGCGCGAAAAGAACCAAGGGCCTTCAAATACCAAACCGGAATAAACCTGAACGAGGTCTGCGCCCAAAGTTATTCTCTCTTGGATATCCTCGGCGGTCATAACGCCTCCAACTGAAACGATGAGCAGATCGTGGCGTGTCGAACCGAGAAGCGAACTCAGCTGCTTCAAAACGTTCTTCGAGCGCTCGGCGAGGGGGCGTCCCGAAACGCCGCCTTCGGTCGGGAACTTCATACCGGGCTCGCGCGCAAGTGTCGTGTTCGTGGCGATAAAGCCGTCGATGCCGACTCGAACCGCAGTCGAGACGACGAACTCGAGGCTTTCTGAGTCCAAATCGGGACTGAGTTTCAACAGAATCGGAGCACGGCGGGAGGTGCGTATGGTGCGCGCTTCAATGAGTGTTTCGATAAAGGGACGAAATTGATCAGGTTTAAAAAGCTCACGCAGGCCGGCCGTGTTCGGGGAGCTGATATTGACCACCCAGGCGTCGGCCAAATCCCCGAGAGTTTCGATGCACTCGACGTAATCGTGAACGGCCGATTCGTTAGGAGTGGTCCGGTTTTTCCCGATATTCACGAAAATCGGGGTGGGCCGCTCTTTCGGTAAATCGAGGAGATTGGCGCGAACATGCCAGGCGCCTTTGCTCGGAAATCCCATCCGGTTCCAGAGAGCGCGCCGTTCGAGATCGCGGTCGACGATGGGGCCGGGATTGGGGCCTTGAGGTTTCGGAGTGACGGTTCCGATTTCGATAAAGCCGGGCCCGAAGGTCCACCACTCTTCGATCATCGCGCCGTCTTTGTCCACTCCGCCAGCAATACCGAGACGGTTTTTGAATTCAAGGCCTCTCCATGTGAACGAATTCCATTCGGGAATATCGGTTTCGCGAAAGGCCGAAAGCAATTGCAGGCCGAGAGGGAGAAGATCGTGCGCTCGTTTGGGAGAAAGGAGCATCCAAGGTTTCACGAGAGGCCGTCCTTGCTTGATCTTGATTCGGATAAAAAAAGAGGCGCCGGTTGGGCGCCCCTTTTTATCGGCGGAAATCAACGAGGATAGAGTCCTCTGAGCAACATTGCCCGCTCGAGGCGCTGAACCGATTGCGCCATCGCGGCCGTGCGCATGTCGATTTTCTTTTCTTCTTTGAGGGCCCAAACTTTTTCGAACGCGTTCGTGATGATGAGCTTCATCTTCGCGTTCACTTCGTCTTCGGTCCAGAAGTAGTGCTGCAGGCCCTGGACCCACTCGAAGTAAGAAACGATCACGCCGCCGCCGTTGGCGAGAATATCGGGAACCGTGATGATGCCGCGCTCGTGCAGGATTTTCGTCGCTGCTTCCGTCACGGGACCATTCGCGCCTTCGACGATGAATCTCGCCTGGATCTTGTGCGCGTTCGCTTCGGTGATCACGTTTTCGAGTGCGCACGGCGACAGCACGTCGCACTTCAACGTGAGAAGTTCGTCGTTTCCGATCGGGTCCGCTTTCGGATAGCCTTTCAGCACTTTGTGTTCGGAAACGTATTTGACGACATCCGGAATATCGAGGCCGCCGGCGTTGTAGATCCCGCCGCTCACGTCGCTGACCGCGACCACCTTCGCTCCCCGCTCATGAGCGTAAAGAGCGGCGTGCATACCGACGTTACCGAAACCTTGGATGGCGACCGTCGAGCCTTCGAGGCGGCTCTTGTGCTTCGCCAAGATGTTTTCCATTGTGAACACGACGCCGAGACCGGTGGCGCCGACACGGCCGAGCGAACCGCCGATTTCAATCGGCTTGCCGGTGACGACGCCCGGCTGGGCGTAACCGACTTCTTGCGAATACGTGTCCATGATCCACGCCATCGTTTGCGCATCGGTTCCCATGTCGGGTGCGGGAATATCGATGTGCGGGCCGATCGCCTGGCCGAGTTCGGACGTGAACCGGCGGGTGAGGTTTTGTTTTTCCGTGCGCGAAAGTTGTGTCGGGTCGACGCGCACACCGCCTTTACCGCCGCCCAAAGGCAGGTTGAGCAGCGAACACTTGAACGTCATCAAAGTCGCCAGCGCGGCGACTTCGGAAAGTGTCACGTCTTGGTGATAGCGGATTCCTCCCTTGTACGGGCCGAGAGTTGAGCTGTGTTGAACACGGTAACCGGTGAAGACTTTTACACGGTAGTCGTCCATACGGACGGGAATGCTCACGATGATGGCGCGCTTCGGACGCTTCAAGCGTTCCAAAACGTTCGGATCGCAGTTAATAACCGCGGCTGCGTTCTCGAGAATCTTAATCGTATTCCTATATAATTCGCCTTCTGAAAAATCCATTGCAAGCTCCTCGTTCCCGAGGTGTTCCGCTATCTTCTCCGCGAGACCCATTTGCAGAGTCTGAAGGCGGTCGAATGACGGCGGTGAACGGACCTCACGGATGATTCAGGCGCCCATTAGACCCCTAGTGAAAGAGCTTTGCAAGGAAATGCTTGGCGGGGAGAAGGGGTTCCACTATCTTGGGCTGACCGTTTGCGATTTTCCTCTCGCGTCGTGAGTGCGGTTTCCCGAAGTTTTTCGCTTGGATGCGAAAACGGGGCCGCGTGATGTTCCCGGTAGGGGAGGTGCTCGTGGCAAATACCAAAAAGCGCCAGATGGCGGAGTTTGCACCCTTTATCATGCAAAATATCCAATCCCTTCAGGGGCGCGAGGTCCTGATCGTCGGGGATATCGGTTTGGACGAATACGTTCTGGGTCAAGTTCGCCGGATCAGCCCCGAAGCGCCGGTTCCCGTGGTTGAAGTCGAAAAAGAAGAAGGGCGGTTGGGGCTTGCGGCGAACGTTGCGCAAAACATCGCGAGCCTCGGGGGGGTGCCGCGACTGGTCTCAGTCGTCGGGCACGATGGTGCCGCCGATCAATTAAGCAAACTTCTGACGGGGGCGGGGGTGTCCCCTGAGCATCTCGTCCGCGACGATTCTCGTCCCACGACCCGAAAGCTTCGGGTGATGGTGCAAAACCACCATATCGTGCGCGTCGACTACGAGCGCCGCCAGTTTATCGACCGAGAAGTGGAGGACGCGATTCTCGAGCGCGTGCGGGAGCTGGTCCCGAGAACTGGCGCCGTGATCATCCAAGATTACGCCAAGGGCGTGATCAGCGAACGCCTCGTTCAGGAAATTGTTAGACTCAGCCGCACGCACGGGAAACGGGTGGTGGTGGATCCGCACCGCACGTCGCCGGTTCGTATGTACCGGGGGGTCGACTTGATGACTCCGAACTTCGACGAGGCTGTCGCGCTGTCGGGGATTCAAGAAGACGATCTTCGGAAAGACCCGACGCTTCTCGATAAACGCGGACGCTTCCTCATGGAGGCGATCGGTTCCCAGCGAATGGTCATTACGCTCGGCAAAGACGGGATGCGTATCTTTGAAAACGGGGAAAGCATCGATTTCCCGACAAACGCTCGCCAGGTCTTCGACGTGACGGGGGCTGGCGATACGGTTGTAGCGGCTCTGGCGTTGGCTTGGGGATCGGGCTTCACACTCGAGCAGGCTTGCGCGCTCGCCAACTTCGCCGCGGGCGTCGTCGTCGGAAAAGTCGGCTGTGTTCCATGCACGGTTGAAGAACTTTTAGAGTCCGTCCGGAGTGTAACATAAGTCTTTGAAATCTCTCGAGGAAATGCGGGCTCGATCGGGCTAAGGGAATTCTTGTCGCATTCCGCCATCAGGCGTGGTAAAAGATCGGCCCTCATGACAGATCTGCAAATTCGAGAAAATTCGGACATTGCCGTGAACTGCGATGCAATGGACTCGGTCGTTCCGACTCCGGGTGCATTGGAGTCAATGCCGGCCAAAGAGGTCAAAAGGGAAACGAAGAATTTCTACGATTACACGCTTCCGGAACTCGAAGCCCTTTTGACGGGTCTTGGAAAAGAAAAGTATCGCGCGCAGCAAGTTTTCAAATGGGTTTACGACAAGCGCGTTGAGAACTTCGAAGAGATGTCGAACGTCTCGAAGGCATTCCGCGCGGAGCTGCCCAAGATCTTTCACTTTGAACGGTTGCGCCCGCTGACCGAACTCAAGTCGAAGGACGGAACGCGTAAGTGGCTCTTCGATATCGGCGATGGCCTTACGATCGAGTCGGTTTTGATCCCGCACAAGGACCGCCTCACGCTTTGCATATCCAGCGAGGTGGGTTGCAACATGGCGTGCCGTTTTTGCTTTACCGGAAAGCAAAAGCTCAAGCGTCGTCTTACCACCGGGCAAATCATCGGCCAGTTCCTGCACGTGCAGGACACTCTTGCGCGTGAGGGTGCGCGTATCACGAACATCGTCTTCATGGGGATGGGCGAGCCGCTCGATAACCCCGACGCGGTTTTCCGGGCTATCGAAATTCTGCATGAGCCGCACGGGATCAATTTCTCCAGGCGGAAGATCACGGTTTCGACCTCAGGAATCGTTCCCTTGATTCCGTTGGTCACGAAATCGGGAGCCCGTTTGGCTGTGAGCTTGAACGCTCCCAATAATGAGATTCGTAACCAAGTCATGCCGATCAACAAGAAGTGGAATATTTGGGAGCTTCTCGACGCTTGCCGCGAGCATGCGCGTGAGTCGGGAGATCGCGTGACGTTCGAATACGTCTTGCTGAAAGGTGTGACCGATCGGATCGAGCAGGCGCGGGAGTTATGGGAACTCGTTCGCGATATCCCGTGCAAGATCAACCTGATTCCCTTTAACGAACATCCGGGATCAGGCTTCGAACGACCGACGCCCGAGAGCGTGCTGGCCTTCCAAAACGAATTGATCCGTCTGGGCGCGCATGTTCTCCTACGTCGAACAATGGGACGCGACATCTATGCGGCTTGCGGGCAACTGACGTCGAAGTTCGACGGCCGCCCTGAGCGCATGGATGTGAATCCTGGTTTGTAAACGATTGTCTTAATGGAACGATAAGCCTCTCGGAGCGCGCTTATGTCTGAAATTCTCGTTGTCGGAAGTTTGGCCTATGACTCAATCCGCACGCCCCATGGAAGCGTGGAGCGTACGCTCGGCGGTAGCGCGAATTACTTCAGCTTGGCCGCGAGCCTTTACTCGAAAGTGCGCGTCGTCGGCGTCGTCGGCGAGGATTACGCGGACGCGGATCTCGAGTTGTTGGTGTCCCGTGGGGTTGATTTGAAGGGGCTGCAGAAGCAAAGGGGTAAAACTTTCCATTGGAAAGGCGAGTACAAAGACGACATGAACGAGGCGATCACGTTGGCTACCGAGCTCAACGTGTTCGAGCACTTCAATCCCGAAATTCCCGACGAGTATAAAAACTCGAAGTACGTCTTTTTGGCGAACATCGACCCTGTTCTTCAGCTTCGCGTACTCAAGCAGATCGAAAGCCCGAAACTCGTTGCGAGCGACACGATGAATTTCTGGATTAACTCGAAGTTCGACGATTTGAAGAAAGTGCTCGCGAAAGTCGACGTCCTTCTCATCAATGAAGGTGAAGCCGACTTGATTTCCAAGAAAACGAACGCTATCGCGGCTGCGCGTGAAATCCTCGCTCTGGGGCCCAAAGCTGTTGTTATCAAACGTGGCGAGTATGGGTTTGTTCTCTACACGAAAGAAGGCTACTTCATTTTGCCGGCCTATCCGGTTGCCGAAGTCATGGACCCGACGGGGGCCGGAGACACCTTCGCCGGCGCGTTCTTCGGCTACCTGGCGAAACAGGACAAAGGTTTTGATCTCACGGTCATCAAGCAAGCATGTGTTCAAGGGGTGCTGCTGGCGAGCTTCACGGTTCAGTCGTTTGGAGTCGAGCGCTTGAAGACGCTCACCTGGACTGAAGTCGAGAATCGAGGCCGCGAATACTTGAAAGTGACCACACTTTAGTCCTGGTCTGGAAATAAAAAGGGCCGATTCGTTAAATATCCGCGCTTTTTGCTCCGATCCGCTCAAAGAAAGGGCTGGATTTTCCGATAGATATAACGAGCATGGGCGCGAAACGGAAAAAGAAGCCACGAGCGGCTCAACATCTCATTGACTCTCTCCTGGATGAGAAAACGCCGTCGCCGAGCAAATCGGAGACAAGCGGAGTCGTCTATCTTCGTGAAGTCTCCGAAGCCGAGGAGCCGACCTCACCTCAGGCTGTCGTCGAAGCAGAAAGCTCGTCGGGAAGTAAATCCGTTTCGCTGATCAACGCCGAAGCTCACGAGTTGCAGGCCGATTTGGAACTCGAGCGTACCGGTCTTCACCGCAACGGAGAGGTTCAAGAACTTCCGCAGCTCAGTGTGGTGATCAGCAGCGATAGCGCCGTCTTCAAGTCTGAGCCGGAGGAAAACTCGGATCCGGATCCTGTGTTCGGTCCGGCGGAAGACGACCAGGCGGAGTCGACCCAAGAGCCGGACGAAGACAAAACGATCCGTCTCGATGCGGGCACGCAAAAACGCGGGCTCAGTGTCGTTTCATCTTCGGATGCCACGACGATTGAGTCGGGTCATAAGGATCCGTCGGGAGATGAATCCGCGTTCGGCGGTTCTCCTTTCGAAGGAGGGCTGACGGAACTCAAAACGTCGATGAAACAGAGCCATGAGTTCGGCATAGCGTCCCCGCGTTTGGGTGGTCCGCTCGGCGGTGCGGCCGTGGGATACTCGTCGACGGAAGCGGCTCTCAGGCAGTCGGAAAGCCTAAGGATCGCGCAAGCGCGTATTACCGAGCTTGAGGCGGAAATCGAGCGCCTGCGCCGGGACAATGAGAAACTTGCGACGGCTGGCGAAACTTTGAGCCGTCGGACCGAGGAGCTCATAGCCAAGATCGAAAGTCTCGAAGGCCAAAAGAAAGAGGCAGAGCGCATTCACGAAGAAGAGAAGAAGGTGCTCCGCGGCCAGGTCCAACAGAAGGAGCGAGAAATCGGCGAGCTGCGCGGTCAGATAGAGGAAATGGAGGCCCGGCTCGAGAACAACTTCAAGAAAATCCGGGTGCGGGAGCGGGAGCTGGAGCACCGGCTTGAGATCGTTCGCTTGGAATCGCAAACTCTAATCAGCGCCAAGGATAAGATGATCTTGGAATTGAAGCGGCAGATCGACCAGCTCACGCACGAAAACGAATACGGAAAACAGAAAACGCAAGAGCTCTACAATCAATACAAGGAAAAGCAGGAGACCGTGCGCCGCGTGGTTCGTGCGCTGCGCATCGCGCTCACCATGCTCGAGGGTGAAGAAGACAGCGGCTCGAAGAAATCCGAGTAGCGCTCCCCGAACTGTTCAGTCGTTCTCCTTGTGGGCCGCACGTGTAATACTGTAGAAAAATCGGAATGAGGTGGGACTCGAAACGGATTTCGCGGTGGATTAATTTGGGCGATGAAGAAAATCAAGTTGGTCATCAGTGATTTGCATCTCGGCCGGGGTCGCACGCTCGATGGAGGAGCCACGAACTCCCTAGAGGAGTTTTACTACGGCCAAAAATTCGTCGAGTTTCTCCACTACTATTGCTCCGGCGAATACAAGGACTACGAAGTCGAGTTGATCATCAACGGTGATTTTCTGAACTTCCTTCAGGTCGATTACCGCGGCCATTTCCTGACGGTCGTCACCGAGTCTGTTTCATTGGAGAAGCTCAAAAGCATCGTCGTGGGCCACAAGGAAGTGTTCGATGCCTTGCGGGAATTCGCCAATTTCCCGAACCGTTCGATCACCTATATCGTCGGAAACCATGACCAGTGCATGCTTTGGCCGGCGACGCGCGCATATCTCAACGAGGTCCTGCAAACGTCGGTTAAGTACAAAAACATCGTTTACTTCTTCGATGGCGTGCATATCGAGCACGGCCACATGCACGAAGCGGCCAACCGCTTCGACCCAAAGAGGCTTTTCCTCAAGAAGAATCTGCCTGAACCGATTTTGAACCTGCCATTCGGCTCGATTTTCTTCGTCGACTTCGTCTTGAGGCTCAAGCACGTACACCCGCACATCGACAAAGTTCGGCCTTTCAATCGGATGGTGCGGTGGGCATTGATGAACGAATTCTGGTTCACGATCAAGTCGCTCTTTAGCCTTTTTGTTTACTTCACGAAAGCGGCTTTACGGAAAGACCCCCGCCGTCAAGTTTCGCTGCGCCGGATTCTCCAAGTCATCGCGGAGAGCGCGATCTTCCCGGATCTCAGCGAAGCGGCCCGGCGTATCCTCGCCGATGATCGCGTCCACATCGTGATTTTCGGCCACACCCATGTCTATCAGTACCGCCAGTGGGCGGCCGACAAGGAGTATTTCAACACCGGCACTTGGACCGAGATCACTTCTCTCGACATTCCTTCGCTCGGAAAGATCACGAAGCTCACCTACGTGCTTCTCGAGTACCCTGAAGACGGCGGACGCCCGCGCGGCCGCTTAAAGGAGTGGCGCGGCTACCACCGAATCGAGGAAGACATTGCGATTTCCTAAGCTGATTACGGTTGCGTAACAAACTGATTCACCTCTGCGTGCGAGCCGACTAGTTCTGAAACGGCTAAATCGAGAGATGGTTTCAGCGAAAAGCATCAATGTTAATATGAAATCTCGGGCCGTAGGAGCTCTCGACATGAATCGGCTCTGATCTGACATATTGAGAGTCGATACGGCAGAGGAGAACATAGTGATTTTCGAAGCGAAAGCGCTTCATTCATCCGTTGTCGCGATGTTGTTCTCGCTCTCTGCGCTTGCAGCGAGTGGTCCGGTTAATGGGGGCACTGGCTATGTGATCGACCATGGTGATAGCGCCGTGATCGATAAGCACGGAGTTAAGAAGAAGGTTAAGAATAATCACGCGTCGGGGCGGGCGATCTTCGTCCCACTCAAAAGTTCCACCGAATGGTCGACGTTTATCGCGAAGCCTCCGGCCGGGGTGACGATAGAAGACGCATTGACCTGTCCTACTGGATACATTTTGGTTCCCGGGAATCCCACGTTCGGCACGAGTGACTTCTGTGTGGCGAAGTATGAGATGAAAAATGTGGGAGGAGTGGCGACATCGCAAGCTTCGGGTAAGCCATGGGTGAATATCAATCGGAATGATGCGCGAGCAAAGTGCCAGAGCCTCGGAACTGGATATAAGCTTATCAGCAATGCGCAGTGGCAGACGATTGCGAGAAATATCGAGCAGGTGGCGGCGAACTGGCAAAACGGCTCAGTGGGTTCGGGGGCTCTCAACCGCGGACATAGTACCGTTTCGCCCAGTGATTCCTTGGCTGCAAGCTCCAATGATAACGACGCATGCAGCGGCACCGGCCAGTCTTGTACCGGTTCTACCTGGAACTCGCTAAAGCGCACGCACAAGCTTTCCAACGGCGAAGTGATTTGGGATTTCTCGGGTAATGTATCGGAGTGGGTGAATGATGATTATTCGTCGCTGGGAGTGAATCCGGCGTTCGATAGCGGCAAATGGATTGAATTCACGAGCAGTAGTGTGGGAACGAACAATCGAAAGTTATTTGGTCCATCTAATTCTTCGTGGAGTTCGACACAAGCTGTGGGTAAGGTCTATGGAGGGTCCGCCGGGGGCATCTATCGGGGCGGTGCCTGGAACTCCATAACCGCGAATATCGGGATCTTCACGACATACCTAAACAACAAGACGGCGTTCTTGAACGCGTACATTGGTTTCCGGTGTGTCTACGATCCGTAACCTTGAGTCGGAAAGCGCCGTCCGCGTCAGGAAATTGAGTTTCTTATCCTCATCGATCAGTCCAATTTTGCGTCAATAAGGGTGACGCATTGCGGTTTTTGCGTGTTCCCCATTTTCAAGTTAAAAAGGTGGTTTCGCGGGCCTAAACGTATCGAGTTGGGGGAGCAGCATGTGGAAGCTTGAAGTTGTTACTAAGAACGAAGATCAGTCGACATATGATCTGGCGCTGAAGAGTCTGAAAGCGCTCAAGGCTCGCGAAGATCTGGGCTTCTTCAAGCTCCCTCAACGTACGGGGCTTTGGGCGTCGGCGGAAGCGCGTGCGCGCGAGCTCCGTAAGCAATGCGACTCGATGGTCGTTCTCGGCATGGGTGGTAGCGCGCTCGGCGGCCGAGCGCTGACGCACGCCCTAAAAAAATGGAACAGTAGTCATAACGTGGAGTTCATCGACAACGTCGATGCGGACCGCTTCTGGCGTTGGCTCAAGAGTCGCCCTAAGCCGGAGCAAATCCACTGGGTGATTGTCTCCAAGAGCGGCAATACGATCGAGACGCTTACTATGGCGGAGTTCATCGACCAACACTTGCGCCAATCCGGTTTCAAGAAGCTCAGCGCGAACGCAACAGTGATCACTGAAAACGCCGATAACCCACTTGAACGTTGGGCGCGCCGCGAGTCGGTTCCGGCTCTCGAAATTCCGAAAGATGTCGGCGGACGCTTTTCCGTCCTCACACCTGTCGGAACCTTGCCGGCGGCCTTCTACGGGCTCGATATCGAAGCTCTGCGCGAGGGAGCCGAATGGGCGCTTCGACCCGAGCAAGAAGAATTGATCGCGCGTTTGACCGCGCAATCGCTTCTCAGTTTTGGACGCTCGGAATGGATCACTCTTTTCTGGTCGTACGCGGAAGGGCTCCGTGAGTTCGGTTTCTGGGTGCAACAGCTTTGGGCGGAGTCTCTCGGTAAAGCCAGGAATCGAGCGGGTGAAGCAGCGCCTCGCGTGAGTACGCCGATCCCTGCTGTTGGTTCGTCCGATCAGCATTCGATCCTCCAGCAAGTCATGGAAGGGACACCGGATAAATTTATTTGGTTTTTCCGGGTGAGGCAGTCGGAGAACGGAAGTCCTGTCCTGGAGAAAAATCTCTTCGACGGACAAAGCTTGATGGCCGGAAAATCCATGGGACGCCTCTTCGGAGCCATGGCGGACGCGACCCGCCAAGCCTTGGAAAGTCGGGGAGTCCAGAGTTTGACGTTGACGAGCGAACAGCTGGACGAACGGTCGATGGGGGCTTTGTTTATGCTGCTGGAATTGGTCGTCGGCGCCATCGGTGAGGCCCTCAATATCAACGCCTTCGACCAGCCTGGAGTCGAGTTGGGCAAAAAGTTGGCTCGCGAGGCTTTGAGCCGCTCCTAAATGGTACGTCTTC
>CALBDW010000123.1 GCA_937927435.1 uncultured Bdellovibrionales bacterium
GAGTGAAACCGAGAAGAGCCGTTGTGAGAAGGGACACTCCTATGATCCGCGTGATCCGCGTGAGCGGACTGACTGTGAATGAGGCTGAAGCCCGAGCCTCCTTATTCATTCGGTATCCCAACGGCTTAGAGAAAAAAGAGCTAACGTTCCTTTATTCCTCTCTATGTTCATATAAACCAACACACACTGATCTTGTTTTACTTGTCCGCTTCCAGAGCCCTTTTGCAGCCACTCACTACACTTTCCACAATTACTATTTCGGAAGTAATTACGCGAAGTTGACTGAAATTTTGCGCAAGATGCTCGTCTCAAGATGAGATCGGAGATCCCTTATTGATTTCGGCTAGATACTCGCCGATCAAAGGGTCATAGGAGAAAACACTCCTGGCTTACCAAAACGAGTCAGCCACACCCGGCGTACGGAACAAGCGCGTCTGCCACTTATCCGGTCAGCGCGAGAAACTCCTCACTGACGGCGCTTATGCAAAAATATCGCGGATCCGACGGATGTCCTCGACGAGCGCGCGCAGTTTGGCAACTGCGGATTCCTGGCTTTGCGCCATGGCTTGGATTCCACGTTCTTCTTTGACTTGATTCTTGAGCGCTTTAAGGGCGGCCCGCGCGCCTTCAATCGAGAAACGGTCTTCGTAAAGCAACTTCTTGATCATCATCGCCGTCTCGATATCGCGACGGCTGTAGATGCGCTGGTTGTTTTTCGATTTACGAGGACGAAGCGCCTCGAATTCAGTCTCCCAGTAGCGGAGGACGTATTGTTTCACCCCCACCATCTCGGCGGCCTCGCCGATTTTGAACGCCATTTTGTCGGGAATGCCGTTCAGGCTTTCGAGAAGCTCCGGGCCCGCTTCGACCCGAGGATCAGGAAGCGAAACCGGCTTAAACATTTGCAACTCTTCTTGAACCGGCTCAGCCCCAGAATCCATACGCGTTTCGACCGTCGCTTCTCCTGCATCTTTCACTGGCACCGACACAACGGCAGCCGCCGTCTCTACCTGTGCGATCGTTTCCTGGTCCGCTTGAATCGCGCCACTCAATTCTGTCGAAGCTTCTGCGGGAACCGATTCCTCATTCGTCATCCGAGACTCCGCTGACGTCTTCTCCATTGAGCATGGCTTTTAAGACTTGCGAGGGTCTGAAGGTCAGCACCCGACGAGCGCTGATCTTGATCTGTTCCCCAGTCTGAGGGTTGCGGCCGATACGTTCGTTCTTTCCGCGAACAACGAAGTTACCAAAGCCGGAAATCTTGACCTTATCGCCCTTCACCAAAGTGTCTTTCAGACTTTGAAACACGAGCTCCACAAGTTCGGAGGCCTCTTTTTTGGAGAAGCCGATCTTTTGATAGACCTTCTCGACAATGTCAGCCTTCGTCATTGTTGATCGTCCGAGATTCTGTTGGCCCATAATTACCTCGACCGGGAGATCAATTGTGGAGTCTGAGTAAAAGGCTACCAACTCATTGAAAACAATCAAGTCTTTCGAATACTTATTTGCCAATACGAGGCGTCGAAAAGTCGGAGTCCGGCCCGACCAACCAGACTCAACGCGTTGGGTTAAAACAAAGACTATCGAGTTTGGACCAGGACTAGCGGACTGTGATGCCGAATTTTTCAGTCACCGCCTTCACGACCTTGTCGCGAAGCTCGTTGACCTTTTGATCCTCAAGCGTCGTGTCCTTCGCTTGGAAAACCATGCGGAATGCGACCGAACGTTGATCCGGCGGCAGTGAACCACCTTCAAACACGTCGAAAACGCGAACCTCACGCAACAATTCCCCAGCTGCTTTCTTAATCTCCGCTTCAACCTCGGCCGCGGGCAGGCTTTTCGGCATTTGCAGAGCGATATCTCGATCCACAGCCGGCATCCGGGAAATCGGCTTGTATTTCGGCGAACGAGGCTGCCCGTTCATCAAAAGATCCATATTGAACTCACCGACTGCGGTCTCTTCCCGGATTTTAAGCTCGGCAGCCAATGTCGGATGCAGAGTTCCGATGAAACCGACAGGCTTACCTTCGAACTCAAGCACCGCCGCCTGCCCCGGGTGCAAGAATTCGGGAGCGGTTTTGACATTCAGCTGCTGCCAACGGAATTTTTGAATTCCCATCCCGCGCAGCCAGTTCTCAACCGCTCCTTTCAGCGAAAACACGACCGGCACCGCGGGAGCGTTCTTCCGCCACAAATCTTCTGGCGCTCCCCAAAATGCGAACGCCAAACGCGACTCTTCAACATACTCCGCCTTCTTATCAGCCGAGACGGACCTAAAGTGCCCGAAGCCCAATTCGTAAATCCGTCCGAACGAGTTTCCATGGCGGGAATTATGCACAACGTTTTTCAAAAGGCCCGGAACGAGCGACGTCCGCATGACATTGATCTCTTCGTTGAGCGGATTCACGATCGCCACAGGTTCCGCGGTCGTCTTAAGCCCCGTCGTCCGCACGCGCTCCAGATCTCCGAGCACTCTCTCTTGGAAGCTCCGGCTGATGAACGCGTAGTTGATGGCCTGAAGACAACCTTCCCCTTGCAGAAGCCGGCGAGTCTTCGCTTCAAGAACGAAGGATTGTTCGTGCTCGGCCGGCATCTCCGCGAACGTCGGGATGCGTTCCGGAATATGATCATAGCCATGAAGACGCGCGAACTCTTCGACGAGATCGACGTCCAAAGTGAGATCCCAACGGAAAAGCGGCGGATGCACGCGCCAAGCCGGTTCGCTTCCAGCAATGGGCTCCACCTTGCAATCAAGGCGTTTCATCCATTTCGCGAAGTCTTCGGCGGTCACCGGATAACCGAGCCGGGATTCCAGTGTCGATAACCGAATTTCGATCGGTTCGCGCACGATCGGATTCGGATACTCATCATGCGGTTCGCCCATGATTTGGCCACCCGCCACTTCTTGAATGAGCTGGGCCGCGCGGTCGAGAGCAAGACGAACCGCTTCGGGGTTCGTGCCCCTCGCGAAACGGTAACCCGAATCGGTTTCAATGCCGAACTTACGCGCGGTCCGCCGGACGGCGGCCGGTGTGAAGTAAGCCGATTCGATAAAGATATCGGTCGTATCGTCTTGCACGCCGGAGTTCTTACCACCGATGATGCCCGCAAGCGCCACAGGACGCTCGCCGTCGCGGATAGTGAGTTCCGTACCATCGAGCTTTAGCTCCGTTCCTTGCAGCGTAACAAAGGTTTCCCCTTTGTTCGCGCGATCAATAACGACTTTACCGCCGCGGAGCTCACGCTGGTCGAAAGCGTGAAGCGGCTGTCCCAGTTCCATCATTACGAAGTTCGTGACGTCGACGACGTTGTTGATGGAATTGAGGCCGACAGCTTCCAATCTCGTTTTCAACCAAGCCGGCGAAGGCCCTATTTTGACCCCCTTCACGCCTCGGCCCGCGTAACGCGGGCACAAGTCTTTCGCCCGAAGCTCAATTTTAACAACGGAGCGGGTCGAGCCGCCGCTCTCCTCGAGTTTCAAAGCCGGGAACTTCACTTCCCGTCCCGTAAGAGCCCCGATTTCGCGCGCAAGACCGAAGTGCGAAAGGCAGTCAGCCCGGTTCGGCGTGACCTTGAGCTCAAAAAGGATGTCGTCAAGCCCCATGTACTTCGCAAACGACTGGCCGACCGGTGCATCCGGCGGAAGAATAAGGATGCCGTCGCTGTCTTCTTTCAGCCCCAGCTCCGCCTCGGAACAAAGCATGCCGCCCGAATCCACGCCGCGGATTTGCGAGCGTTTGATCGCGAAATCACCGGGCAAAACCGCGCCGGGCAACGCCACCACCACTCGGTCGCCTTCATTGTGGTTCCGGGCGCCGCAAACGATTTGGTGAACAACACCGTCCCCTGTCGAAACTTGGCAGACGGTCAGGCGATCGGCGTTAGGGTGTTTGCCCTTTTGAAGAATATGGCCGATCACGACGTTTTCATACTGCTTCGCCAGGTTTTGCACCCCTTCAACTTCGATACCGGCCGCCGTGAGCAGCGCCGCCAGTTCCTGGGGTTTGGCCATGTAATCGTGAAGGTCGATATAATCATTCAGCCACTTGAGAGAAATCTTCATAAACTGAACTGCCTCAAGAAACGAACGTCGTTTTCGTTGAACAAACGGATGTCATCGATTCCGTACTTGATAATCGCCATGCGTTCGATCCCGAAACCGAATGCGAATGCCTGCCATTCGGGATACGGCACGTTGGCGAACTTCAAGACGTTCGGATGCACCAAACCGCAACCGCCGATTTCCACCCAACCGGTGTCCTTACACATGCGGCAGCCTTTGCCCCTGCAGATGGGGCACTGGCAATCCATCTCCGCCGACGGCTCAGTAAAGGGGAAGAAGCTCGGTCTAAAGCGGGTTTTCAAACCGGGACCAAAGAATTCACGCACGAAGAACGAAATGGTGCCCTTCAGATCCGCCATCGAAACCTGGCGGTCAACGCAGAACCCTTCGATCTGATGGAAGTTCGGCGAGTGAGAAACGTCGCTGTCGCAACGAAACACAGGCCCCACGCCGGCGACACGGATCGGCGGTTTCTCATTAAAGAGCACGTGAACTTGAATGGGCGACGTGTGCGTGCGCAGGACATGCTCGTCATCGATATAAAACGTGTCCTGCATATCGCGCGCCGGGTGATCCTTCGGAATGTTAAGCCCCTCGAAATTGAAGCTGTCCTTTTCGATCAACGGTCCCAGGCGCACAGAATATCCGAGCCGGGCTAAAATTCCCGAAATCTCCTCTATGACGATCGAAACCGGATGCTTGGCGCCCATCGGTTCGGCAAAAGCCGGCAACGTCATATCCAGAGTTTCGGAGGCCAGGCGGGCTTGAAGTTCCTGTTCCTTCAGGGCCTCTTCGCGCCGGCCATAGAGATCCTCAAGAACCTGTTTCGCTTCGTTGACGAGTTTGCCGAAAACGGGCCTTTCTTCGGGCGGGAGCTTGCCCATCTCCTTCATCAAGGCGGAAAAGCTCCCCTGCTTCCCGAGGAATTGCACCTTCATGTCGTAAAGTTCTTTGCTGGTGGAAGCCTTTTCAAAGGCGCTCACCGCCTGGGCCCGTATCTCGTCGATCTTTTCTTTCATAGAACCGGTAATATCCATAACCCTACAATTAATCGATGATTTATGGCGCTCCATCAACTAGTATTGCCGGCCAACATGGCGCATAAGAATCGCACCAACTGGAGCCCTTATAAGGCCCGGCTCGAAAAAGCTCAAAAAAACCACCTGAAGCTGAAAAAGCCGACGGGCGGACGCCATCGTCGCCCGGAGGAAAACTATAGCTTCAATGAAGCGGACGACCGCATTTACGACATCTTCCGGAACCACGGTTTCGGGGATTACCCGCACGCGAAGCGCCAGCAGCTCACGCAATTCTACCGGATGCTGATGGCCAATCAGCGCGAACAGAACTTCACCCGTCTTCTCACGCTGCGGGACGTGGCCATCAAGCACTTTATCGACAGCTTAATCGTCGCCAGATTAACGAGACTCCAGTTTCCGCTATTAGATGTCGGTACAGGGCCTGGTTTCCCGGGTATCCCCCTTAAAATCGAATTCCCGGACGAAACGATCATTCTCGCCGAAGGTGTTCAAAAACGCGTCGGTTTCTTGAAGCGCGTTCGGGAAGAGTTGGATCTAAAAAACCTCCCGATCATCGGCCGGAACATCAACTTTGAATTCTTTTATCCGGTCCAGGGCGTAATCACCAGAGCGGTGGAGGACGCCCGGAACACCCTCGGCAACGTCGTCAACTGCCTGCAAACAGGCGGACGCGTCTACCTCATGAAAGGCCCCAACTGCGGCCCGGAGATCGAGATGGCGCTTGAAACCTGGGGAGAGTATTACGCCCTCGAAGACGACATCCACTATTCGCTTCCTCAGACTCCACATGAACGCCGTCTTCTGATTTTTAGAAAGCTGAAACCCCATCCGTTGCCCGACTTTGAGGAACTCGATCTTGCTTGGGAACGGGAATACGGAATGGACACGGATTGAAAAATTATGTTGCATTTCGATAAGAGCATCACGAGCGACCAAAATCCCGTCTTTCGCGCTCTTCGCGAGTGCCTGACAACAAAAGGCATCAAAAAGCACGGGCTTTTTCTCGCATCTGGAACCCGCGTGGTTTCGGAACTGCTCGAACGTTACCCCCAAAGCGTCCGCGACGTGATTTTTCCCTCCGACTTGCCATCCTCGGAAAAAAGCGCGTTCGCATTCGCCCTGCTCAAGCGAGCTCGCGAACTTCGGGAACAATTGAAAGGATCGGGTTCCGCGTTCGCGATTGTGGAACTTGAACGCCCGCTCTTTGACGAACTTGATGCCTTCGGTACCCGCTCTCCTCTTCTTGTGCTGCGAACACCAGAAATCCCACCTATCATGCTCAAAGAGCCCCCGCGAGGACTCGAAATCTTCTGCGCTCTCGGCGATCCGGCCAACCTCGGAGCACTTTTGCGGTCGGCGGCGGCGTTCGGAGCCTCGAAAGTCGTTCTTTTGCAGGAAAGCGCTTCGCCCTTTCACCCGAAAGCCGTGCGTGCGGCAAGCGCCACAACGCTCATGACGCCGCTTTTTCGGGGACCTTCAATTCAAGAACTCGGAAAAATGGCCGGCCCCGCCGTCGCTCTTCACATGGAAGGCCAACCGCTCAGCTCCTTCGACTGGCCGAAGGACGTCCGACTCCTCATCGGAGAAGAAGGATTGGGGGTACCCGATTCGCTTCCGTTTCACAGAGTTTCAATTCCCATGGTAAGGGGGGTCGAATCGCTCAACGCGACGATCGCAGGGGGAATCGCTCTATTTTCCTATCGCCTCCGACAGGAAAGAGAATAAAAAAGCGAGGCGCTTTCGGCCTCGCTATCTGAATCGTTCTTTCGGCGACCGGTCACCGCCGAACGATTAGAATCCGGGGTTCTCGGCGAGTTCTTTGAACCACTTCGGAATCCGACAATTCTTCGCGGGCACCAGCGTGAAGAGATCGTCTCCGTTTTTCGTCGGCCTTAGAACGATATCGATCAATTCGTCGACATCGGCCTCGGCGTCGCATCCGCCGAAGAGGGTGATGCCGCTGTTCTTAAAGATCAGTTGGCCGTTTTTCTTCGCGATCTGGCCGGTTCCGCCGTCGCATTCAATGAAACAACGACCGTTTTCATCGCACGTCATGGTCGTTTTGAAGGTGATGCGCCCGTGTTTCGGCTGTTTCAATTTCACGACGATGTCGGCGAAGCGTATTTTCTCGCCCTTGTAGTTAAAGCCGAGAAGGGTCATGTGAATCGCTTTGACCGTCTGACGGGGACGTTGTTTCAAGTAAGCATCCGAGAAAGTGCGCTCGAAGCACTTCGGAGTAGTTTTGTTCACGCCTTCAAAGGGCGACGCAATTGCGGATGCCGAAATTAAGAGCGACCCGAAAATTGTCACAAATGTTTTCATAAGCATTCCCCCTTCGGAGAAATGGTTTTTCGGTGACGAAAAGTGTCTACTCGAAGAGTAATATTTGGAAAAGCGGAAAGAGAGGTATTGAACACAATTCCATGGCTCGAAAAATACTTACAGACTCGCTGGGCGTGGAAAGGACGACAAATGATTTTGTTTAGAAGGCAGATTTCCTGCCACTTCGTGAATTTTGGGCAATAAAAAAGCGAGGCGCCTTCTCCGCCTCGCTTATTAACGTTCACAATTCGCTCTGATTACTTTTTCGGAACCAGACGGTTCACGAGCCACTCAAGGGCGTCCAAACGGCAATAAGCGTGCAAAGAGCGATAGAGCGTGCCGTCCTCGCTCTCGTATTTCTTGTCACAATCTTTTTCCAGGCGCTCAAGCATCGCAAAGAAGGTCCGCGTAAGCCCGCGTTGTTTCGCCATTTCGAGATAGCAGACCTCTTCGGCGGCTGCGACCGTGCCCACGTCCAACGAGCTGCCCCAAGCGCACGCACGGGCCAAGTCAGCGGCGTCCGAGCAGGTTTGCTGCACTCTGATCTCGGCTTGGAAAAGATCCGGGTTATTGAGGATGTCTTCGCCGTTCGCATTCGTGCACTCGCGGCCGAACGCGGTCGAAGACATGGCGATCAAAGCTAAAACGGCCAATAAAGTCGAACGCATAGATCAATCCTTCTTCTGGTTATAGTGTTTGAGGGGATGTTTTGCCGACGCAGTTAGCAAAGTTTCATAGGGGGAGCAATTCGAAACGCCCGCTTGGAAATTTCGTATCCCCGCCCGGGAAAGTTTTTCAACGCGAAAGCGCGATCAGATGCTGACGGATTTCCGGCGGCGGCGCTTTCCGCCACAGACTCAAGACATATCCGCCGTCGCCCGACCCCGTGGGCTTCACTGCGTAAGCACCGCTTTCGAAAAGCCACTGAATGTGACTTCCCAGCTCGCCGCCCGCAAGCCCCCAGCGCTCAAAACATGTGCGCGCCTTATTGATGGCTTCCGCCAGTTTCTCGAAAGCGAAGTCCGCCGATGTTTGCGCGAGAGCGCCTTCGGCCATTTGCACCGCTTCCTTCATGTCTTCGTCGATCCGGCGACCCAAAGCCTCGTCTTTTTGCCAAAGCGCTTTGACCTTGGCGATGCACTCGGATGTGACCCCGCGCTTACCCGAATAGGAGAGATACCATTCCGGTCGCCAGCGCGGTTCGATTTCGTATCGAGTTCCCGAGCGTTCGTAATGAAGCCCTCGACCCGAGAGCGCGATGGCGATATCGACGCCGCTCGATTCGCCGTGAAACAAGTTTTCAAGCTGCCGACAAAATTCCGGAAGTCCTTTTTCACTCACCCACCCGTTCCACGCGATCCAACGACCGATGCCCACGCAGAGTGCGGCGGAAGCGCCGAGCCCCGCTCCGACTGGAATCGAATTTTCGACGTAGAAACGGCCGCGGACCTCCGAGCGGTTGCGGCCGATGGCTTGAAGCGCGCGTTCCATCACACCCCAAAACAGCAAGCTGATCTCGCTTCCGTGCTCACCGCCGAATTCGACCGCCACCGGCGAAAGTTCGCCGCCTTCGTCAACGTAACGGATTTTCAAAGCCTTTTCGTAAACAGGAAATGCGACAGCTGGCGCCCCGCGAAGAACCGCGTGCTCTCCCGCCAAGATCCACTTTCCGTAAGCGATGGCCTCCATGCTTCTCTTCGTTTCGTTCATCGAACCATCCCGCTGCTGAAGATCTTAAACCGCGCCGAAAATTCTTTTTCGACCGCCAGGAAAGCCTCGCGTCCGGTCGGGTCGTTTCGATACAAAAGATGAATATTGGGGCCGGCATCCATCGTCACGATCGGCCCGTCCCCGTTCTTCCGCCAGAGCGCGTTTCTCACCCAGTCGAGCACCTCGCGCGAAGCGGCCGTCATGTAGCCGAAAGAAGGGACGCTCGTTTCAAAGAGCGCGTGCATATCCCAAAATTCAGCCCATGTGATCTCAAACGCCTCCCGCCAATCGAATTTCGTTCCAAGTGCGTCAATGAGGGCTTTAGCCCGTCTCTCAGCCCGCTCCGGCCGCCCTTCGAAGAGAAGCGAACTCGCGACCCTCGTATGCGCTTCCGAACTCGAAACAAGCTTCTTCCGATCATCAACAGCGATCACCTGATGGAGAAGGTCGCGCACTTTGATCTCCTCAACAGCCCGCACCCCTCCGTCCGTCGACCAGAATGCCCAAGGCGCGAAAAATGAACGGCATGAAGAGCCCGAACCTTTACGGCTCAGTTCGGCCGCGGCCTCCGCACTCGGTAAGTCCCTTCCCGTCAGCTCGCAGACCGCTTTGAGAGCCGCCATGGTCAACGCAGCGAACGACGACGCTGATGAGGCGAGACCACAGTCAGACGGGAAATCGTTCGCCGAACGAACGACAAAGGAGCCCTCGAAACCGTATTCGGCTTTGATGCGTTTGAGGTGCGCCAAGAAACGCTCGCGCCCTTTTTCAGACAACTCAACCGGCGGCAACGTGCGCCCCTCGGGATCGGCGAGCAGCGGTTCCCAAGCGTCATCTCCCGACGGTCGAACTTCCAACTCGACAAGACTTTTTAGGTGCGTGAGCGTGTATGAAAGCGAGGAATTCGTCGGCCGGTTGGGTCCCGTGCCGGTTTTTCCCATGTACTTGATCAAAGCGATATTTGATGGCGCTTGCGCGCTCCATTTTCGAGCTGCTTTCACGTTTCTTCATCCTTCAACGCGGATTCCAGTCGCCAGATCACGGTCCGTACCGCAGCCTTCGAGACCTCGAGCCCGGCCCCATTCCGCAACCTGGGGTGCTTTTGCCTTCTCGTGCAAAACGAGGATCACGTCGGCCCCCATGGCACCGCAACCTTTGGCCGCCAAAGACCAATCGCATTGTCTTCGCAGTTCATCAAGAATTTGCCGCGTATGGGACGTACAGAGTCCCGCCTCCTCGAGAATCAAGCCCACATTCGCAACGGCTTCGACCAATGCCCGCTCATCGGAATTTCCAAATGCACGCCCAGCCGCGGCCACTTGCGTGCGGAGCGCTTCCGCGGGAACAGCGGCTCCGGACGTCACCCGCTGCAAGTGTTCGTGAGTGGCCAGTTTGGAGCCCGTCCGCAGCAAAGAAAATCCCAAGTCCGAAAAGGGCCAGCGCCAATCGCAGGCCTCGAAGCGAAGCCCGTCGAACCAGGTCACTCCTCCGGTTACTTGTGCGACGACGTCGGCCCCAGACGGCGGCGTACCCTCGCCTTTCCATGCGCATTCGCGATAAAGGAGAAGAAGCCGTTCGATGTCTTGGAGCGACTCGAGACCGAAGAGCCACGCATAAACGAGAACGAATTGAGCACTCGAAGCGCCAAGCCCACCGCGGCCTTCGTGCGGATCCTCGAATTCAAAACGATATTCGCGAACTGATTGAGGGAAGCGTTGAAGTAGGCGCCCTGCCGGTGACTGCGGCGAAAAATTGAACCCCTCAGCACCCTCGTAGGTACGCAGATCGACTTTCAGTTGAAACCGCGGCTCGGTCGTCAAAATGATGGAGGGGCCACCCTCTAACGCCAGATACTCGCCAACTAAAAATGTTTTCCCCGGCACCGACAGCGCGGCAGGCCCCATCGGTTGGAGGTTCATGGCCGCGTTGTCACCTGCTGGGAAGAAGAGGCGCGGATTTCGCGCAAGACCTCGATGGCGTTGCTCAAGGTGATCCGTTTCGTCAAAGCGAGGATCTCCTCAAGGCGCTTCTGAACAAGCGGCATTTCCCGCTCATTGGCGCCGGCGCCCAGAGTGAGGTTCTTGATATGTAGTTTCATGTGGCCTTCGATGATCCCCACGGTTGTGAGCGCCTTAAGCGCGCCGAGGTTTTGCACAAGCCCGACAGCCGCGCAAATGCGCGAAAGCTCGGCCGCGCTCTTCACACCGAGAATACGAAGACTGATTTGCGCGGTCGGATGAAGCTTTGTGACACCACCGACTGTACCGGTCACGATCGGAGCTTCAAGAGTACCGACCAAATCGCGGCCTTCCAGTTTCCACATCGTCAACGAGCGGTACTGCCCGTCCCGCACGGCATAGGCGTGCATTCCGGCTTCGACCGCTCGCCAATCGTTTCCGGTCGCGATCAGGATCGGATCGATCCCGTTCATGATACCTTTGTTATTGGTGGCCGCGCGGTACGGATCTTGTTGCGCGAAAAGCGAAGCCTCTTCGATTTTGCGGCCGAGATCAGGATCAACATTGTAGATAACGGCGCGGGCTCTCGTAAGATCGAAGAGGCTTCAGATCGGAAGAG
>CALBDW010000124.1 GCA_937927435.1 uncultured Bdellovibrionales bacterium
GTGCTTGTCTTACAAAGGAATTTTGAAACGATGTCCAGTTAAGTGAGAAGAGCCCCAAAATTTGGTGCGCGAGACTGGATTTGAACCAGCACGGTATTGCTACCGCCAGCCCCTCAAGCTGGTGCGTCTACCAATTCCGCCACTCGCGCAAAGAGCTTGGGGATGTGTTTGATTTGGAAAAACCTTTATTCCTCAAGGGCATGGTCGGTGTCAATTCTCTCCTCTCGAAAAGCCCTAACTCCGAGCTATCTCTGCCACTTTATTCAGCAATTTGGCACCCCAACCACCTCTCGGACCCTCTTCCAGGAGGTTCTGACCACGGGATGCGTCATACCGAGGCCCATCACCGAGGCAATCCTTGAACCCTCGCGCTCTCCGTTAGAGTATTCGCGATAATCATCGACGCGAGGACCTAAAGGCGATTCAAGTGAGGAAGAACTTTGGAGTTCGGAAAAGTACCGGCCAGCATTTTGGGAACGATCGATCTGCGGCTTCCACCGCCTGATCCGCGTACTGATGAGCTCCTCGGTTCCAAGGGGCGGTTTCCGCAGCTACGAGTCGGCGTCGGCTGCCCGCTCTGGGGTGCGAAAGAGTGGGTCGGAACGGTCTATCCCAGAGGCGCCAAGCCGACGGAGTACCTTTCTCACTACGCCGGCCAATTCACCTCGATCGAACTCAATACGACCCACTACCGGGTCCCCGACCGTGCGACGGTGCTCGCATGGCGGGCGCAAACGCCGGAAGACTTCCGCTTCTGTCCCAAGTGGCCGCAGGAGATTTCGCACCGCTGGCGGCTCGATATCAACCGCGATCTCGTCCGGGAATTTGTTTCGAATCTTTTGCTCCTTGAAGACCGCCTGGGAATTTCATTCCTGCAACTGCCACCGACGTTCTCACCTCGGGATCTGCCCGAGCTTGAGAGGTTCTTAAGGAGCTTACCGCGGGAGTTCCCCATCGCCGTTGAAGTGCGGCACCCCGGCTTCTTTGAAAGCCAAAAACTTATCCCGGCTTACTACGAATTACTCGCACGCCTGAAAGTTCACGTCGTCATCACCGACGTGGCCGGCCGGCGGGATGTGCTTCACAACTCTCTCACGACCCCGCGTTGCCTTGTCCGCTTTATCGGGAACGATGCGCCCGAATACGATCACAAGCGCCTGGACGAGTGGGTCGAGAGAATCGACGATTGGATTCAGAAAGGGCTTGAGCAAATCGAGTTCTTCACCCATCAACCGAGCGACGCCACCATGCCGGACTTGGCCGCTTACTTCATCAACCGCCTTAACGAAAAATCGGGGCTCGGCCTGCGCCTTTGGCAACCGATGAAACAAGGCGAACAGCTCGGCTTCTTTTAATTGCAGTATGGGAACTGGTTCACAAGACGGAGCAAGCGCTCGAAACGCAGCTCGCCCGCTTGGCGATAATCGCCGTCGAAATAAGACGGGTGAATCGTCGACCCGGCTTCTTCAATCCA
The DNA here is from genome assembly GCA_937927435.1 of uncultured Bdellovibrionales bacterium. Taxonomy (GTDB): domain Bacteria; phylum Bdellovibrionota; class Bdellovibrionia; order Bdellovibrionales; family JAMPXM01; genus CALBDW01. The sequence continues at coordinate 1,475 of CALBDW010000124.1, forward strand.
ATAGGGCCGGCGTTGTTCCACCAGCTCAGTGAGGCATTGACGACCCAATTCCGTGCGGATTCGCGGATCGCGCAGCGGCTCCCAATAACGGGCCAACCCGCGCCACGGATAGCTCTCTGTACGGGAGTTCCACGAGATCGCCTGGTCGACTTTCATGAAATAGCTCAGCATGCGCACGCCGCAGGCGAGGTTTTTCCGCCAATCAAAGATGTCGTCGTAGCTCTTGATCATCGTGCAGTCGTAAACGGACCGCTGCGACGACTGCAGTGAGAGCTGCAGCAAACCAACACTATAGACGTTCACGCCTTTCGTAAATGTGATCTTAAAGGGATTGAACGTGCTTTCGTGCTCGATCAGAACCGAGAGGAAACGGAGCCAGAACAAAAGGCGCTGTTCCTCATTTAAGCTCGAGTACTTCGCACAATACAACGCGATGTCTTCCGGATTCGAATTCACGAGCTCCTGCCCGTCCCGGCGCAAGATTTCAAGAAGTTCGGCCGTCCAAGCCTTGGGCACCTCGATCTTCTGCCAAGGATAACCGTGCCAAAGAGGAAGTACGGAAAGCGGATGCTTTCCTTCCAAAGCTTCATCCAAAATCGCAGATCCCGTGGAAGTCGGCTCGGGACCGCTCGGCGGTAAATCACTCGGCGGCACAGGCCGCACGGGTCCCGATGGTTTCGGACGGGGAACCGGCGTCGGCGCGACCTCCGGTAGCTTGATCGGCGCCTCTTCTTCAGGAACCGACGAAGGCTTAGGCGTCGGAGTCGGCACGTACTCCGGCCGCGGATTCGGAGTCGGAATTGGGCGTGGCGTATGATTGGAAGGCGGTTCCGCGACAACCGGGGCCTCGCTTGGCGACTCGCTCGGCGGCTGGACTTCTTCTGGCGTATAAGGCGGTCGCGGTGACGGCGTGGGGACCGGCGCCGGCGTGAACTTCGGCCGCGGCGTGGGGATCGGGACATTACGGCAGAACCAGGACTTCGGTTCCGGCAATTCAATCTTCTTGGCGAAAGCGTCCTTTGCCCCAATTAGAATCGCCAAACTAATAATGATCAGTATCACCGCGATCTTCAGCCGCATGTCCCCAACCGTCCAGAAATCACCAAACAAGAAATGCAATCCGAATCTCCGAAAGGGACAAGCACAAACCCTGCCAACTCGCCGTGGGAGAAGAGCTATTCTTTTGCGATCTGAGCTTCTTACGGAGGTCAAAACGTGTCGGGACGAGCAAAATTCATAAGCGCCCCTAAAAGAAATACACGGCACCCGTTCGGTCAGCGATTTATAAAACACACTCGGGTTTTCGCGCGTGGGCTTGCGCAATCTCGACCACTCCAGAGACCCAATCAGGATCCGAGTTGAGACAGGGGATCAGATGAAACGCCTCACCGCCAGCCGAAAGAAAAGTCTCGCGCCCCCGTACACCAATTTCTTCGAGTGTCTCAACGCAATCGGCGACAAAGGCGGGGCATACGACTGCCAAGCGCTTCACTCCCCTATTCGCGATTTCAATAATCTTGTCTTCCGTAAACGGCTCCACCCACTTCGCCCGCCCAAAGCGCGACTGAAACGAAACCGCATATTGTTCAGACGAAAGCCCCACCTCGGCCGCAAGAGCTCTTGCTGTCGCGAAGCAATGAGCCCGATAGCAGTTCTTATTGAACTCATTCAAGACATCGCAGCAAGCCCCACTTTGCAGGCAATACCGTCCACCGCTCAAATCATTTCGGCGGATCTGCGTTTCCGGAAGCGAATGGAAGCTCATAAGCACCATTTCCGGCCGATCTTCGTCCCAGACCTTCTTGATCCTTCGGGCGTACGGAGAAATATATCCCCGATGAGCGAAGAACGGTCCGACAATGCGAAGTCGATCGGAAACACCCACTTTTTTTGCGGCTCTGACACATGCTTCGAAACTTGAACGAGCCGTCGCGTCAGAAAACTGAGGATAAAGAGGGAAAGCGATGATTTCGTCGAGATCTTTTTCCGCGAATTTACAAATGGCGCGTTCAATAGAGGGATCGCCGTACCGCATTCCAATTTCGATTTCATAACGGTCTCCGGCTTTCTTTCGAACTTCATCCGCCAAAGACTCAAGATGAAAAAGAAGCGGCGAGCCCTGATCCGTCCAAACCGTCTTATAAACATGCGCGGACGCGAATTTCCTTCTCGGCACGATGAGAAGATTCACCAGTATCCACCGCAAGAACCACGGTAAACCGATAACATACTTATCCATCAGGAATTCGGAAAGATAACGCCCGACATCCTGAGGTTCCGGTGAGTTCGGTGTCCCGAGATTGATGAGCAACAAGCCAGCGCGTTTCGCCATACTAGATCCATTGCCCTCGAGCCTGAATCAGCCCGGGCAACTCGGCGGCCGACTCCAGAATTTTCGCAAGCCCGATCTGGCCGAGATAGTTACCGATCAAAACGACGTTGCCGCGCATGCCGCGAATCTGCGGTAAAATGCGTTCAAGCTCAGTTGTGTAATGCGGAATCGCCTGCGGCCATCGGGTCACACGGTAACCCAGAATCCGCGAATCCGGTGCCCCCAGAGCGACTTTTCGCTCGCTCTGAATGAGCGCGAGGACCTCGTCATCGGACTTCTGTAATATCTCCGCCGCCTTTTCGTGCGCGCCACCCAAGATCCAGGTCTCAGAGAATCCTTGCGCGCCGCGATCGGGAAAGATGCAGTCGTTCATTAAAACACCAAGCGCCCACCTCTTTTCCACCGGCGGGAAAAGGCACCCAAAGCCACGAATCGCCGAGGGTGCATCGAACGACATCGTGACACTCATGAGCGGAAGCAACTCCACTTTCCGCAAAACCTCGGCCCGCTCCGCATCGACCTTCTCCAGGATACGGGCCGCCGCCTGAGCCGAGGTCGCGAGCACGACAGGATGCCGGGGAGCTTCGAGCAAAACGTCCATTTTCGCTTCAAAGTGGAACTCAACGCCTTTTGACTCTAAGTGTTTCCGCCACGTTTCAATGAGTTGCCCCATACCTTGAGGCGCCGAAACCGTTCCCCTCACGCGAGGCTTACGCCTCTTCACCTTCGGCGCTTCGAAGAAGCGACCGAAAATCAAAGATGCACTCATGCGGCCCGCATCGCCAGCATAGATCCCTTGCAAAGCGCCTTCGACAAGATAGCGCGCAAACTCTTCACCGAATACGCGGGTTGCCCACTCGCGGGCGGACTCGAAAGGACGCGGCGACAAGCCCTTCCGCGCCAAGAAAAACTTCGCGAAAAATGAAAAGAGACCGAAGGTTCCCGCGAGTCCGAGCGGCCACTGGCGCGGCCGTCCGTCGCGGAAGATGTAACGTCTCCGCGCCGTGCGGAGAGTCGGTGTCAACGGAAGTCCTAACTCATCAAAGAGTTCTTCGACGTAACCCGAATTGATCAGACCATTGGCTGCTGTCTCGACAAGACCGAAAGGTTCGCGGAGCGTACTGATGAGACCGCCGGGTCGCCGCCGTTCTTCGAGAACTTCAACTTGAAAACCCGCTTTCTGAAGATAATAGGCAGCCGAAAGGCCCGAAAAACCGGCACCAACGACAGTAACTCTTTTACCGCTCAATTCTCCGCTCGCCATCGCTGCGCTCAAACCGATTGGGAGAAAACCTTCGTATTCGGCGCCTTCGCGCGAAGGCGCGCATCCAAGGCCATGCATGCGTTCCGCAAGAACGGCCGGCCTTTCTGCGTAAGCTTCATCGTACGGGTCTCGATCTCAACAAGCCCGTCTTCGATCAAACTCGCCAAAAATTGGCGGACATCGGCGACCTGCTCATCGCTCTCAAGCTCAACTTGCCAACGTGTCATGAACTTGAGAATTTGCTCGCGACGACGGCGGTCCTCGTCGGTTAAAACGTGCCCCCGATGCGTCGGGATTTCACCGTTTGAAACCCGGCGTTCGTAAACAGGCAAGACCTTCTCGTTTTGGTGGAAGATACCGGGCGTTTCAGAGATGGCCGAGACTCCCAACCCCAAGAGAACATCGGTGCGCCGGTCGGCATATCCCATGAAATTGCGGTGGAGCGTTCCACTCTCGTCGGACTTCGCGAGCGAATCGGTCGGAAGCGCAAAGTGGTCCATCCCGATTTCGCGGTAACCGGCGCTCAAAAGAATGTTACGTGCGATTTCGTAAAGTTCGCGTTTCGCGGCTCCGGTCGGCAGATCCTCATCCTTAAACAGCCTTTGAGCCGGCTTGATCCACGGAACAAGCGCGAAGCTATAGAGCGCGATCCGGTCCGGACGCATTTCAACCGTGATCTCAGCCATCTCGCGTACCGACTCAGGCGTCTGCTTCGGCAACCCGTAAATCAAATCGAAGTTCACGGATTCATAGCCCAGCTCTCGAGCCGCGCGGGTGAGCGACTCCGTCATCTCACGCGGTTGTATCCGGTTCACAAGGCGCTGGACTTCCGGATTGAAATCCTGAACGCCCATGCTCACGCGATTGAAACCGAACTCACGCAACGTCGCCAATTGCTCGCGCGTCGTGCGGCGCGGGTCGACTTCAATCGATCCTTCGAACTCCTCTGGGTCTATTCGAATATCTTTAAGCATCGGCTCAAGAAGAAGCTTAAAGCTCGCCGTAGAAAGGAAAGTCGGGCTTCCTCCTCCGAAGTGGAATTGTTTCAGAGGACGCTCGCGCAGGCTCGGCACGGCTTGAAGATAAAGTTCCCATTCCTTGAGAAGAAGCCGCACGTACGGTTCCTCGCGCGAATGATCTTTCGTGATCGAGTTATTGCATCCGCAGAACGTGCAAAGCGTTTCGCAAAACGGAACGTGAATATAAAGCGACCAGCTCGCGCTTAAATCGGCGAAGGTGCGATTCAGCTCTGCGATCCACTGTTCTTGTGTGGGAGTTTCCGTCCAATAGGGAACCGTGGGATAACTCGTATATCGGGGCGCGGGCACATCGTACTTCTTAAACAGGTCAACACTCATGCCATAACCTCCCGAATCAGCTGGACGAGCCGGCGGACATTCTCCTCCGGAGTCGCAGGCAATACACCATGACCGAGCCCGCTCACCCAACCCGCCCGCTCTTCGGGAGCGAGAGCGCGAATGGGCTCGAGATATTTCAAAGCTTCACGTTCAAAATCTTCCGACGACATGAATAAGAGCGATTGATCGAAATTCCCTTGCACAAAACCGCCGCGGTGATCCCGGAACGCGTCGCGCAGGTCCCAACGGTGATCGAATCCCAAACCGGCAAACAGTGAATCTTCACCAAAGAGTTCATCTCTTAGATGAGCCGGAAGCACGCCTTTGGCGTAATAGCCGAGTTTCTTCGGAAACGCCTGAGCCAGTTCTTTTAAAGCAGGAACGACGTTTTCAAGATAAACGCGGGGAGAGAGTTCGCCCGCCGCCGTGTCGAAGAGCATGACGATTTCAGCTCCGCCTTCAAGCTGAAGCTGAATATTCTCCTTTAAGAGCGGCAAAAGAATTTCGCAAAAAGGCTTAAAGAGCGGAAGCGAACGCTTCGATTTCTCAAGACCGCCCTTATGCGCGCCCTCCACAGCGTAGGTAAAAAGCGTCAACGGTCCTCCCACGAAGCCGATCAAGCTTTTCGATTCAGGCAAACGCTTTCTCGTTTCGATGACCGCTTGTTTTTGAAACTCGAGAGCGGGCTTGGCCTCATCCCACCGCTTTAAGTCCTTCAAATTCTCCTCGGTGAGATGCCAACCGAGTTGAGGAGCCGGGTCGTACTTAAGCCCCATTCCCATCGCCTCGAGCGGGAACAGCAGATCGCTGAACAAGATCGCGACGTCGAAGTCGAAATCTTCGATCGGTCCCATCGCAACTTCAGCCGCGAGCTTCGGGTCCTTGCACATCTCCATGAACGAGTGCTTGGCTCGGAGCGCCTGATAGTGTTTGTGATAGCGGCCGGCTTGGCGCATGAACCAAACGGGAGGCACCGCCTGAGGAATGCGCTTCAATGCGTTTTGAAAACGGACATTCATTTTTCCTCCCCGACCCACTGGTACCCGATGCCGCGGACCGAGCGGATCAAACGTCCGCCGGTATCGCCAAGTACTTGCCGCAAGCGGACGATGGAATTATCGACAGTGCGATGGCTTGGGTACTGGTCTTCGCCCCAAAGCTTATTGAGAATTTCATCGCGGCTGAGCACGTTCGGAGCCGACGTGATCAGCAATTTCAAAAGCTCGAAATCGCGCGTGGCCAAAAACTCACGTTCGCCGCCTGGCGAGATAACGGCGCGGGCCGCAAGATCAATCACGCGGTTACCGGCTTTGATTTTCGTGAGTCCCGCCGGTTCATGCGTTTCGAGAACGTGCCGCACGCGCAAAAGAAGCTCTTTGAGATGAAAGGGCTTCGGAATGTATTCTTCCGCGCCGATTTCGTAGCCTTCCAGGCGGTGCTCGGCCGTATTCATCGCCGTAACAAAAATAAAAGGCGTCGGCCTTTTCTTACGCACCTCACGGGCGAAATCAAAGCCTGAGCCGTCGGGCAAGTTCACGTCGAGAATGATGAGGTCAAACGCCGACTCCTCCCCGCCTTCGAGCGCGGCTTCCGAAGCCTCCGCCAGCGATTCAACCCACCGGACCGAATACCCTTCGCGCTCCAAGCGCTCTTGCAAAGTCTCGCCAAGCGACCGGTCATCTTCGACGAGAAGCAAGCGTTTCATTTGCGCACCTCACGCGCCAGCGGCAATGTGAGCTCAACCGCGAAACCTTCATCCGCCTCGAGAAACTTCAAGTCGCCGCGCATTTGCCGGGCCAGACGGCGTGACAAGTATAAACCGAGCCCGCTTCCGCTCGTCGGCATGTGGCGCTCGAAAACCTCCCCCAAGCGGCTGAAATCGCCCTTAAAGCCTTTCCCGTTATCGGATACGACGATGACCGCGTTTTCACCCAGGGTGGTCGTTTGAACCCGCACTTCGCTGGCGCGGCCATGGATAACCGAATTCTGCATGAGGTTCTTGAGGATACTCTCAAGCGCCCTTTGATCGCACTCAATAACGGCGTCGCCCTGAATTTGAAACTTAAGTTCCGGCCAATGATACGCGAGAGCCTCGAATACGGTCCCAAGGCGTAACGGCTCCGAAAAGAACCGATCCGAATCTTCAGGGCTCGCGAGAAGAAGCGAGTTTTCAAGCTGAAGTTCAAGCCGCACTGTATCTTTAAGAAGTCGCCGCAGAACCTTTTCGTCCTTGCTTCCCGCAAGGTCCTCTTCAAGGCTCTCAGCTTGAAGCCTTAAGCTCGCAAGCGATGTCTTCAAGTCGTGCGTAAAGGCCGCAAAGAACTCTTTTAAGCGCCGTGAGCGCTCCGCTTCACGGGTGATGTGGTAAAGAAGCGCGATACCCCCGACGAGAAGAAGCACGATGAGCGTAATACCTTCGCTCAGGAGCATGCGATGGAATTTAGCAAGCTCTTGGGCGTCAGGCGATCCCGTCTGAATCGCCAGCTCCGCAATCCGGTCGGCCTGCCGGAGCCCGAAACGAACCCACCAGAATGTGAGGGCGACGGAAAAGACGAGCCAAGCGATCGCAAGGACCATCTTGGCCGAAATGGATCGTGATCCGTGCAGAATGGAACCGCTTTTCTTAGCCATGGGCTCCTTTCACGGCCTCCAAGATGACCTCCGCGGCTTCCGCTAAGATGGCATCGGTGTGAGCGTAACCGATGAAACCAACCTCATAACCCGAAGGAGCGAGATACACTCCCCGCTTCAGACTTTCATGGAAGATCTTCCTAAAGCGCTCGGCATGCTCCGGCGGAATGTGCTCGAGGCGCCGGATCGGCTGACCGTTCCGCGTCGGCTGATGGAGCCAGAAGACCGAACCTTGGCGCGCGACCGTGAGCGGCACACCCGCGCGTTCAAATCCTGTCATAAGAAGATCGGCGAAACGGGCCGCTCTCTCTTCGAGACGAGCGTAAACATTTTCGCGCTCGACCTTTTTCAGAGTCGCAAGACCGGCCCGCATTCCGACGGGGTTCGCGCTCAAAGTGCCGGCTTGATAAACCGGACCGCTCGGGGCCACGAGGTCCATCAAGTCACCGCGACCGCCGTAGGCACCGACCGGAAACCCGCCGCCGATCACCTTCCCGAAGGTCACTAAGTCAGCGCGAATGCCGAGTAGCTCCACCATTCCACCCAAAGCGACCCGGAAGCCGGAAATCACTTCGTCGAAAATCAAGAGGGCCCCCGAAGCTTGCGTCACACGGCGAAGCTCTTCCAAAAACTCCCGCCGTTGCAAGAGAAGCCCGTAATTGGCGGGCATCGGCTCAATGATCACCGCCGCGATCTGGTTTTTATTCGCTTCAAAAATACGCCGGAAAGCCTCTTCGTCATCAAGAGGCGCCACCAGAGTTTCCGCGGCCATCGCCGCCGAGATTCCCGCGCTGTCGCTGGCCGATTCACCGGCAAGGCCCGATCCCGCTTTAACGAGAAGCGAATCGGCGTGCCCGTGGTAGCAACCCTCGAACTTCAGAACCTTCGTCCGTCCGGTCGCCGCGCGCGCAACCCGCAACGCGCTCATCACGGCCTCGGTTCCGGAACTCACGAAACGGATACGTTCCACCCAAGGAAGACGCGACGTGATCCACTCCGCGAGTTCCAACGAGTAAGGCTCGCAGGCTCCGAAGTTCCATGCGAGATCGATGGTTTCTCGCACGACTTCCGCTACTTCGGGATCGCGGTGTCCCAAGATCAAAGGACCGAAGCTTTGGCAGAAATCGATGTACGTCTTTCCCTCCACCGATTTCAGACGAGCGCCTTCGGCGCTCTCGAAAAACACCGGAGTGCCGCCGACGCTTTTAAACGCCCGAACGGGAGAATGAACGCCGCCCGGAGCCACCTTCCGGGATCTTTCAAACAGTTCCTGCGAGTTCTGCATCATGCTCTCCATATAAGCCGGACAATCGAAGTTGTCAGTTTCAACTCTGCTTTTCAGAGGGCAAAACCGCCTTTCGCCAATCATCGGCATTGAGATAAATCGCCAATGACGCTTGCGGTCCTAAAACTTTTCTTATGTAGCGTGCGGTTGCGCCGGGCCCGCAGGCATGGTGACCGGTACGGATACCCGGCTCGAGTTCGAGAGCGCGGGCAAAGGCGCTGGCGCTCGTCCAATAAAAATGCGTTCGTCCACGAAGCTGAATCCTCATGCTTTCGCGCGGACGTAAACGGTAAGTGATGCCCGAGCGGAACCGATGCGATTCCCCATGATAATGATCTGCGTCGGCATGCGAAAGTTTCACCCAGGGAATCGACTTCACCCCAACGAGAGTTTCTATACCTGTCGGTTCTTCTTCCGCCCCCAGGGACTCGCTGCTTCCGTTCACCCAAATCCCGCGTTCCGCGAGCTTCGCCCAGGTACGAAGCCCCGCCGTCCAAACGACGGCATCGGACTCCGCGTTCAAGTCCCGCGGCCAAGCATTTTCACGCGCGACCCAGAGATATTTTTCCTTTTCAATCCAAGCCCACTCCTCGCGCGGCAATTCTTCACGTTCATAGAAGGATCTTTCCTCTTCGGATGACTTCGGAAAGATCGCATCGGCGCTCTCCGCCCGAGGCTGCGCGCGGGGAGCGGAGAGTTCAATGCGGTTCAAGGCTTCACCGTGGTCCGTCAATCCCCGCAAAAAACAGATCTCGCCGTACTCGCGCTTAAGAACGCTCACGCCGATCTTTTGATGGCAGCCGCCACCGAAATCAGCCAAGATCCGGCGCTCACGTGCGACACGGCGATATGTATCTTCACAGTGAATCGCTTTGAGCCGCTCTCTGAGATCCTCGCGGTCGCGACGAATCTCAACGGCGAGCGCCCCTTGCGCGGCCGCCGTCGGGTTGGCCGAAAGCGGAAGAACCATGAACCGCGTTCGAGCGAGGGTCTCACGGATCACTTGCTGGACTTCTCTAAACTCCGGTTTGTCAGCTTCCAGCAAACGGTCAAGCGCCGCCTTGGCCACGATCAGTCCGTCGACCTCTTGCGCAAGCAGCTTCTTAAGCCGCGTGGGAATATTTCCCCGCACCGGTTCAAATACAAGTTCATTCACCGGAAACGGCAAGTGGGCTCGCAAGAAGGGATCAAGATTATAGGCCCGCCTCGGGCTCGAAGTCAGAATCTTAACCTTCCCCGATACTCGCGCGCCCTCAAGCCGGTCATCGCGAAAAAGAAGAAGATCCCGCACATCCGCGCGCGGCAAAGTCGCGGCGATTTCCGTGTCTTGGCGTTCCTCAATAGGGAGATCCTTCCACGAATGAACCACCATATCGGCGGTGCCTTCACGCAAATCCCGCAAAAAATCCTCGGTGAACACCCCTTTCTCCGGCATTTTCCAGAGAGGATCGTTTTGGTTGAGGTCGCCAAGTGAAGCCCGGAAAGCATATTCGACTTTCACGTCCGGCCACGCTCTCTCAAGTTTTTCACCGACGAGATAGGCTTGGAGTCTCGCAAGATCGCTTTGACGGGCGGCAATTCGGATCACGCGCATAGGTCTTCCCAACCAAAAGGACGATTTTCGATGTAACCGCCGCGCGCGACCGTCGCCTCGGCGACCGCCCGAAGAGCCGCGGCCTTCCGCTTTTCCAGGGAGGCCTGGTTCGCTTCCAAGCGGTTGAAGACGTCGTTCAGATCGATCAATTGGATTCCCTCACGGGGAGCCGAAACACGATCTGTCGCCGAATCCGCCCTTAAATCGACGATACACTTGAGCGACTTCAGCGTCCTCAGCCAATCGCTTATGAAGGCCGCCGTGACGGGAGCGGCAATGATCACGGCTTCCGCCTCGACCGCGTGTTCTCTTTCTTCGAGAAGATGAATATTCACCGTTTCTTGAAGCGGAGCCGGAATCGCCGCGCGGGCGCGGCTCTTGTCACGCGCGTATACATGAATGAAGTGGTGCTCGTTGAGCCACGGCAAAATCTCTTGGACCAGCTGGCCGGCGCCGATGACATGCAAACTACGCAGGCCTTTCAAATCCCGGCGCAGAATCGAACCGTACGATTGGCTGCCGATATCTTCCAAATGCTCTTGGCGGATTTGCTTTGCGTCTTCAAAAAGAGCCCGGAAAAGCCGACGCAAGCGCGACCCCCATGGCGTCAACGGAGGTTCTTGAGCGGCGACAGCATTCTTGAACTGGCCGTAAACTTCCGTTTCGCCGATGATCGGAGAGTGAAGCCCGCAGATCACTTCCAAGAGAAAGCGATAGGCGACATCGTCGTGGTAGATCTCGTCACCGCGAAGCAACGCTGGACGGACCGTTTCCAATAGGCTCGAGTCAAGCAACGCGATTTGGCGCAAGCAAGTTTGCCACGTGAAGATATGGTCATCCGGTTTCAAATACCGACGCAAATCTTCAATAAGTGTTGAACGGCCCTGTCCACCCGGCCGATGGATCAAAATCACGTCGCTATACATGGCCCGCAATCTAGCCGAGACCTCGCGAAAATGTGTCACAGTTTTGTCATCCCGGCCAAAGTCGCAGAGCATCAAACTTTTGCCCCTGCTCTCAAATCCAACATCTAACCTATTGAAATAACAGAGAAATTAAACCAGGCCTTCTATCCAATCGCATCGAGAACGTTTCAGAATTTTACGTGTTCTGCCGAAAAACTCCCTAACGAGGATGATCACGGAAGAGGAGTCGCCCTTGAACCAGCCGAATTTGAAGCTCATCAAAACGCCGGCATTTGAAACGAAAGAGACCGCGACTTTTCATTCGGAATTCGCAACGGCCATCCGCCAATGCTTTTGGGTTCTCAACGCCGAGAGCGGACAGGTCGAAAGCGTGAGCGATAACTTCGAACAGGTTTGGGGAATCACGCCGGAAACACTCGCCGCTGGCCTTATGGGTTTTATGGCCAATGTGCTTCCTGATGACCGTGACCGAGTCTTCTCCGGTTTCCTCAACTGCCTTGGGAAGGACTTCGATACTGAATTCCGCGTTTTGAGCTCGAACAATGAAGTTAAGTGGCTCTGGCTGAGGGCTTTTCCCATTAGCGGGAGTTCGCCCGAACAACGCGTTCTTCTTGTCGCCACCGACGTGACAGAAAAGAAACGGCACGAGCAGTCTAGGCGTTCGATCGAGGCCGAACGAGCGGGTAACGCCCGTCTCTCCGCGTTTCGCGATCTCGCGCATGGAATCGCGCACGAAATCAATAACCCTCTTACAATCATCCTGAGCAAAGCGGAGAAAGCCCTCCGGCTTCTCGATACGCCAAATCCCCGACGCGAGGATCTGATCGAGGCGCTCACCAAGATCCAAAGCACGTCGATGCGGATTTCTGAAATCATAAAGAACCTGACTTCTCTTCCGAGAGAGGACAAATTCCCCGTCTATCAACCAAGAAACGTCGAAAAGATCTTCAAAGACGTCCGAGACTTCCTTTCCGAGAAGTTCAAAGCGGGAGGAGTCCAGCTCGAGCTCCCCGCTTTCCCTCCAGATCTCGCAATCGAAGTGAATGAAACGATGATCTGGCAGGTTTTCCTCAATCTCCTCAATAACGCCTATGATGCCGTCCAGTCGCAAAAAGATAAATGGGTCAAGATCGAGTGGACTGAGGACGAAGAGTCGATTTTCTTCTACATAACCGACAGCGGGCCCGGAATTCCCGTGAAAATCCGCAGTCACCTCTTTGAACCGTTCTTCACCACAAAAGAAAGCGGCAAAGGAACGGGGCTCGGGCTCTGGCTCGCTTCGAGCATCATCGCCCATCACAAAGGACAAATCCGCTTGGACACATTCCACCCCTACACGCGGTTTACGGTTCAACTTCCCAAAAAACTACCGCGGCCGCCGCGCGCCCAAGTTTCTTGAGCCCAATAACGCCGGGCGGAGGGCCTTTTAAGGCACTCCGCTGGCAAAGTTTTTAGATTTCTCCCGTTAAAAACCCAAAGAACCGCCCGGAAGATTGGCCCCTGGCTTGCTATTCCTAAAAGCGTTCAAAAATGCGGAGGCTCAAAACTCATTTAACGGCAAGCCTCGCCTTGTGGAGGGAGAAGCGATGACAATTCACGGCAGCTGCCCCAAATGCGGAACCGTAATCGCCGAGGAAAGATACATTAACGGCCAAGCCTTCTGCTCGTGCGGATGGTACGACGACAGGGCAGCCCGCCGTGCGGCCGCTCTCGTTGAGCGCAACACCATCTTGACCATGATCGCCGGTTCATTGATTCTGGCCGGCGCCTTCTTTCACGTTACACGCTGGGGTTCCGACGCCCTTTCATACCCCCTCCTGAAAATCCAAGAACTGACGGGGCTTCTTTCGAGCCGTGGCTATGATGAACTTGCGTCCATTTGCCTCAACCACGGCAAATATGAATGCGCGCAAAAGGCCTATCAGGGCCAGTACGCCAAGAGCCGGAATCCCCAAAGCCTCGCCCGCCTGGCGAAATTAAACATGCAACTGGGCCTCGAACGCGAAGCTTTGCAAACATATGCGCTTTATTTTGCGGCCGGTGGAGATGACGTCGAAGCTGCTTACCTCAACGGAAAGCTCCTTGAAGCTTCGGGCCAGTACGAACAAGCCTTGAGAATGTACGAACTCGCGGCCGAAAGAAGCGTCGACACGCTTCCGGTTCATTCGACAGGCGCAATCGTCCGGCTGCTCATTAAGCTCGGCCAGTACGAAGAGGCTTATGACCGCATTCAAGCTTTCCACGAAATCAACGATCAAGCGAAGGGTTATCTCAACACGGAGCTTTCGCAACTGGAGGCTCACTTCGGCGACAGCCTGAAAAACAAAAAGAGTTCGCGCTCGAATGCACCGGCGCCGACAAAGCCTTCGCAAAGAAAGCGTGTTGCTCGGATGTAACTGCGACGTTTCGCCTCATTTGTGACCGAATTGTCACAATTTTCTGACAGTCTCAGGGAATCATCGCCCGCCATTTCCAAATATAACTCGCTGGGATGTCGGGCTTATTTAACTACCCGTTTCTTTGTTTAGCTTTTGGCTTAGGATTCTACTCGCTTTTCACTTATCCTCCCGTCGAGGCGGAATCGTCGCCCTCGCGCGTTGTCCCTGAAACTCAACCTCCCGCCGAGGAGAAGCCGGATCTCGAGACTTTTATTCACCAGCGGATGAGGGATCTTGTGCCAGCCAAACATCGCTTCATGGCCGGCACGATCGCCCAGGCGATCATAAAGGAAAGTCGTGCTTACAATATCGATCCCGTTGTTCTCATGGCCGTCATCTACATCGAAAGCCGATTCAAGCCGAAAGCGGTGGGACAGAAGGGCGAAATCGGTCTGATGCAACTAAGGCCGAGCACGGCGCTTTGGATGCTTTCAAGAGGCCTTATCGAGGGTATCGACCGTGAACATACGCATAAAACGATCACCCAAGCTCTTTTCGACCCGGCGATTAATATCAAGTTCGGCGCCGCTTACCTGGCTCACATGCAAAGCCGGTTTCCGGAGAGCGAAACACTTTATCTCGCCGCTTACAATATGGGAGAAGGGACCGTACGCTCACTTCTCAAACGCGGCCGGGAACCCCGGCGCTATACGAATTTAGTTTTCTCGGTCTACGAGTCCCTAAAGACGGCCGCAGCCGACGATCAGAAAATGCCCCGAACGACTGCCTCGACCTTTGACCTGCGATAAGCTGCTTGAGGAGATCGACCACTCGTCCTAACATCAAAGCTTCGTAGGACGGATTTATGATGCCGATGACTCCTGCTTCTGAGCGGACCGCCGAAGAACGCGCCCATTCCTTTCTCGAAAAAGCAAGCCATTTCCAGCTAGGCCACTTGCCGACGGAGTCGCGGCATCCAAAAACCACGCGGCTTTCGCATTTAGCGAAAGAAGACCTTGCTGGCGCGATCCGACTTTTTCAAACCGTCGAAATCGAGGCCCTCGAAAGCGCATTGCCCTCGAATATCGGGTTCATTTCCGAGATGAGCGCCGATATCGCGGAAACCTTGGAACACGGAGGCCGTGTCTTTTTCTGCGGTTGCGGCGCCACGGGCCGTTTAAGCTTAAGCCTGGAGACCTTGTGGCGTGAAGAAACAACCCGCCTCGGTCGCGCAGACCTCCTCGACAGCGTGATCTCCTTCATCGCCGGAGCCGACTACGCCCTCGTACGTTCGATCGAAAATTTTGAAGACTATCCGGCATACGGCGCCCGCCAACTGCTCGACCTCGGCTTTTCGGAAAACGATCTCCTCGTCGGAACGAGCGAAGGCGGCGAAACCCCTTTCGTCATCGGTGCTGTCGAAGAAGCGGCGAAGGCCTCCAAACGCCGCCCGTATTTTCTTTTCTGCAACCCCGCCGATCTTTTAGCGAAGACCGTTGAACGTTCCCGCCGAGTGATCGAAAATCCGAACATCCGCACAACCGCGCTAGAAACGGGTCCCATGGCGCTCGCGGGATCCACCCGCCTGCAGGCGACAACGACCTTGATGCTGGCAACCGGAGCGGCGCTTTTTTCGACTCTTGATAAAAACGGAACGCCGCAAACTTTGATCAACGACTTCGTGCGCATCCTCCGCGAGACGGACTTTGTTCCGCTTGCGCCTCTCATCGAACGCGAAGCGGATATCTACCGGCGCGGTTCCTATTGCATTCATCGAACGGACCGCTACGGAATCACCGTGCTCACCGATACGACGGAGCGTTCGCCGACATTCAGTCTTTTACCGTTTGAAAACACGTTCGAGACGAACCCCCGGCTGTCATGGACTTATCTCATTCATTGCGATGCAAAAGATGCGAATGAATCTTGGGAGAAAATCCTCGGACGCAAGCCGCGCGCTCTTGATTGGCCGGAGTTCAGGGAAAACTTCGGCAACTCCAAACTCAGCGGATTTGATTTCAGCCCCCACAGTCTCGAAAGACGCTCACAGATCGTAGGCCCGGATCAGCTGCACGTCTTCGACGTTTTCTCACAAAACGACGGTTTCGTTTTGCATCTAGACGGCAAAGAGGCGCGTTTCAAACGCCCATCTCACCTTCTAAACGAACACCTTCTTTTGAAGGTCGCGCTCAATATCTCTTCGACACTCACGATGGGACGCCTCGACCGTTTCAGCGGGAATCTCATGCTCTACGTGCGCGCCGCAAATAATAAGCTCGTTGACCGGGCAATCCGTTACGTTCGGATTCTTCTCGACGACGCCGGCATCCGAAAGTTCTCTTACGATGAGATCTGTCTGGAGCTTTTCCGGACGGTCGAAACTATCGCTCCCGATGAGCCCGCCGTCTGGCGTACGTTCGAACGCTTGCGCGAGCGGGCCGCTATGCCGGAACATTAAATCGAGTATCCCACCGGAGATGAGGTATGGTTCGCATATTCCTCAGGAATACTTTGCTTCTTTTTTTGCTTTTTGTTGACTCAACCGAGGCCTACGCTTGGGGGCGGAGGGGCCACTCCATTGTCTGCCAAACGGCCGCCTATTTGACTGCGGAACACGCCAAAGCGGGTTTCTTAAAGAGTCATAGTTTTGACCTTGGTTATTATTGCAATGTCCCCGATCTTGTCTGGAAGAAGGAAGGCCTCTACCAGAAAGAATGGTTCCATCATTTCATGGACATGGAGATCTTCGAACGGGCCTTTAAGGATTCGGAAATTAAAGACCCCTTCAAGCTGACCCGCGAGGAATTCAACGCGAAATTCCCGAACGTCAAAAACGACGCCGGCCGCGGCTACTGGCGCGTGCGCGAAGTCCTGGACCGCCTCTCAAAAATCACAGAGGAATTAAAAAAGAAAAAGCTCTCTGTCGCCAAACGCCACGAACTCCAGGCGGAGTGGCTCTTGCACGCGGGCGCCATCGGCCACTACATCGGCGACCTCGCTCAACCGCTTCACGTGACGGAAAACTACGACGGGCAGCTCACGAAGCAAAAAGGCCTGCACAGCTGGTTCGAAGACCGATTGGTCGACGAACTCTTTTTATCGGGAGGAAAAAATCTTGAAACCGAGGTCATGATGGCCGCCGAGGAAAAGTGGAAGAAAGAGGACAAACGCCTCTCCAAGCTCTCAACACTCGAACTCTTGGAGGATCTGACCAAAAAGTCGCACGACAGCCTTAAAACGGTTCTCGAACTCGACAAAAAAAACGGTCGGAAAGACGCGAAGAAGGCGGCCGAAGCCTTCCATGCGATCTTAGTTGACCGAATGTCAGACGGCGCGGTTTATCTGGCTGCCCTTTGGAAGACCCAGCTCGGCTGGGAATTCAACGGGAAGAAGTTTTATAAATTCCTCTCCACACCGGATCTCATTCCCGCTCCGTAAACGTCAGGTCGTGGCCTCTTCGGTTGCGGCGGTCTCAGCTTCGCTTTCGCGCTCCTCTTTGTCGAGCGAACCGAAGTAACGTTCCGCCGCGACCTTCAGGAACCGGGCCTCTTCCGAAAGGGGCACGCCTTTCCTCGCAGCGTTTGCTTCGAGCCACTCGATGTAACTTTCCAAATCGCTGCGCGGAACATCTCTCAACTTCAGCCCTTTGTACTTTTTGCCGAAGCCGATGCGGTATTCGCCCGGATCCTTTAGGGACGCGGCAGCGGCAGCCACCGGCTCTGATCGGACCGGCTCCGCCCGCTCGAACTCCTCCTGAAATTCACCTTGCGCGGTACGCGGCTCAACCGGCGCATCGACGATCCTTTCCCCTTCATCGAGTTCATCGGCACAGAATTGGGTTCCGTACCCGACAAGGGCCAAGGCTCGCCCGATGGCTCCCGTTTCAGCCTTCTCGATGAAATCGGGGAAACCTCTCTTCGTCTCAAACTTATGCGACGTCGCAATCACCCGTCCCGTGCTGTCTTTAATGGTGGCCCGCGCATAGGCGCTGTCGGACGTCACGGAAAGCAGTTCCGTTTCGATGGACCAGTCTGGATGCTCTTCACGAAACCAAACAAGCCGGTATTTTACTTCGAGGTATTCCCGCCCCCGTAGATTCAAGAGGGGGAGCTCCGTTCCTTTTGGCGTTCGATAGGTTCTCAACATATGGGTTCTCCGTCCGTTAACAGTAAGGAACATTCTTCAGAGTAGGCGAACGTGAAGACGATTGGGATGCAGCCCTCCCCTCCTTTGAGGGAGCCGAATCAACGGCTTTAAGCAAAATCTTGATCCCGCCCTTCTTTTCGGAGACATTGGGAACCGTTTTATAAAACCGAATCAGCTGACGGCAGGCCCGTTATGGAATCCTCACAAAGACCCCTCGCACGCATGCGCAATCAAGCCGTGATCGAGCTCACGTTCGCGTCGGTTCTTTGGGGTTTCGGCTTCGTCGCCGTGGTCTGGAGCTTAAGGAGCATGGGCCCACTCTCGATTTCGGGATGGCGTTTCCTGATCGCTGCCGCGGCCGGTTTCGGAATCATGTTGTTTGCCAAGCGCCTTCCTCTTCGAGAGAACTCCGAAGCCTTGCGGCTAGCCGCCGTTCCCGGCCTTCTTCTTTCCACAATGGTGATTCTTCAGACCTGGGGGTTGAAATACACCACGACGGCCAAAAGCGGCTTTATCACAACCCTCTATGTTCTCATGGTGCCGCTAATTGAAGGCTTTTTCTTGAACAAAAAAATCCCGCGCTCGCTTATTCTCGCAGTCTTGATCGCCCTAATCGGCGTCGCGCTGATCTGCAATCTTCCGAATGAATTGTTGGGCGCTCCGACGGGCGACAAGGGTTCTTGGAATTTCGGCGATCTTCTCACCTTCGCGTGCGCGATCATGGCAAGCTTGCACATCATTTGGTTCGGCGTGATTCGTGACCGCATCGGAGACCCGTTCATTTTCAACAATTTTCAGTCGCTTTGGGCCGGCTTGCCGGCGCTGCTTCTCGCCTTCATCCTTGAGCCTTTCACACTGCCTTCGTGGAGCGACTATTCGCTGATCGGGCTTATCGCCCTCTCTCTCGGCTCCTCACTCGTCGCGTTCGCCCTCCAAGTGAAAGCCCAAAAGGTTCTTTCACCGAGCTTTGCGAGTCTTCTTTTCCTTTTGGAATCGCCTTTCGCTGCCTTGTTCGGCTTTTGGCTCCTCGATGAAACGCTAAACGGGTTTCAAGTGGCGGGCGCGACCTTGATTCTCGCAGCCACGGGGTTGGCCACCCTGGCCGGTGCGCACGAAAGCTAGAACCACTGGATATCTTGTTTCGGGTACTCGATCCAGGCTTCGTCTTTGGGATAACCCGTCGGACGCTTCTCGGTCTGTCCGCGGTATTTGAGGAAAGCGGTGAGCGCTCCAAGGAAAGCTTCGAAGGCAGCGTTGTTTTCCACCATAAGGCGCATGTCTTGGTGGTAGATGAACGCGATTCCGCGATCGATCAGAGTTTTCAGAATGTACAGTCTCGCCTCATCGCCGTCGACGGAATGCCGATGGAAGCGGAGGTACGACTTCTGAATGCCGAGGGCACAGCCGATACGCCAAAGTGTCAGTTTCGGAAAGAACTCGATCAGCGGAGTCTTGATCCGGCGTTTAAGGAAATAAGCGCGCGCCGTGAGTGGAGCCGCGTTGGACCCGAGCGCATGGGACGGATGGAAAGGCTCTTCAAGCTCGTTGGAAATGAAGATTTCCGCGGCGCGCTCGGTGTAGGGGGTGAACATCTTGTTCGGCCTCTTGCTCCGCTCGCGCTTCTTGTGCATTTCGCGCATCCAACGGATCACGGGCACCCGACATTTCTCGACTCCCGGACAACGAAGCTCGCACGCGAGACATTTCGGAAGCGTCAGAGGGACGTCAAAGGCGATCGTGTTTAGATTCGGTTCTTGTTTGTTCAGAATATCGAGAAGAGCCTCGTCTCCTGGGATTTCGCCTTTCCCGCTGATGCGGTCGCGCAAGGAGCGAAGAAAAACGCGTTTCTGGGCCGGGTAATATTCGATGACGGCCACGACGGTCTTATCGGTCTTTCCGCCGCCCAAGGCCACGCCTGCAAAGCGCACGTGCTTGAGATTTTCCGAAATGACAGTACCGCCCGTCGCGATGAGACGGTCGATCGCCTGAGGAGAGGCGGCCTTCGTTCTTTTACGCTTCGGCGAAGTTCGCGCCTTTGCTTTCAATCAGGACTCCCAGGGCTTCCCAGACAAAACCGTAAAGCCCTCACTCGCAATGAGTTCACGCGCCTTTTCGATTTGGCGATCCGGACACCAGATTAAAACGCATCCGCCCCCGCCAGCACCGCAAATTTTTGGAATAGCCCCAACCCTCGAAGCGAGGTCCGCCAAGCGCCGGATCTCGGGGCTCGAGAAGCCTTCGGAAATCGCGGTCCGCGCCTCATATTCGCGCCTGAAGAGCTCGGGAAGGTCGTCAATCCGGCGTTCTAGAATGGCCGTCTTCATGTCGAAAGCGACATCGGCGAGCCGGGCGAAGACTTCGCGGGTGTGCGCGTCGCCATCGAGCCATCCTTTGATGACTTGCCAATTGTTAATGCCGGAATTGTGTTGGTGGCCGGTATAGACAAGCAAGAAGCGATCTTCGAAAAGCTCTCGGTCGATTCTCCGCACATCGACACGGGGACCGCCGACACCGTAAGTGATGAAGTTCAAGCCGCCCAAAAGCGCCGGAAAATAATCCTGCGTGCCCGTCGGCTTCTGCAGAACTTGAGCCTCCAGATGCGATGCGATTCGTACGGTCTCATAGGGATTGTAGGGCTGGTCCCGCCAAGCCATGAAAGCTTTTAAGAGACTGATACAAAGACTCGAACTTCCGCCCAACCCTCCACCGACCGGGCTATCCGATCTTGTCTTGAGAGAGAAGCCCGCCTGCGGGCGCCAGAACTTCAAATGTGCGCGCACTAGCTCGAACGCCGGTTCGTTGTCGGCAAGGGCTTCCTGGAGATCCTTGTACTCCTTACGAACCCCCATGTCCGACGACTCAAGTTCGATCTTAGAGCCTTCAAGTTCGCGTAGCTCGACGGTCGTAAAGATATCGATCGCGACGTTGATCGTGACCGGATTATCGAGAAAAAGATAAAGTGGCCAAAAATCAAGGGTTCCACCCGCGAGATCGACGCGCGTCGGGGACTTCACCTGGATTTCGAACATCCCTGCTTCCTTTCCATTCCCCGATTCGTGCTTCGCCGTTCTCCTTCGAAGCCTACGGTTTCTCGGGAGTCGGTGAAGGCGTTGCTGGTGCGGGCGTCGGACTCGGGGTGCTTTTCGGCTTCAGCCAATTTTCCAAGTCCAGAGCTTTCAGCTCGCCTTCCGGTAAACCCACGAGGTTTTCAGCCAGATTCGTACGCACCGGCACATAACGGGCCTCGGGTCGGCCCATTCTAGCTTTGCCATTCTCGGCCCCGCCCCATCCGAGTTCGAATACGAGATCACCGGACGTGTTCAGGAACTTGATAACGGATTCATTTTTCAACGTCCGCCTGTCCTTCGGTTCTAGAACCCGTACGGCCTCGAAACTGCGGATCTTGGCGATGGCTTGGTTCAATTTTGCGCTATCGACTTCTTTCTGTAAATCCGGATCAGCGCTCTCCCACTGATTATCTTTCTTGATAAAGGCGCCTTTAAGCCGGGGCGAACTGACCTCCACCCGGGCCACGTCGCCTTCGGAGAATTGGAACGCCTTCCGCTTGTCGTAGAAATTCTCCGGCGGTTTCTGAACCGAATCGAGCATCGAGTTCGTGACCTTGAGAACTTCGTTGTAGTCGCTGCTTGTAACCGCCACAGTCGGTGGCCCGCTAAGCGGCTTATCGCTCGGCTTCGCGAACCGGGCCGTAAAATATGGCGTTTTCGAATCGTCTGTGTAGAGCCGGAGTTCGAATACAGGACGGTTCAAACCGTGCTTCGCCAGATCAGCCGGCTTCGTGGTCGAGCCCTCGATGAAGTCCTGTGCGCGCACGCCTTTCACCGCGTCGAGGTAGAACTTCACCTTATCGGTTAAAACCGGAAACGGCGGCGCACCCTTTACGACCCGCCAGCTTTCGCCGTCTTTGACGAGTTCGAACTCGTCCGCCTCGGAACCGAACCGCATGGAGATCTTCTCTACGTCGTCGATCTTAAGCTCCTTGCGGAGCAGGTGTTTGTCGCGCAGGTCGTTCGGAAGCTTCGCGAGATGGACGTCCCACGACGAACTGACAAGGTACACCTTCGGTTCGTCGTCAATCTGGGCGTACAAGTTCGAATCGTAGGCCTTTACCGAACCGATTTTGATCTCCTGGGTCTTATCCCCGGCCGCCAGCTTCAAACGGCTGACCGGATCGTCGAGACCGTAAGTTTTAAGCCCCTCGCCGTCGACCCCGTCGACCACGGTTTCGATGGCTTGCTCATTTTTGAACGACAAGAGAAGCGTCGCGACCGCCTGCTCGTCGGCAAGGTCCTTGATCGGCTCGACGAGATGCCATTTCCCGTCGATCTTTTCGAGAGCAAGTCCATCCGAGCCGCGCTTCAAAATTTGCACTTTCGTCAATTCGTCCGTCGATAGACGAATGACGTTCTTCGCTTGCACTTCCCGCTCGGACTCCTTTACCGCTCTCTGGTAATCCCAGTACGTGAACGCGATCAAACACGCGACAGCCGCCACGAAAACAAAAGTCCAGCGGAACGACTTCATGCCGTTCTCCTCCTCCACCAGAAGCCGATGCTCGAAGCAAACAAGACGATCGAAATCATGAAGAGCGACAATACCATCGCGTAATAGTTACCCGACGGGAGGTTAAGCACCGTCGCCTTCGGCTCTTTCGGCCGGATCGAAATCAGGTCGTTATCGCTCGTGAGCCAAGCGAAACTGTTACCGACCAAGTCGCGGTTGGAGTTATTGAGAATAAGCCGGTTCGAAACGAAATCGCTGTCACCGAAAACGACCGCGTAGAATTCTTTACCCTCGTTACTGTCGGACTGAGACTCCTTTGGGTCCTTAGCTCCCAGCCGCCCCTTCGCGGTCATCGCCACCACGTGCGGCCCGTTGGGCCGGTATTCAATCCGCTCTTTAAGTTCCGGGACCGCTGCCGTCGTTTCATCCGTTTTGATGAGTTGCTCGATTTCAAATTCTGTATCCGGGTCCTTTTTCAAGTTCGAGGCCAGCTCAAAAAGCGCGATTTGGTTTCCGTTCGAACGAAACGCCTGGGTGATTTCGCTCGTTCTCGAGAACTCGGTCCCCAAAACGAGAGACGGCGAACTCCGGAGAGCTTGCGAACGCAAATCCAAAACGAAGTTATTCGCGAATTCGATCCCGAACGTTTTCGTCAGCAGACTCAAATTATGCTTGTGTCCCGGATCAATGGCGATAAAGAAGCGCCCTCCGCGCCGGGCATAATCGCGCAAGGCCTCCAATTCCTCTTGAAGGAACTGCTGCTTAGGTCCAACGATCGCGACGACGTCGGCGTCTTCGGGTACTTTGTAGCCGGTTTCAAAAAGCGCAAGCGGCTTGACGTCGTAAGTAACGCTGAGATCTTCCTTCAAATAAGAAAGCCCGGTCGCATCACGATCGTCCAAGAGAAGCTCACCATGCCCACGCGTGAAATAGACGACCTTTTTCTTTTCGCGACCCAACTTGAGAAGGGCGCGCGTGATCCCTTCTTCCGTCGCCGGGTCGATCTTCACCTTCCGTTCACCTTGAACGGCATAAAAGACATAGGAACCGTGCGTGAAGTCGTACTTCTGCGCAAGATCGGGACGCTGAAGACCGTTATAAGGCGAGTATTTGATCTTGTCGTTCACATCCCTGTACATGGCGACGAGATCGCCCACCACGCGCGGAATACTCTCTTCCGCCCCCTCTTTTCTGTAGACGAGAACGAGATCGGTCTCCTCTTTGAGAGCCTTCGCGGCCTTCACCGACTGGTCCGAAAGCGAGTTGAGCTTCTCTCTCGTCCAGTCCATTTTCTTATCGTAACGGGCGGCAAGAAAATTCACGCAAGCGAGCCCGGCAATCGCCGTGATCACCAAGACGCCCATGTTCATTCCGTGGCGAGTCGTCCGCATCATGAAAATTTCTTTCAACGCCCGCCAGTCTTTCGCGACCCCCGCGGCGAAGAACACGAACATGAGCGCAAATGGAACCCAGAAGGAGTCGTGCCAGCCGCCGTAGATCAAACGAGCGGCGCCGAGAATGAAAAACGCAAGAAACGAGAACCCGAAACAGATCTTACCGATTTTACTCATTTCTTACCTCCACCGCGACGACTCAACCACCCGCTGGGTCAAGAATCCGAACAAGAAGACGACGCTCAAAAGAAAGACCGTGCTACTGATGCCGACATTACCCTTCATAAAATTGCCCAAGTGAATGGCGACGTTGAGATGCTCGAAAATCTGGCGCGTTGTCGGATGGCTGGCGCCTTCCGCCAAAGCTCCGACGAACCAAAGCACGATGTTCAAAATCGGTGCGAGGATCACGGCGACCACGAGGCTTTGAGTCAGGCTCGACGCGAACATCCCGATCGACACGTAACCGGCCGTGAGCAACATGATGCCCAAGAAACTGGAGATAAACGAGCCCCAATCCATGTCGGCGAAGAAGCCGAGACTCAGGGGGTAAATGAGGGCGATGCCTAACAAAGCCCAGGCCGTCAAAGTGCCGGCGATGAGCTTTCCGACCGTGATCTCCGTCGCCGTGACTGGAGCCGTCAGCAGGAGGTCATACGTCCGGTTCCGCTTTTCTTCGGTGAAAAGCCGCATCGTGATCGCGGACACGGCGAAGATCATCACGAGGTTCACAGCGTAGAGATGGCTGAGAACGACGTAATAGTGCAAGGGAAGCCCTTGTTGTTCACCCCCGCTCATCGCAGCTTGGTAAGCAAGCATCGCCGAGTGTTGGAGAAACTCGTTCACGCGAACAATGAATAAGAACCACCAAACCAATGAGCAAACCGCAGCAACGACGTAAAACAGCGGGCTCATGAAGATATTGCGGAGATCTTTCCCCGCGATCACCAACGCTCCTCTCATACTGCTGCCCCCGGTTGATTTTCTTCGCTGGTTGTGAGCTTCAAGAAGACATCCTCGAGATTGAAGGCTTCCTCACGCAGCTCGAGAAGGCCGGCCCCAGAACTGACAACCCGCGCTGCGATCTGTTGCGCGACGTCTTTCGAGCCGTCGGTATCGATTTCAAATGATTCTCCCTTGTTCGTGACGGAGTGAACACCCGGAACGGCTTGCAACTGCTCTTTCAAACCGTCTTTCAATTCGCCGACACGTAGGTACACCCGCACGGAGGACTTCATCCGTCGCCCCAGACTTTCAAGCGAGTCTTCAGCGACGATCTTCCCTTTATTGATGATGATGATGCGCTCGCATGTCGCCTGCACTTCGGGAAGAATATGGGTTGAAAGAATGACTGTGTGCTCACCCGCAAGCTCTTTGATCAGCGTGCGGACTTCCGCCACTTGACGCGGATCGAGCCCCACGGTCGGTTCGTCGAGAATCAAAACATCCGGCTCCGATACCAGCGCCTGCGAAATGCCCACCCGCTGCCGGTAACCTTTCGAGAGGTTCTGGATCAAACGGTGCCGGACGTTGCCGAGCTCCGTACGCTCAATCGCGCGCTCAACGAGGGTTTTCACGCGCGACTTTTCAACGCCCTTCAGCCGCGCGACGAACTTAAGGTACGACTCGACGGTCATTTCTCCGTAGACGGGCGGCGTTTCGGGCAAATAGCCGATCCGCTTTTTCACTTCGATGGGGTCTTCGAAGACATCAAAACCGGCGACCTTGGCGACACCACTCGTAGGCGGCATGAAGCCGGTGATGATCTTCATCGTGGTCGTTTTCCCGGCTCCGTTGGGTCCTAGAAACCCGACGACCTCCCCTTTCTTGACCGAAAACGAAATCCGATCGATCGCCTTATGAGGTCCGTACGCTTTGGAAAGTTCGCGTACTTCGATCATAGGAGTTGGCGCAGACGTTGAAGTCGTCATTATGCTGGTCCCTCTCTCTCGTTGGTGTGATCAAGGATGCGTTGCAATCTGTATGAAAATGCTATGCACTCGGTTCCCACTGTCAAGGGCACAAGGCGATTACGCAATGCGTTTTCTCTCAATTTTCGCTATGTTAGGAATCACATGGGGAATCGCGAGCAAAACTTCTCTCGAATGTGAAGCCGTACGCGGAAAACTCAAATCGGCGCGATTTAAAACTTCAACACAAGCACGCGGTCGTTCGTGTAATGAACGCGACCGAGTTTATCGCCTTTTATCGGCCGCACATACCGGCACTCGACGATCAAAAGATCGAACCGCTCGCCCTTCAATTGATGAGCCCGCTTGTTAAGCGATTGCTCGACGACCCATACTCCCGCCTGCCGGAACTCCTGATCACTCACGACTCGGCCGCGCGTACGACGAAGAATGGCATGCGCCCCAGGCTGATCCCGCAAGTGAAGCCAATAGTCAAACGGCTGCGCCCGCCGGAGAAGCGCCAAATTATCAGCGGCGGATTTCCCGACATAGACTTCAAGATCATCGGCAATTTTCAGGCGACGCCCCCGAGCTTCCGCTTGCGAGAGAAGGTTTTCTCGCAACGCCTGTTTGTGGGTCCGCGCACCATCTCGTGCCTTCAGAAAGCCTTCCAACCCGGCTTCGCGAAGAGCCGCGAGCTCCGCTTCCACTTGACGGATCCGCTCGCGAGTTCCTTCGGCCTTGCGTGCGTTCTCTTTCGCTTTTTGGAAACAGTGCTCGATATTCCAGGAAAGGGATTTTTTCGGATCGACTAAATGCCGCCATTCGCCCGGCACTTCGAGTGTGCCGTTCACCTTCAGCCACTCGCCAATCTCAGAAAATGGCGAGGACGTTTTCTCGACCAGCTCCTCACGCATCCGCTCAAGGGCCTTCTCCTTCTTCTCAATCGCCCTCTGGTAGTCCCGCTCTAAACTCTGCTTGGATTTAGACGCATCTTCCGTCTTCGCGACACTCGTACGGCGCGAGCGCCAGATCTCTTCAATTTCCGACCAAGCTCTCGGCGGCGGCAAATTGACATCCGTGAGTGTCGCGGGCGGCAGCTCCTTCGGTTTCAGTTCCGCGACCGACTTCGTACCGTCGCGCGCGATCACGTTCTGCCCGTGTGGAAACAAACGGATCTCAAGTTCGCATTCCCCCTGCTCCTCTTCATCCGTCGAGCGATGGAAACTCATGATGAGAATGCGCCCGCGTTCACGATCAGCCCGAACCGACTTCATCCGTCGTCCGACGAAGCGCGACCTTAGAAAGAGCGTGAGCGGCCGGACCTCCTTTTTCCTTCGCGGCGGCACATGGTCCAGCCTGACGACCATGGGGCGGACCGGGTCGAGGTCCACCCATAGCCACAACGTACGGCGGTCGTGATAGAATTCAAGCCCCATCTCGGTCTTCGTCTGGAAAACGTCTTGAAGACGCGCTCCCGAGAAAGCTTCGAGTTCGTTCGCGATCGCTTCAATCTCGGTTATATTGAGAGGCTCCCATGGCCCTTTCGGTTGAGCATCCATCGCCCGTATTCTACGAAGTCTGGCCCGCAATGTGTATCAACTTCTCGACCGGCCGTTGGGTGAGCTAAACCCCCGCGGGAAAAATCCGATTCTTATAGGGAATGACACCGGATTCTGATCTCCTTTATAGCATTTTCGAACACCACCTCTACAATGCCCTTGTTGAAGAGGAGTCGACTGCGGAGTTCCTCACTCGCGTCGTGGACGATTACCTCGATCATTTAAAAACGAAAGCGATGATCCCTCGTCCTTATTCCGATTCCATCGTCGCCGATCTTAAGGATGAAGTGCTCGAAATGCTGCGCAAAAAAATTTACGGGCACTATAACCTCGACGCTTTCCGAAAAGCGAAGGGTATACTGCCCGCGACGAAAGATCCGGCGCCACCGAGCAAGCGGCGCGGCTCCTGAATCACTCAGTCTTCCGGAGTTTCTTCAACCGGCTCTTCACCCGCGTTGTCAGTGGCATTGGCGGAGGAGTCAGCAGCAGCATCCGCCGGCACAGGGACAATTTCATCGAGAGTGCCGTTTTTCTCACGCTCAGCTAGAGCCTTTAGGAAACTCGTCTTCTTCAACTTCCCAAGGGTTGCATCATCAATCCACACCGAGTTCTCGCCTCGCGGGCCGATGATGTATCGATTGATAAGAAGAACGAGCGAGTGGTCTTGCGATTCCTTTTGGGACCTGACGGCGCTAAAGAGGATCGCCGTTTGGCGAACAGTTTCCTCGCCCCCTGAGGACTTCTCGTTTTCAAAAATGCGTACAACCATCCTTTTGCAATCCGAGAGACAAAGGGCTTGAACCCCGTAAAGCTTATCCGCATCAGCGCTCGAAGTGGCCGGGTTGATCGTGAGAACACTTTTCATGTGAATTTCTTGGGCGTTGTCACCTTGTTTTTGCGCCAACTGGAGCGCTTCGGCCGCACCCGTTTGAACTTCGCCTTCCGCTTGGATTTGAAAGACCTTGGGAGTACCCCCCGCTTCAGTCGAGTTTTGCCGGATCAGGAAACTCACTGTCGCCCGATAAGACGGTGCACCCTCATCGACAGGAACGAGTTCAACCACCGCTCCCTCAACTCTCAACGCGAGGTCGAGATTCTTCGAGTCGCGCAAGGTGGCTTCGGGGAAAATATTGTTTAGGTTCACCTGATTGGCGCCGGGCTTTACGGGAACGACCCGCACCTTCTGACGATCCTCCTCGTCACTGCTACCACAAGCGACCGCAAAGGAAATGGCGGTCATACTCAAAATCCAAGCGAAAAAACGCGAGTTCATATAACTCTCCTTTGAGCGGATCACGAACTCCGTGGGGAGCAATTCCAGTACCGAATACAAAACGTCAGGATTTCAATGGGTTACCGAACATAGACGTGTCTAAAATTTATACGGAGGCCCCGAAAACGGCTTTGGAACCGCCCCCCTCTCCGTCATATGGCGTGGTGAGGTTTCGTGCCAGGCTCCTC
>CALBDW010000125.1 GCA_937927435.1 uncultured Bdellovibrionales bacterium
CGATACAAAAAGAAAGCCAGAACGTGCCGGCACGGCAAGCTCTGGCTTTTTTTTCGAGGATTTTAAATGGTACCCGGGACAGGACTTGAACCTGCACACCTCGCGGCACCAGATCCTAAGTCTGGCGTGTCTACCAATTCCACCACCCGGGCAAAAAGACGATCTTATTTTTTCTCAGAGATCAGCTTCTTGTAATCGGCGACGCGCAGGAGATTCGCAAGCTCCTTCTCGGTATCCATTTCGATGCGAATCAGCCAGCCGTCGTTCATCGGATCATCGTTCAACGCGCTCGGGTCTTCAACCAAAGAGGAGTTAACTTCGATAACCGTACCGGAGACCGGCGAATACAGGTCGCTGGCGGCCTTCACACTTTCAACGACGCCGAAGCTCTCACCTTGGTTCACTTTCGCGCCCTCTTCCGGGAGTTCGACGTAAACGATTTCACCGAGCTGTTCTTGCGCGAATTCGGTGATACCGACCGTGACGATGTTCTCGTCGACCTGAGCCCATTCGTGATCTTTCGTGTAATAGAAATCTTCGGGGAGTTGGTAAGACATTCGTTAAATCTCCTTACTTAAATTAATTCGCAGTTGCTGTTTTCACGAACGGGGTCGCCACTACTCTCGCCTTCGCGCCCCGACCTCGGATATCAACGTAGATCTCGCTCCCGAGTTCAGAATGAGCGACATCGACATAGCCGATACCAATGGGAATATTGAGAGAAGGCGATTGAGTCCCACTTGTTACTCGGCCGATTTCCTTGTTGTCAAACGAAAGCAAATTATAACCTTGGCGCGGGATCCCCCGCTCTTCGAGCACAAAGCCCACAAGTTTACGCTTCAAACCGGCGTCGCGAACGGCGAGCATCGCTGCTTTTCCGATGAAATCCTTTTTGGCCGGCTTCACGACCCATCCCAAGCCCGCTTCATAAGGGTTGGTCGTCTCGTCGATCTCATGACCATAGAGGCAATATTTCATTTCCGTCCGCAACGTATCGCGCGCGCCAAGCCCCGCGGGCTTAACGCCCAAGTCTTGGCCGCGTTCGAGCAGTTCCGACCACAGCTTAACCGTGTGAGAGACAGGAACGAATATTTCGCCTCCGTCTTCTCCGGTATAACCCGTACGAGCCACGACGACCTGCGTGTCAGCGAATGCAAACGATCGATGGGTGAATGCGCCCATGGCCGCGATCTCGGACGAAATCACGCGCGACAGAAGCTCGATGGCTTTGGGGCCTTGAACGGCGATCTGCCCCCACTGCTCGCTCTCGTTAATAATTTCCGCCCCGCGGTTGTTGGCGAGAACGTACGCGAAATCCTTCTCGGTGTTCGCGGCGTTCACGCAAAGAAGATAGTCTTGACCGGGCTCAATGCAATAAACGATCAAGTCGTCGACGATACCTCCCTGCTCGTTCGGAAAGAGCGTGTACTGCGCTTGTCCGGCTTGAAGCTTCGAGACGTCGTTGGTCGTGATCCACTGAAGCGTTTCGAGCGATTTGGGGCCACGTACGCGAAACTCCCCCATATGCGTGACGTCGAAGAGACTCACGTTCGTGCGCGTGTTGAGATGCTCTTCTTTCAGGCCCTCGTATTGAACGGGCATGTACCAGCCGGCGAACTCCACCATCCGGGCCCCAAGCTGCTGGTGCACTTCGCAGAGAACGGTTTTTTTCAAATTCAGATGGGAGCTTGCTTCCGCCATGAGGTTCCTTTCTTCTCAAACAGGGCCCAAAAAACGGCTCCATGGTGGCGAGTTTGGGCTAGTGAAGTCAAGGCAACGGGAACTTACGGATTTTTTCACTTGATGCGGAGCGATACTTTCAGGCTCGAACGCGTAACTCGGCCAAATGTACGGTGTTTTCCATCAGCATCTGGATCGTCATGGGACCAACCCCGCCAGGAACCGGCGTGGCAGCTTGAACCCATCCCTCCAGCTCTTCGAAGCGAACGTCGCCACAGAGCTTTCCGGCGAACTCCCCTTCCGTCGGCCGATGGATACCCACATCGATCACGACGGCCCCTTTTCGGAAGGCCTCGCGCCCCAAAAACCGAGGCTGGCCGGCTGCTACGACGACGATATCTCCTTTTTGACACTCTTCGATTAAGTTCCGGGTTTTCGAATGGCAAATAGTAACGGTCGCGTTCGCTTCCAAGAGCAAATGAGCCATCGGCTTACCGACGATATTGCTTCGCCCGACCACAACCGCATGTCGGCCTGCAACATCAATTCCGTAATGCGCCAAAATCGCCATCACCCCGAACGGCGTACAGGGTGCCACCCGCTTCCGTCCCGCAAAGAGCAGTCCTAAATTCCCAACAGTCAAACCGTCCGGGTCTTTTTCCGGGAGGATGGCGTCGAGCGCCTTTTCGGGACGAATGTGCTTCGGCAGAGGGAGCTGTACCAGGATGCCATCGACTGTTTCGTCGCGGTTCAGCCTTTCAATCTGGGCGATCAGCTCTTCTTCCGCGATGGAGGCCGGCAGCTCGAAATGAAAACTTTCAAGCCCCAAGGAGACCGACGTTTTCACCTTGTTTCGCACGTAAACCTGGCTGGCGGAATCGTCTCCGACGATGATCACCGCCAAGCCTGGCTTCCGGCCGTTTTGCGCAACGAATTTTTCCACCCGTTCGCGGAGAGAAACCTGTCTGGCTTTCGCAACCTCGGTGCCGCTGAGACGGAGCACGGCCGGCCTCCTTATGGTCCTGATCGGTTATGTGGGAAAATCCTATATAGGACAAAAACGCCGTAAATTCAGCAACCAAAGCGAAAGATTCACTTTCTTGACTGGCGCGGCGAAGACTCCTAGTGTGGGCCAAGAACCGAAAGGAACCCGTACAGGAGCGCTATGAAAAAATCGAGCGAAAAGGTCAAATTATCGAAAGACGGTAGCTCCATCGACTTCGTTCAATCCGACAGCCTGCCGACGTCGACGAAAAAGTTCCGGCAAAGCCCGGAAATCGAAGGCTTCTATCGCTTCATCTTTGAAAACGATCTCCGTGTTGAGGCTGCTGAAATTCTCGACAAGATCATTCAGCGCCGCCGCGAAGAACGTGAAGAAGCCGCCAAGAGCGGTCGCCGCAGCAAGAAACAGTAATTGTTTTAAGGGCCACCCGGACAATCTTGACCGGGTGGCGGACAGCCATCCATTCGCTTCCTCCTTTTCCCCGCCCTCGTTTTGGCCATTCCATTGCTAGCGCGGAATTTGTGATTTCAGAGAAGGAGGATCAAATGTCCGCTCCGGCGAAGGGGAACGTCGTCAAAAACCAGCGTGGCCAAGGCTTAATCGAATACCTCATTATCGTCGCCCTCATGGGTGTCGCCACCATCGCGATTGTCCGCGTAATGAGTCAAACCGTCTCGTCACGATTTGCCTCGATCACCTACGCCCTTCAAGGCAAACGCAAACAAGTGAGCCCCGAGAGAATCGAAGAAAGCCACTACAAAAAGAAAGATCTCAGCAACTTCTTCGACGGCGTCGGCAGCAAGTCTGATTGATCCCTTATGAAGTTCAAGAACGAAACCGGTTCGGCCGCCGTCGAAACGGCGCTCGCCTCCGCATTTCTCGTCTTGGTGGTATCGGGCGGGCTCGTCTCTTCTTATCTTGCCTTCGCCCGCGTGTGGATCTCACGAAGCGCATACGAAGGGGTCATTTGCCTTGCCACGGATGCCGCCAAACATGAGTGCCAGCGGCAAACGCGAGAACGGATTGAGCAAGCTCTGCCGGTCGGCCGGCTCACGGCCCTTAAAATGACAAAAACAAAAACGGCGGCCGTACTCGATTTGCGTTTCGAACTCAGCGAGGCGTTCGCGATACGCGTGCGCCACCACCAACCTCTTCCTCTTCAGCCCGAGGGGGCACGAACGCCATGAACGACAGAGGTTCCGCGACAATCGCCACGATCACTTTGCTTCCCCTGCTTATGGCGATCGCCGCCGTCTTCTTCGCGAGCTATCTTCTACTTCTGGCCGACAGCGAAGCCCGACACGTGTGCAGAACGGAACTCCTCCACGCTCAAGCCCTCATCAGCCGCCATCTGGAGCAACTTTTCGCCCTCAATCCGAGGGCCCACTCTCTCCGTCTGCAGCGGCGAACGGCTGAAGCTAAGGTCGCGGCGACGCTCGGAACACCAGCTCATCTGGCCGCCCAGGCCGAGCTTCAAGCCGTCATACAGGCGCAGCTCGCTCTCGCCCTTGCCCAGAAAAAACTGATCAACCTCGCCCGCCTTCACGCGCGAACCGCGCCAGCCCTTACCCTTGCCAAAATCCATCGGACCTTACGCGCGCGGCGAGCTCTTGTTCGAGCGGACACAAAACCTGATGACTGGCGTTCAAGCCAAAGAATCCCGCGTATCGATTTGCGAAAAAAACCAGCGGGCTCGCTCACGCCCGATTACGAGCCGGGCGTGAACTTCAACGTCTCCCAGGAAATGCGAGTCAGTTGGTCGTTCGGAGTCGATTCTTTATTACCCTCGTGGCTTAAACCGTTCGGTCGATTCCATGGCCTCAGAGTGAACGCGGAATGTTCCGCGACTTTAATTCAGGAGAAAAACAAATGGCGTCCGCAACTCACCAAAGAGGGCAAGCGATTGTCGAACTTCTCATTGCGGTCTCTTTTCTGATCGCCTTTTTTTATCTGTCCTTTGAAGTCTCGGAGATCGCTTTAAAGGAGCAAAGCCGTTACCGCTTTCAAAAATCGCAGTCAGTCCCGAAGGAGAGACGATGATACGCATGATTCTAGCCAAGCTGCCACGATTGCAGCCGTCGCAATGGACCTGGATCGCCGCGGCACTTCTCGCCGGGTTTATGGCCTATTACCGCGACATGACGGCGCCAGCTTCGGACAATCCGCTTGAGCCGGAACCCGTTGAATCCGCGGCCACTTATATCCCCGCCGGCTATGTGCTCGTCCCGATCGAGGTCGCCAATTATGAATCCTTGGACTCAATTCTCGGAAAATTCGGGATCGTTGATCTCTATATACCGTCGGACGATCCGAGGAAAAAGGCGCGAAAGGTCGCCGAAAGGATCCGTATCCTCCGCGCGCCACTAAATCGGAGTCAATTCGCGGTCTTGGCTCGCGAAGAAGACTCGGCTCAACTGGTCTCTCACGACGGCCCCTTTCTCGTTGTCGTCAAGAATCCCCATCAAGCGGGCACAGGAATTGTTAACGCCGGTAAACGTAGCGCCAAAGGCCGCTCATCACGAATAACGGTCGAGGTCATGCAGGATGAAAAGGAGTAAAAAAATAGCTTCCGTTTTTATCGCGTTTTCGTTCTCCGCCCAAAGCGTCTTCGCTCTCACTCCGCAGGATCCCATCGAGGCGCCACTCGTACGCGGGCCGGGCATATCTCAGGGAACTCTTGAGGCCGTCGCCGTTGCGGAAGGCCGCACGACTCTGACTGATTATCTCGATCATCACCGGCCGGGCGAAGAACTATCCGAAAGACTCCAGCGCCTTTTCGAACGAGCCCAGTCTTCCTGGCTCTCAGGATCGCTTACCACGGCCAAAAGGACGTTTCTTGAAATAACGGATCTCACACTCAGAGCAGATTGGCGCGAGTCTCAGCGGGAAGTCATCCATTACTCATATTTGCGGCTCGCGCAGCTTGCGCCCAATAGCGAGGAACAAAACCAGTGGCTTACGAAAGCCGCCCGCGCTTTTCCCGATTTACAGGCGGATCCCAGCCTTTTCCCTCCACCATTATACGAAAAGTTCCGTTCGATTCGCGCGAAGCTTCTCGCTTCAGCGAAGGGGTTTGAAACGGACGCTCGGTTTCAAAACGCCAGATACCTGCTCATTAACGGGAAACGATTCGAACTATCTCAAAAACTCACCATCCGTCTACCGGACACGACGTTTCGGGTGACAGTGCTTTCCGACTTTCACCCGCCGGTGACGAGGATCATGCATCGGAGCGAACTCGAGTCGTTCGAGCCGAACACTCCAGCCTTCGCCAGCGGGACCTGCCAAAGTCCCGAAGGGGCCACCCTCCCCACAGAGCTTTCGCAAATCGCCGTCGTCTACGCGGTCGACTGTATTCGCGTCCGCTCGGGAAACCGCTGGTTACCACTCGAACGCGAAACGCCTCCGACACACGCTCGCACGAAAGAGATGAATGCCGATCTCACCGCGAACCTTTCGGCTTCTCCTGCCGTCTCATCCCCGAAAAACACTCGAACCTGGCTGTGGGCGGGCCTCGCCGTTCTCGCGACCGGCGCCCTGCTTTTGACCATGAAAGAAATCAATCAGAACCCGCCGGCACCAGAACCCGTGATCAAGCCGGTGGAGAGAGAAGGGTATTAAAAAAGCCGCGTTTTTCAACGCGGCTCTTAGAACCCGTCAATAGGATCGCTTAACGTGTGCGCCCAGGAACGGTTGTACCTGTGCCGATCGGAGTCGTTCCGATCGGAGTCGTTCCGATCGGCATCGTTCCGATTCCAATCGTTCCGGTAAGGCCGGTCGAAGTTCCCAAGCCGACATCAAGTCCCAGACCGTAGGTCGCACCGTAGTTCAACATCTGCATACGATACACGAGCGAATAGTACTCGGCCATCAGGCTTTGCTGAGCCCGGAGACGCGCGGCCGCTTGCTGAGCCGCTTGAGCCTGCACCTGCAGAGCCATTTGGTATTGCTGCATTTGCATTTGCAGCAGTTGTTGCTGCATTTGGAGACCCCCGAGATCCGCGAGACCGCCCGCCAAGCCAGGCATGCCCATCAAACCGATGCCGCCAGCAAGCCCCGGCATACCCATGAGGCCCACACCGCCCGCGAGTCCGACCGGCATACCGCCCATAGCGGGAACCATAAAGCCAGCCCCCATTCCGGGCATACCCATCAGACCTCCGGCCATTCCAAAGCCAAGCATCGGGTTGAATCCGTTACCCCACGGACCGGCCATTCCCCACGGCCCCATGCCCGGCGCGAACATGCCGCCGACAAAGGGCGAATAGCCCATGACCCCCATGGGATAACCGAACGGGCTCGCCATTGAATACGGAGTCATGAACGGGTTCTGCATGCCGAACGGACTCATCATGCCGACCGGGCTCACCATTCCATACGGACCCATTTGCAAACCGCCGCCGAACATGCCCGGCGCGCATCCGAATCCGCCTTGTGTGCCCGCGCTGATCGCACCATAAAGTCCAGCCGCGAAGAACGGATAGCCATACTGCCCGAACTGATAAGGCATCGTCGGCCAGCCCAATTTGTTCAAGTTTTCATTGTTCGCTTTATTGGCTTTGTAACCGAAATACTCAGCCAAGCCGCCCACGACCGTCCCCGCGATCAAGGGAAGAAGCGTATTCCAGGTGCTGTTACGCGCTTCCACTCTTTGGCGAGGACGATAACAATCGCCGCTGGGGCAGCTCGCTTCAAGCTCGCTGTCGTATTTCCGGTCACGTCTTAAATCGCCGATCTGCTCGCCGATTTGGTTGATATCGTCTTCGAGTTTCGCGATCAGGTTGCGGAGCTTGTCGATTTCTTTCGAAATCTTCCGGTAGTTTTCAAGTGCACGAACGCACTTGGCTTGCATATTGCCCTTCTTCGCGTCGTCTTGCAGGAAGAAGGGATGACGGCAAGCCATGGGGCTGATGCCGCCGCCGTTCCGGCAGATCGCCTTCCAAGGCTCCAGTTTCTGCAGCTCTTTATTCGGGTTACAGAAGCTGGCCATAAAGCCCGCTCCACCGCCACCGAATCCTCCACCTATGCTCGACCATGCCGAGTTGATCGCATCGATCTCGGAACCGCTTACGATGCTTGCGGGAGCGCGGCTCACGCTGGCCGGCATCCGCTGCTGCACAGGTTCAGCCGAACTGATTTCGGGAAGCCCTTTGATCGGCTTCGGCACGGCCCCTTCATCGTCATCAGGTGAACCGGCGCATATGCCATCGACACAGCCCTCATCAGACTCATGAGTCGTCGAAGGCTTCGGCACCACGTATTCCTCTTCCTCCTCCTCCTCTTCCACTGGGTAAGAGGGACCACAGCTATTATCTGGACGCGGGCATCCACCGCCCTCGTAAACCGGCGGACGGTCGTGGCAGAAACAGTTGTAGCCGTTTTCCATATGATCCAGAACGATGGGCGCCCAAAAGCCCGTCAGAGTGTCGTTGATATCCGAAGCGTACTGATCTTTTCTTCTTTCGAGGTCACGCAATCTCCGCTTCGCATCGCGAAGTTCTTGGCGCATCTCGCGGCGCAAATCCTGAAGTTCCGCGATCTCATCGTCATAGCTGGTGGAACCTTTGGCAGCACCGTAGGGATAGGGGCAAATCGGCATGCCTCCATACATTCCCGTTCCCCACATCTGCGCTTGCGATACCGACGTGAAGGCAAAGTTGCTCGCAAGAAGGAGAATCGCCACCATTCTGAAATTCATAACGACTCCTCATTGTCGGTGCTCTCGCTGAAAACCCGTCGTGACACTTCCAACGGAACACCTGGGGCGGATACAAAAAACGCCCATCTACATTTATTCAATCGTACTTTTCGACAGTTTCGGTACGAGACTTGACTCGTTTCGCTGCATTTGCGACCAAGGGCGCGGAAGAATCTTAGGTCCAGCCGACAAAAAGCCCTGCATCCAGCCGATGGTCTTGTCTAAATTTTCGACAATAACTTTCGACTTCGCCGCTTGCACCGCTTCTCTTCCGATCCTACACTGAGGAGACGCATGAAACATTCCATCCTTTGCGTTGATGACGAAGTCGACAACGTCGATGCCCTCGAGCGTTTGTTTCGGCGCAAGTACCGTGTCTTCAAGACGACATCCCCGTCTGAGGCGCTTGAAATCCTGAAGAACAATAAAATCACCGTCATCATCAGCGACCAGCGCATGCCGCAAATAACCGGCGTCGAACTTCTCGCCGAGTCGATTCAGTACCATCCGAACGCGATCCGCATTCTGCTCACTGGTTACACTGATATCGAGTCGGTGGTGGCGGCCATCAACTCGGGCCAGATCTACCGCTACGTGACCAAGCCGTGGGATCCAGTGGATCTCGCTAACGCCGTCGATAAAGCGGTCGAGCGCTACGAAATCGGAGAAGAACTGGTCGAGAAAAACATCGCTCTCCAGAAAGCCCTCGACGAACTGAAGACTCTCGACGAGGCAAAAAGCCAGTTCATGATTCTGGTTAACCATGAACTCAAGACGCCGCTCACCTCGATGCTGAGTTTCGCAGATCTCCTGGCCGAAACCCGGCTCGACGACGAACAGAAACGCATGCTTTCGAGAATCAAAGCAGCCGCCTTGAGACTTCAAGATATGATCAACGACGCCCTCGAGTACGTTTCGGCCGAGACCGCGCAGATGAAACTCGAAATAAAGCCGGTCGCGGCCGGCGCGATCTTCGCGGAGCCTTCGATTCCGGGCTCGATTTTGCAATTGGCGGTCGAACGCAGCCTCCGCTTCCGTTACTCGCTTGAAAGCCGAAAAGTCGACTGCGACGAAAAGATCATCCGCAACGTTTTCCGTCGGCTTATCCACAACGCCGCAAAATTCGCGGAAAACGGCAGCGAGGTCGAGGTGAAAGGAGAAGTCCAAGGGGGCCGTTACAGAGTTTCAATCGTCAATCGCGGAGGTCCGATCGACGAACGGCAGATCGAACGACTGCTGAAGCCTTTCACTTTAAACGAAAACGCCCTCAATCACTCGGTTGGAACGGGGCTTGGACTCAGCATTTGTCAGGCCCTTTTGAAACTTCACGGATCAAAACTCGATCTCGTCTCCAAAGATTCAACCATCCGGGTTTCGTTCGATCTCGCCCTTTCGGCGTAAAACTTGTAAACTGGCCCACTTCCATGGTGGCGGATCTAAATAGCGGATATGACCCCGCTTTTTGAACGTTATCGGTTTATCTCCACGATTGTGAGCCAGTTTTTAAAACTTGAATTAACGGGCATCCGGCCTACGGACGCCGGGCACACTCACCTTCAATCTATTGCGCTCTGAGGACAGCGCCCGCTTTGCAGCTCTCGCCGATGCGAGGTCAGAAATGCGGGCGATTTCAATCACCCTTTTTGCGTTTTTTCTTTTCAGCCAAAAGGCTTCCGCCGCCGAAACGCTTGTTCTTTCAATCGGGCGCTGGGGCGAGTGGAAAGTCCCCAACTCCGCAAGCGTTTCCGTATCCAACGGGTCGATCGTCCGAGTGACGGATCTCGGGGCCAAAGTGAAAATCACAGCGAAGAAACTCGGCCTCGCCGAGTTGCGTGCCGGCGACAAAAGACTTTCCGTTTTCGTCGTTCGAGAACCGGTCCGTCGCCTTTACGAAAGCCTGAAAGAGAAATTGAACGACA
Source organism: uncultured Bdellovibrionales bacterium (assembly GCA_937927435.1). GTDB lineage: Bacteria > Bdellovibrionota > Bdellovibrionia > Bdellovibrionales > JAMPXM01 > CALBDW01. Next base: position 10,301 of record CALBDW010000125.1, read on the forward strand.
AAAGGGGGTTAGAGGTCGTCATGGATCCGGACGATCAAAAAGGCTCACGCATCCGGGTCACAGGCCGCCTCCTCCGGTGGGAAGACTGGAAAGCGTTGGGACAGGCAGCTTCCGGCTCTAATGCCTCGTTCGAGTTCGAAGCCGCCGTTCCCGACGAAATTGCCGTTGAAGCGGAAAACTATTTTCGTTCCCTTCTGCGCGCGTCGTTCTTGCCGGAACTGGCTTTGAAAGTCCGTCCATATGCCGAAGTCACTGTCGCGACCGACCGTCCCGAAATCAAAAAACGAGTACAACGGGTTTTGGGGCCCTTCGGTTTCAAACTAAGTGTGGACCCGTCGGCATTGGGACTTGAGCCCCTCGTTCGCGTTCGGCTGATCGTAGCGGAGTTCCGCAAAAACCTGATGCGCAAGCTCGGTGTGCAATGGCCCGGTTCTTACGAAGCCCGTTTGCTGCCCGAATTCCAAGCAGTCGGCGAGGCGGCTGTTTTACCCTTCGACCTGCATGCTCTCGAAGACCGTGGATTCGGAAAAGTGCTTGCCTCTCCCACCCTCCTTTGCCGGAGCGGGAAAGAAGCCGAATTTCTCGCGGGCGGAGAGATCCCGATTCGAACGGGCGGAAGGAAAACCCAAGATGTCGTCTGGAAGAAGTACGGCATCCTCCTGAAGATCCGGCCCAAAGCCGACCACTCCGGACGCATGAGCATCGGCATTATCACAGAGGTATCAATGGTCGATACCGCGAACGCGGTCGAAGGGATACCGGGCTTCCTCACCAACCGTATCGAGTCGCATTTCGATCTCGCAAGCTCGCGAACGATCGTTCTTTCCGGATTGATCAAGAAAGAATGGGGTGAAATGGCGCAAGGCCTGCCGGGTCTCTCAAACCTGCCGGTGCTGGGAGCTCTTTTCTCCAGCCGCGGTTACCGTGACAATCAAACGGAACTTGTTGTCTTCGTCACTCCGGAACTCGCACGAATTGACGAGGGCTGAGCGATGCCAACAAGTCTTTCGGATCTTGCGCGAACCATCCAAAACGAAATCGACCGGCTTCCTCCGGTGGATCCACTGACCCTTTCCTCTCCGGAAGAGGCGGAGGAAGGTAAGCGCGTACGAGAAATCATCCACCACGTTTGCTCGAAGGTAAATCCTGAAGTCCTGAACCGAATTGAAGACGATTTTTTCCGTGCCGGTCCTCTGGAGACGCTTCTTCACGACCGCGAGATCACCGAAATTATCGTCAACGGTCCCAACTCAATCTGGTTTGAAAAAGCGGGACGCCTAATCCGCCACGACGATATCTTTCTCTCCGATCTCAACTACCGGAACTTCATCGCCCGCCTGGGTCGCGAAGCGGGAATCCACGCAAGCTTGGACTGCCCGTTCGGCGATGGCCACTGGCGGGAATCCCGCGTTCATCTCGTCCTTCCTCCCGCATCCAAACATCACGCCGTTATTTCCATCCGACGTCATCCGAAAACGGCCTGGACATTCGATCGCCTTGCCGAACGCGGGTGGGCTCCGCCTTCCGCGATTGAAACAATTCGGCGGTTAATCGACGAACGCGCGAACATCCTCGTTGTCGGCGGAACGGGAACGGGGAAAACGTCTGTTCTCGGAGCCTGTCTCACCACTCTGGTTGATAATGAACGTGTGCTGTTGATCGAAGACGTCGACGAGCTCCCGGTTCCGAACGACATCAGCGGCAAACTTCTGACCCGACGGGATGCGAACGGCGTTTTGCGGGAAATCGACCAAGCGGAACTTGTGCGCCAGGCTCTACGCATGCGGCCTGACCGAATCGTCATGGGTGAGATTCGCGGCGGCGAGGCCAAAGACCTCTTAATGGCCTTCGCCACAGGACATACCGGCTGCATGGGCACCTTGCATGCCGACTCCGCAAGACAAGCCCTGCTCCGGCTCGAAATGCTGGTTCAGATCGGAGCGCCTCAATGGAGCCTCCATACCGTCCGGCGATTAATACAGTTGAGCATCCAAGCGATTATAGTGGTCGGCCGAAGCGAGGACGGAGGCCGCCGGCTCTGCGGAATCCATCGCCTTGTCTCCCTCGAAGACAGCGGCTTCCTGCTAGAAAACCTGCTGTCCGTTTGAATCACGCCATCCGGTCGATGAAGCTTCCTTTCGGGAACAGGCCTTCCGGCTGCTGAAGAGTCGTCAACTCGTCATATTCGCCCGAATCCTCATAATCATATCGACCGCTGGCGACCTTGAAGTCTCCGGCTTTGAATCCGGCGGGCTTGGAAGCCTCACGCGAAACCATGGGAGCGACGTCGGACAATTCGTCATGCTTCATATCGTGACCCGCTTGGCTTTTGTTTCTGATGAAAAACTTATCGCTCAACTCGGTCGCGATTGCAGCCATCTGGCTGTCTTTCGTACGCCAATCCATCATCTCGGAATGAGCCCGAGAACCTCTCTCGACAGCGCGTCCGAACGCGGGTTCAGACTTTTCGGCGAGGGAAGAAACGGCTTGCGGTCTGCCGAAACCGGGAGTCCCCGGTCTCACGGGTGGCGCCTCGCTAAGATCAACTGACGTCAAACGCGGAGACGCTTTGACAATGCCACTGATTTTTTCCATGACTACCTCCTGTAGTGCGCGCGTCTTCCCGGTTCTGACGAAGGTCGGAATCCCAAACGCGCTGGAGAAGCATTCTGCTTCTCCACCCACCTCTTCGGCATCTCGGAATGAGACTGAACAAGACCTGAGACCGGATTTCCTTAAGTCTCGGATTTTTCGACTGAAGGCGCCAAGCGGATGCCCAATTCGATGAGCTGTTCGCGCGACGCCGGGCTCGGTGCCTCCGCCATGAGGTCCGTCGCCTTTGCAGTTTTCGGGAAGGCGATCACGTCGCGGATCGCGTCGGTCTTCGCGAGGATCATGACCAAGCGGTCCACTCCCCATGCGATCCCACCGTGTGGCGGCGTGCCGTACTGAAGCGCCTCAATGAAGAAGCCGAACTTTTCGCGCGCCTCTTCCATCGAGAGCCCCAACGCTCGGAACATGGCCTCTTGAACGTCGGGCCGGTGGATCCGTACGCTTCCCCCGCCAAGTTCATGCCCGTTGCAGACTAGGTCATAGGCTTTCGCCCGCATTTCACCATAAGCCGCCTCGTTGCCGTT
>CALBDW010000126.1 GCA_937927435.1 uncultured Bdellovibrionales bacterium
TCTATAAAAGGCGATGGAAGATCAGTGATTAGCGGTACTCGTCGATAACTTTGAGGACTTCGGCTTTCGCGCGTTCGCGGATCGACTGATTGCTCATGTCGGAGCCGAGATATTCATCCTCGATTGCCCAAACCTTCGCGTAGCGTGGCGGCTGGCCCGCGGGCGTTTGTTCCGTGAACGGCTCTTTTCCGTTGAGAACTTCGTCCCAGATTTCGCGAAGAAGATCCCAGAATCCGCGGCGAACCTCGGCGAACTCTTGAGCCGGCGCGCAGTCGGAATCAGGAAGGCGGACGTACCAAATTCTTCCGACTTCTTCCGCAAGCGGAGTTTTCACGCCGTTATCGTAAATAATTTTGATGTTGTTCTGACGTTCGAGCCAGCTGTGGCCGTACGCAACCACGCGAGTTGCGCGAAGAAGAGTGTTGTAATCCTTGCGGCCCATGTCGCGGGTTTCGCGACCCGGGATCGGAGCGTAGTTATTGTCGCACGACCAAGCGGGATACAGATCCGTCTCGGTCCATTTTCCGGCGCACTGATAACGAGGACCGTCGTCCAATGCCGTGATCCGACGAGTCCACAAGCCAGCATCCAAGTGCTTCACATGCCAGACGCCGGGCGCGACAAAGTCGTAGAGGAACGAGGAGTCATACTCCCACTCTTCAACTTGGTGTTTCAAAACGGTTCCTTCGATGAGTTTTCCATCGAGACCGACCAGGAAGAGGACGTGCTGCAAACGGATCCGGTTCGGCGAGACCTCTTCCGCGTAGACCCACTCTTTCACCGTTTTGTTATTGTTCGCATCGTACACGCGCTCGTCACGGGAATATCCAGGCTTCAAAGACTTGGTTTCGGTGAAGTTGTAATCGACAAGGTAGCAACCCGTGAGGCTTTGAATGGCTTTGCGACCGATCTCATATTGCGAAGCTTCGGCCTGCGTGACAGCGCCAAGGAAGACGCCGGCGACAAGCAGAATCCCTGTGAACTTTGTAAACATATGCATCCCCTTCCACATGCCGTTTTGCTAAAAGACGCGAGCCCCCACGTTTGCAGGACCACGCAACAATCCGCGGCAAAAAGCCTCAGGACCTTTGATGGGCTCGCGGTTTACCGGATTCGCGAATTTTTCCACGGCGGTCAACTGACAGCTTTTTGTTTTTTAAATCGAAGCTATTTTTAAACGCCTCATGAAAACCAATTGATGAATAAGCCCCTTCTTTCGACCAGCTAGCGGTTCAGGCTGTGGCTTCTAAGCACAGTAAGAAATTGCTTAAGCGCCTAAATCTTGCTCAACTAATACCTTCTAACCAGCATTTGAGGTCTAACGAATGGAGCTTTTTCCTCTGCAAAAGGCCCTTCAGATCTTTGGCCGTAACGCCGACGATCCGGGAATTGACGATCTGCGCCTACCTCCGTTTGCACGAAGCTTAAGCAGTAACCGACGTCTCAAATCCTGGAGCCTTCGCGAACTCCCGTCTGTCGGCGAAGTCGTTGGTTTTCTTGAGAAACCCGTGCAACCGATCGCACTCGCCGTCTTTGTCACGAAGGGTGGAGTTCTTAAATCGACTCTGACCCTGAACATCGCCCGCATGGCGGCTCTTCATGGCATCCGCACGTGCGTTGTCGGGTTGGACATGCAAGGCGACATCACAAGTGCGCTCAACCCCGACGATCTCGAAAACTCTTCGGACGCAGAGACCTCGCTTGCGGACGCGCTCGCGAAGTTCGATTCACTCCGAGGTCTTGCGGATGTGTTCTCGGGAGATGCGAAACTCGATGAGGTCGTGTTGGCGACCGAGATACCCACTCTCTCCTTTATTCCGGAAACACCGGAAATCGTGGCTCTCGATCAAAGCCTTCTACATCGAAACCGGCGCGAGTACTGGCTTCAGGAATATGTCGTCAATCCCTTAAAAGATAAGTTCGATCTCATTCTTTTGGATTGCTCGCCCAACTGGAACCGCTTGATCACAAACGCGCTCGTCGCGAGCGACGTGCTGATTTCTCCTCTCGAATGCAAGATCAACAACTTCCGCAACTTTAAAACGTTCCAAGCGCTGCTTGAGGAGTTTAGATCCGACATGAGGTCGCGGTTCAGGCATATTTATGTACCGACCAGGCTCAGTCCCAACCGCAAATTGAGCCGTGAAATTTTCGATTGGTACCGGACACATTTGCCAAACTGCACGAACACGGCGGTTCGCGAAAGCTTGCAAGGAGAAGAAGCGATGGCCATGCGCCTTTCCATTCCCGAATACGCTCCGGCTTCGGCTCCCGCTCAGGAAGTCCGCGGCCTCCTGCGCGAAGTCTGGCATGTCCTGACAGCTGGTGAAAGAACACGAGCGGCAGGGGAGTCTAAGCAAAGTCATTCGATGATCGAAGCGTCGATTTAAAATGGAGGTTGTATGTCTCTAGGACTCGGCGATCTCAACAAACGACGGAAAGGCTCAACGTCGAAAAGACAGATAACCTCCGAACGGGTCGCGGCGGAACCGGCCCAAACCAAAACAGCAGCGCCTTTCACCCGTCCGCGTACGGCGCGACCATGGACCGATACTGGCCTTTCCAGACCCAATCGGCGCCGGACCATCACCGACGGAGCCATGAGCCCGGAATGGCTCGAAGCGCATTCGGCTCCGGGACTCTCTTATGACTTCTTAAGTGACCATCTTCTCTTCAAACTTCAAGAAGGGATCGACATCCTTGAAGAGGTGGCCCATGACGCGATCTGCGGACCCCTCTTCAAGGTGCAAATGATGTTGAAACCCGCCTATAGGAGACACTGTCGCGAAGTGATCAAGGTTCAACTGCAGGAGTTCCTACGAAAGCGAGTGCCTCTCCCTCTTTAACCGGGGCGGTCGCGGCAGGTTAACTTAAGGCGATAGGCGTCCTCAACTCGCCTTCACACCAGCTCATGTACTTTTCGCACCAATCCACAAGATGCGCGTTGACCGCTTTGTCCCTAAGACGGCGAGAACACCAAATAGACATAATGAGTGTTCGCAGGCGGATAAACCCCTCTATTCTGTTAAACCACGACGCATCCAAGACGCGGACTTCGCGATACCCTTCGAAATAGAAACTTTCGAGAGCTTCCAAATCGAGCCCCATTTCCAGATCGAAGTTGCCGAAACGGAGATAGAAGAGCGGAACGGCTAGATCGTAAGCGAACCAGTGGTAACAACTGTCATCCAGGTCAAAGATTTGAAGCCGGTTGTCCGAATTCACCAAGAAATTACCGCTGTGGAGATCCGTGTGGACAAGTCCATAAACCTCTTTATTGGTGGGCAAAGTGCACAGCCACTGATGGATTTCGTGGATCTGTTTCCCGGATGAAGTTGTGGCATCAAACTGCTGAGGAGAGCCAATCGTTCGCTCGAAGTCCTCCGCCCACCCCCATCGCGGCAGCACACCTTCACTCGGTTGATAATCTACGGTTGCATTGTGCAAAGACGCCAGCAAACGCCCCCACGATCTCATAAGTTCCGGGGTAAAGCGCTCAGACCCACGCACAGGAGTACCGCTCAGCCGCTCAAAAACAGATGCATAGTAAATAACGCCGTTACTTTCGAGCTCTTCAACAAGGCGCCCATTGACCGATTCAAACGGATGGGCGCATGAAATTCCTTGTCGCGAAAGCCATAGCTGCCAGTCCAGCTCCGAACAAAGCTCTGCTTTTTTTCGCCTGATCGGTTCCGTTAATCGCACAACGACGTCACCCGTAGCTACGGAAGAAAAGTAAATGAAATTCTCAACACGTCGGTGGAGCTTTAGCTCGCTGTTTAAGTTCCAAAACTGTACGACTTGTTCCAAATGCGCTTTGCTCGGCTGCTGAACCATGATGACGCCTACTCCTTAATTTTAGATCTCTGATGAGTTTAAGGCGCCATTGGCTCTGCCGCCCCCGTGGGCACTCAATGGAATTTGTCCGAAAAATACGTCGGATGCCTTTTAACTCTGAGAATCCTCGGATCTAACTGAATTATACTCTAACCCGCGATTATCTCATCCGTCTTTCTCATAGCACCGCGCACCCTTCTTGCATTTCCCCCGAGCCGGAGGACTGACCCGTGTTTACTGCAAAACAATGGGCCTTTGCGGGCCTACTTTTGTCAGCATTGTTAAATTCTTCGACAGCCGCCGCGGCGCCCGCTTGCGTCGACCTCTTCAAACCGTCCCAGAAGCAGTCGTTAGAGGCCCGTGTTAAGTCGACCATTAAAGACATCATCCAAAATGAACGGTCGTCGAAGTTCACCGACCATTTCACTTACTTAGCGACAAAAGAAGTCCTTAACAGAAAGTTCCAAAACCTGCTGGACGAAGCCGGCTTATCCGTTCGTGAAAGCTGGAAAGGTTTTGAAATTCTGCCCGAAGGCACGCACCCGTTGGCGAAAATGACGAGGAGCCTGAACCGAATGGGGGTGCGAGTCGTCATTTCCATCGACCTTTGGGCGAAAGGCGCCTGGGGCGCGTTCGATGTTTCAAGCCGCACTCTTTTTGTTGACTATAATACCGTCGCAACCGGCAAAGTCGACCTCACAATGCCACATGAGATCCGCCACGCCTACAACGAAATGCGCAGTCATTTCAGCGAAGGAAGTTACGAACGTGTGTTCCAGACCAAGTTCATCGCCTTCGATATGCCGAATCAGCGACTGCCGGGGATGAAAGGTCTCTACGAAGCTTATTTCACGCTTGACGAAATTTTAGCCCATCGGCAAAGCGCGGTCCTTACGCTTCGTAATTTGCAAAGAAACCCATTAGACGAACAAATGATGGAATTTGCTAAAAAACACGGTGAACGACTAAAGCAATTCGCCGATTCCGGACTCTCAATTCTTACGGGACTTAAGAAAATCGTCGAAGCCGGAAACCATAAATTCACCCTCTCGCAAGAAGCAGGCACGGACGTTGTCGGTGTCGGAATCGTCGTCCCGCATTCGCGAGCCCTACTCCAAGAGCTCGCCAACGATACCGTTGCTGCGAGCCTATTGGGCTTAAAGGCGGAAGTCAGTGTCCTACAGTCTGAGCTTCCCGCGGACTTCAATAAGAAATCGATGCAACAACTTCTGCTGTCAAAGCTCGACACAACGATTGCGGAGCTCGAAGCGCTTCATCCGTCCATAAATGAATTTTTTGAGGCTACGAAAGCAATGGAGCAAGCGTCTCCGGCGCGGCTTGCCGCTGCCGAAAGCGCCCTTCGTCGTCTTTCGGAGACAATCGCGCAAAGGCGAAAGATCATGCAACTCGCCGAACAGACTCTTCAATGAGGAATCGAGTACAACATGCTGAGTAGACGCGGAACGTTGCTTGTAAGTCTAATCACCTTGCTCCTGTTCGCCAATTCGGCCTGGGCGGCGTCGGCGTGTGTTGATTTATTCAAGCCTCACCCCGTTGTCATCGCCATGGCCGAAGCAAAGGCACTTGAGGAAAAATTTGTTATAACCCAGCGCGCATACAGACAAGGACTACTCGGACGAAGTCAGTTTGAGCGTGACCTGGCGGCTTCTGGTGGAAAGTTAACGCGGCTTTTCGCCACGCGGGGACTGACTGTCGAATTCAGGGAAGAGGGCTTCGAAATACTCCCTCAAGGCTCGCATTCCCTCGCGAAAGTCGCCTCACACCTTAATTCGAACAACATCCGATTGATGTATGCGCCCCATCTTTTACCTGAGGGAATGCAGGCGGCATATTCCGTTAAAGAAAGCGACTTGAGCAGAACCCTTTACATCGATCTGGAAACTATAATTCACGGACGCATCGGCGTCGTCGGCGCGCACGAACTCCGACACGTTTATAACGACCTCCGTGCGAATGAAAGGGCTGGCGCTTACGAGCGGCTCTTTCAAACCCATCTCTTCGCGGACAAAACCGCCAGCAAAAAGCTCCCGGAAATCGAGGGGCCCTATCAAACAAATTTTTCGCTCGATGAAATCATAGCGTACCGGCTAAGCGCGGCCCTTCTTCTGCGAGACCTGATGAGACAGCCCTCAGATAATTTCGCAAAAAATAATCTCATCGTTCATGGCGAGCAGCTTCGAATGTTTGTCAATTCTGGTCTTGCAACTCTGAAGGTGCTCCTTAGCGAAGTTCAGAATTCACGTTTCACGTTCACCATCAGAGGTGTACCTGGCGCGGAGACCGCGAAAGTTCAGGTTGAGATCGTGAAAGCCGGACTTCTCAAGAACCTATTTTCCACACGCCGACAAGACAAAAATCTCGTCGGCCTCATCGCCCGGCTCGACGTCCTTAGGACCGAAGTTCCGTCGGTACCAACCCCTGATAATATGCGGCTTCTCTTAAGTACGAAAATCGGCCAAATGATCGTCGAACTTGAGGCACTTCAAAAGCCCGCACATAGCTTTTTCGAGGCCACACAATCGTTGGCGGGAAAACACGTCTCTGAAGCTCAAATCGTGGATATCGATGAAGCCCTCGGCCGCCTCTCTCGCGCGATCGCAGCGAGAAGAATGTCGCACAACAACCAGACAACCCCCACAGCGCAAAACGGGAATGACGAGGTTTTCTTATGATTAACCCCTTCATCCTGAAAGCCAATCGAACGTTGCTTACAAGTTTAATGTTCGTCGTTTTGCTGACTCCCCACGCGAAAGCCGCAGCGCCGGTCTGTGCTGATTTATTCAAGCCCGCCCCTGCGGAACAGTTGGTCACCAGGGCCATGATCGTTGCGGATCTGCTCGCTAAAAATGAAAGGGCCTACAAACAGGGAAAAACCGAGCAAACAGTTTTCTTAAACCGGGAACTTAGTCTCCTGAATGAATTTAAAATGCTTCTTGAGGCGACAGGCCTCTCTTTTCGCGTCTCAAAAGGCGAATTTGAAATACTCCCCGTCGGAACTCATCGTCTCGCGAAGATTGCAGCCGGCTTGAACAGGCAAGGCATCAAACTGAAGATCTCTCCCCGCATCATCGCAAGTGGCACCTTAGGCGGGTATGTCGCGAAAACCAAAACTGTTTATCTCGATCTAGAAACCGTTTTTACGGGTAAGGTCGGATATATCCTCACCCATGAGTCCCGGCACGCTTACAATGACCTCAGGAGCTTCGAAACAGACGGTTTATATGAGCGGCTCTTTCAAACGTTTTTGATCGGTGAGGCGACCCCGCGTCAGCAATTGCCGGAGATGCGCGGGACATATAAGTCCCGCTTTTCTCTCGATGAGATTCTCGCCTACAGACAAAGCGCAATGCAGCTTGTTCGAGAGTTGATGAAAAACCCTTCTGACGAGTCCACGATTCAAAAGTTGATAGTCCATTGCGAGCGCATCAAACTCTTCGTCGATTCAGGCCTTACGACCCTCCGAAGCCTGAGGCAGGAAGTCGACTCTTCTAATTTCGACTACCAGGTCAACGACTTTCCTAATCAAGCGTTTTCAAAGGTGGAGGTTCAGGTCGTTGAACAAGGCTTTTTCAAGCGTTGGTTCTCTAGGCATCATCAAGACAACAATCTCATTGGGCTTATTGCCAAGTTTACGGCATCTTGGAACGAACTCCCCGCGGATCAAACGCCCAGCACAATGCGCTCGTTTCTTCTGGAACGAATCGACACCACGATTGCTGAGCTCGAAGCGCTCCAACCGGCCGCGCATCAGATTTTCGAGTCGATTAAGCCGTTTGGAGAAAAACGCGCCATTACTGAGCGAGACTTAAATGAGGTCGAAAGCGCGCTGCGGGAGTTGCTTGAGACGATCGCACAACGACGCAGGGCTCTTCCGCAATAAAACCATACCGCACCAAGTCCTCAATCCCAATAAAGACAATGAGCATCACGACCGACCAAGGTGCAGGACGTAAGCCTGTGCCTTCCCATCTCATTACGAACTGCTAAAATTCGCTTATGGAATACGGAAAAAATTTAGTTCATTTATTTGTTCTTTTATCTTTAGCCGCACTTGTCGAGGCGTGCGCCCACTTCAAGATGGCTCCGACTCGAAACAAAAAATCTGCAGCCTCAAAGGAACTGACATTCGCAGACCATGACTTCGACGGCGACGGCCGCCTCAACAGAGAAGAAGCCGAAGCCGCCTACGCGCGTTCCTTCGGGAAACTCGATAAGGACGGCAACGGTTATCTCAGCCGCATTGAACTCGGTCCAAATAAAAAGCGCTTTGAGGAACTCGATTCCGACGGAGATGACCGGATTTCCATCATCGAATACATGCGCAGCTTTGACCGCCACTTTTCAGATGCAGACAGTAACGGGGACGGCCATCTCGATCGCGAAGAGGCGGCTAAGTTTGGTATTCCCAAGTGAGATATAAAGCGGGGGTTCTCTGTGAAATTCTTGCGACTTTCCTTTGCCATTTCGATCGGAATCATCGGCGCATCTTCTTTCGCGCAAACAAATTCTCAGATTCACCGTTTCTGTCTCGGAAACTTTTCCGATTACGAGCTCAAGTGGCGCTTAAAAGAAGAATTGAGCCATCTACCCATTCGAGTCGTTTCAAGCCACGAAGACGAAAAAGCTGGCACTGCGTTCAACTGAAAAAACCTGACCGCAACTACCAACTGCGCGTCTCTATTAAAGATGCGAAGTTTAGCGCACCCAGCTGTTACCTACCCGTCAAAGCCGACAGCTGGGTAGAAGTCCGCAACGGCAAGCAAGGCGCATCTTCAATCACTTGCATCGGACGCAAAGACAAGGAAGAGCCCGTAACGGCGAAAGTCGCCCTTATCGCCGAAAACGAGGGCGCCTTTGTCATCGGAAAAGCGATTCTCGATGGACCGATCGCCGGCGCCAACGTCCAGATCGTCGATCGTCAGGGTAATCCCGTTTCCACTGAGGTCGCATTGACAGACAAACACGGTGTTTTCATCGCGAGAGCGCCGAACATGCCCGCCGATGGTCTCCGCATCGAGGTCCGCGGGGGAAAGGACGGCGCAGGCCCCGTGTCTGGAAAACTCGCGGCCGTCATTCCCTCTTCATATGACTTTGAAAGAAAACCGGTCGCCATAAACGTGGTTACCACGATCTTGGCCGAAGCCGCCGATCGTCGACCGAATGCCGACCTCGACGACCTCACAAATCAAATCAAAAATTTTCTTGGCATTCCGGAAACAGCGGACATCGGCTCTTCACTCAATAATCCTTATCAAAAGCTTGTAAGCATGAAGTCGCTCGCCGCTCACGCGCGAGCCGCCGCTTCTATCGACGACTTCGCGCGCAATGTGGTATCTGCGATCGAAAAAGGCGAAAGCCTGAACGTGACCTACCAAATCGATACAGACCGCCCGCCTAAACTTCAGGCCGGAGGAATCCCCGAATGGCTCGCTGACTAGATCGCGAGCGGTATTTTATCGAAAATGACCGGCGAAGCGTTCGCAGCCCTTTTGACCGAATTGGGGTGGAAATCGGATTCACGAAAAGCTCTCGACGAACTCAAGCAACTTAATGCTCGCCTCGACATCATCATTAACGAACTTATGAGCATCGCCACCGAGATCCAGAAAAGCACCTACGACATCCGGAGCGATGAGTTAAATAAACTGATCATAGCCGCGAAGGAGTACCTTGAGTCGATCGCCGCATATAACGACGCTCTGACAGCGAATATGAAAGACGGTCAGCCGATCGACCCGGACAAGCACAAGAAACTTCTCGATCAAATGGCGATTCTTCGGAACGAAATCCAGTATGAATTGAAGAACGCTTTGACCCTGATTCACAACCGAATCATGGGAATCGGTAGCACGACGGGGCTTCTCAAGCTTTACGCCAACGTCTATCTGCCGCGACTCGTGACGTATCAATATTACGATAATCTGCGCGAGCACCTCGAATACTGGCGCAGCGGCCAAGTGCTCATTCTCGGTGCCCTTACCGCAGGCTACGCGGACCAGGACAATCCGGACTACCAGCTGCAAACGCAGCGATTCCAAACCTATAAAGAGTCCGAAAAAATTCAGATGCCCGACAACGAAGTAATCGTTGAATACTTTGGCGACGACCAAACTCCGGAAGGTTACGCGTTTCAGGCGGGCGCCATGATATACGATCGCAAAACGCAAAATTTGTGGTTAGTTGACAAGCCTGCGTGCTCGTCTCGCATGAGCGGCATCAATCAGATTGCCTCGTCGCTCTACGGGTTCCGTCCGAACGTCTATCTGGATTGGGATGACCTTCGCGACGCGATTGGCCCCTATCAAGGCAAGACCTTCTATCAAGTTATGACCGGCATGCATATCAACATGAAGCAGGAGCAGACCTGGTTTTTAAACACGTTTTATCCCCAAGGGGTCATCGCTTACTTTACGGCGACCGACGGTCCAGAAAAATCGTCAGTAGAGCTTGAAAAGGACTTTTATCCAAAACTCGACAAGCGGCCCAGTGGACTCAATCAGTTGTGCGCATTCCTGATCTACCACATGCCGCCGGGTAAATATAAATATGAACCGGGAAAAGGCTTTATCCCGGTCAAATAAAACAGCCTTTCAAAAATATCGATGTTAAAACTTAGAGGGCTGCTTCTATGGAGCAGCCCTTTTTCATTTTAAACACATCGATCACTCGCCATGACGATCCTTGCTCACACTGCGAACAACTGCGCACTGTAAAACAGCAAAATAACTTTATAGCATGAATTAAATTCGTTTACTGAAAATCACCCTCGATATGATCATGGAAGAACTGATTTTATAGAAGTATCGAAAACTCTTCGAAGAACGCTACTTTCTCGTAAGGGGCTCGTCAGGGTCGTAGCCGTAACCGTCGCGACTTTTGGTTTATTAGCATCATGTAGCGATGACAGCGACGCACTCCGACGACCCAAGTTAAGCTGAATTCCGTTAATGGGCCCCAAGGTAGCCAGGTGCACCTACAGAGCGCGACAATAGGTTTTGGCAGACCGTTGTCTTTAACGTACTTAATCAGACGCATTGAACTATGTGAAAATCTGCCCCCGAACGGGTCCGCTTTTTCGAACACTGTTATATACAATGCAGAGGAAAATTCTCCGAAAGTTCCTCTTAATATTTAAAGACGCTGCGGAAACGCTTGCAAAAGACCTCCAAGCAGGCAAGTACGCCGAATATCAAATCGATTTGATGGACGAAAACTCCATCGCGCGTCTCAATAAAACGGGCGCGGTCACCGACGGCACTTACCAATACGCCGTGATCACACGGTCATTGCGGATCCAGTTTCGCCCCAAGCCAGATTCTCGTCGGCCAGGATATGCAGCCATCTATCTCCCGGGACTTTCGCTCGCGCCGATTCCCCGAGCCAAGAGATACGAACGTGAAAGAAGTCTATGGGTTCTAGCGCGCGATAGATAACGACAACTGCGCCGCCGAAGAGGTTTTTGGCGAGAAAGATGTTACCTGCACGCTCACCGGTGTTTTCGACGTACCATAAGCCCCTTGACTGCGCTACCGGCTGGGAGTTTCTCCAGGCCTCTTCTTATTGATCTCCTGTTGCCCGCCAATTGCATTTCCGCTGGCCCGGAGGATGATCGCATGGTTACGGCGCAACGAACGGTTTTGGCGGGCTTATTTTCGGCACTAATGTTTACTCCTTCGACAGGATTAGCGGTGCTTGCCTGCTCCGATATCTTCAAAGATCCCTTGGACGCCGCGCTCGTTTCGATCGCAGACCAGCTTCACAGCAACTGGCTCATGTCCACCTATGGCCTAATCGGGAAAGACAGCGCCAAAGCCCACGAACTAGAACTCATGGCCGATCTGCAGAAGACGTTAAAGCGATCGGGCCTAAAAGGCCGATCGATCGAATTAGAAGGTGAGGTTGAGTCTGCGGTCGAGATCTTGCCCGGGGGATTGCATCCGCTTTCAAAGCTTGCGGATAGCTTAAGTGGCCGGGGCATTAGAGTCGCCGTGGCTCCTCAGCTCTGGGCTCGTGACACCCTAGGAGGGTACGACACTGCTATCAAAGTTCTATTTGTGGACAAGGAAACGATCGTCGGCCGCAAGACGTCTGCGATAATGGCTCATGAGCTACGCCATGCTTACACACACGCGCGTGCCGATATGTCCGACGGTCTTTACGAGCGACTTTTTTCTACGATTCTCGTCGGCTTTAAAACCCCGCGTGGGAATCTGCCTGGAAGCATAAGCGAGTACAACCAGTTTTTCTCTCTTGATGAAATTTTGGCTCATCGGCAAAGCGCCGCTCTTCTTTTGCGGACTCTGAGGCGAAATCCTTCAGATAAGGAAGCCCGCGATCAACTTCGCGCGCATGGAGAACGATTCAAGGAGTTTGTAGAGTCGGGTCTTGAAACGCTCGCGCTATTACGGCACGAAATCGAATCTCTCGCCTTTAAACACAACGTTGTTGAAATCACGGAAGGAGGGATGGTTCGAATCGAGGTAGAGATCGCGAAACCTGGAATCATTCGACGCTTCTTTCGCGCAGATCAACAGGATCCGAACGTCGTGGGCTTAACGGCTCGCCTGCTTTTCTCTCGCGACGAAGTTCCACCATCAAGAACAAGCCGCTCATTGCGACCGCTTCTGATCGACCGTATCGACGCGATTGCCACCGAACTCGAGGCTATTCATCCAGTTGCTCTCAAATTCTTTGAAAACACCAAATCGATGAGAACGGTTACCGAAAAGCGACTTTTCGCGATTGAGGAGAATTTGCGGGAGTTCGCCCAGACAACCACTCAGAGGAGAAAAGGCCTTCAGGAAAGGTAACGCGAGTTCGATGTCTTCTTCCTCGAGAAGAAGCCACCGACATCAAAGCGTTTCCCATATACAGCCAACAAATAAAAAAGGGCCGCTGTCGTCTTCAGCGAGCCCTTCAAGTTCCGACGCGTCCCCGGCTTTACTGCCTTAACATGTATCGGTAGCACAGAGCCGAGTATAAACGCGAATCGCCGACCGAACACATTTTATTTGCGATTCTTTCGCGCGACCACCCTTCGAGGTGACCTCGATAAGCGATGTTGTAACACTTCACTTTCTCATGGGTACGCTCGAGAGCCTCGCAGCCCATGGAGACCCCTCTGAATCTCCTAAGTCCCCGCTTGCCTTTTACCTCATTGAA
Organism: uncultured Bdellovibrionales bacterium; assembly: GCA_937927435.1. GTDB lineage: Bacteria > Bdellovibrionota > Bdellovibrionia > Bdellovibrionales > JAMPXM01 > CALBDW01. The sequence goes on from CALBDW010000126.1 coordinate 13,021, forward strand.
AGCGTTGGAATCATTGAGTTGCCCGAACTCTTCACGATAACAGAGCGCTTGCGATCGTTTATCCGACATGGCGCTGCACGCTGCTTTGATCGGGATCAGACGCTCGTCAACTTTCTCGATCACCGCCGTTACGTGCTGATAACAACGGACCTGAAAATCCCAGTTCTCCGCGCCCCAACAAATCCATCGAGCAATTTCCGGATAAATGAGGCCTTCACTGAGGTGTACGGTACCCCAAAGAAAGCAGACTGCTTTCGATCGCGCGTCAGTCGCGCTATTGCACGCTGAACGAATTGCCGTAAGTTTAAGTTTCAAATCAACATCTCGGCTCGTGGCTGCGTGAGAAAGGGATCCGCCAAGAACGAGCGAGCTCAAGAAAATCAGAGCCAGGAAACGCATATGACCCCCTGCGTCATATGCGTTTTTGATCTCATAAGGCCTATTTATGGTCAAGCATTAGACAGGTTTCAGATGTAGGCCATGAAAATATGCCAGCCGGTGGAAATTATTACATTCCCCGATGACCCTAGCCAGGACATCACCGGGGTAGAGCACCCCGCCGCTCCTCGTGCTTTGAATCTCCTAAATCATGGCGATTACAGCGGTCTCCGGGCCATCCCATCTTTGTCTGTTTAAAACAGCCAAGCCACAGTATACTGAGGAACGCCTCAATAAAACATTCGCCGCTCTCTCGGATTCCACACGTAGGCGCATGGGGGTGTACTATCAGATTTTCCGAGTTGGGCATTCTCGCTTTACGCGGATTTCTTCCTCAAAACGCCGTGCGAGCCGCACGCTCCTCCATATCATCGGAGCTATCCAGATTAAATCTGAGGGCGAATGGAAAAGCCGTCTCCTCGAAAATCCAAGGCCTTCCGGCATTCCAGCAAACCGTCCGCCTTGGACATATGGTTGGTCCGTTAGAAAGTGTCGACCGACTATTTTCCGATCGCTTACTTTCCGCAATGAATGCTCTCGCGGGTGCCGACCTGAAACCATCACAACCGCACGCGCAAATTCTAATCTCTTTTCCTCATAAAATGGATTGGTCACTGAATCCTCTGAATTGGCACTTAGATTTGACGCCACCGAAAGCTAATGAAATTCCTGGAATCCAGGCTTTTATTCTGATCGACGACGTGCAACCGCAGGGTGGAGCCACATTGGCTTTAGCCGGATCCCATAAACTCCACTACATCTCTCACAATTGCAGCGCCCACGAGATTCTTCGGAGACGGTCCGACTTCTTTTTGAGACCTGAAAAATATTTGGAGCCCCAATTGGTTGAGGGAACACCCATCCAAATTGTTGAGCTGTCCGGGCGGGCCGGGGATGTTTACTTAATGGACTTGCGTATTCTTCACACACCTTCAATCAATGCGAGACGAAACATTCGCATGATGGCGACAAATCGATACCTAAAAGCTCACTCGTGAGAGAGGCGGCCTTTAAAAAAGGGATAGTACAAATCTTCTTCTATCGGCATTTTGAGTTCTTCCGGGTTTGTATTTTCTGTAAACTCTACGTCGCCATACTCCAGGATCGCTAAAGGCCTGCATTCGTTCGCCTCACCCATCATGAGCGTGGCGGCCGCCGCCAGACCGTCGGCGATGTTGACCCTTGTCATTTTCAACTTGCGCCCGAAAAGATCGCTTGAGCCGATCATGTCTTTCAGACCAACGAAACCCCAATGGGCCAGTGAAATTCCCATTACACCTTTTCGCAGCGGTGTCGTATGGGAGTCTGTCAAAATCACTCCCAACTTCTTGAGGCCCCAACGCTCTCTTAAGCCCTCCCACAGCCGCTTAGCGCTTGCAAACGGATCTTCCGGGTAAAGGATGTATTGATCACTTTCGGAGTTTGACTCGTCGATGCCGGCGGATGGAATGAATAAGCCGTGCTTGACGGTGAGAAAACAACCATATGCAACTTCACCCAAGTTATGATCCGCCTCTTTTTCAATCAAATTCTGTTTTGAAATCGTCGCCTTGTCGACCAATCGTCCCTCGGAAAGACTGACGATCTTCGAGGTCACTGCCACGATCATCGATTCCTTAATAAGGTCCGAGTCGACGTGCTCGACGACGAAATTCAGCAAGCTTTCGCCTTCACGAAAAATTCGAGTATTCACGGGATGGACGGTCAGCATCGACGCCCTTTTCATTGCTTCAGCTCCATTTCGACCTTGAACGCAGCAACGTGTGATTCGAAATCGTGGACTCGCAGAATGTCGACTCCCTTGCGGGCGAGCTCAAGAGATAACGCAAGGGTGGAGGCGTCCCGCGCTGAGCGTTTCTCCAGTCCGAACGACTTCAAGAACGACTTCCTAGAGTGGCCGACTAAAATCCTCACTGGAAATTCGGCGAACTCGTGCATTCGTTGTAATACGGAAACGGACTGAGCTGCCGTTTTTCCGAAACCTATTCCTGGATCAAATATGATCCTGCCGAGATCAATTTTTTTCGAATCCAAAAGTTCTAGCTTCGCATTTAGCCAGCCTTTCAACTCGCTCACGGGATCGCAATCAGGAGGAAGCGTGTCTTTGGGATTTACTGGAACCGAAAGACTATGCATTAAAACATAATCGCAGGAACTGCTCGCCAATAAGTCCAGCATCCTGGGATCTTGGAGGCCGCTGACATCGTTGATACAGTCGGCACCATAGCTCAACGCGAGCGCGGCTGTTTCCGCATTTCTGGTATCGACACTCAGCCAAGGTTTGAAATAAACGCCGCGCCGCTTTTCCCGCAGGAGCTCCAAGACCGGCTCCAAGCGGTGACGCTCTTCTTGGGGAGTGATACTTTGAGCATTGGGTCTCGTCGATTCCGCGCCAATGTCGATCGCCTGCGCCCCGGACTGTTCAATGAGGTCCATCTTCTCTTCAACCGCCTGAAGGGTTTGCAGCTCTCCGCCGTCAGAAAATGAGTCGGGCGTAAGATTTACGATGGCCATGACCCAAGGGGCGTGGGTGTTCAGCTTCCGGGCTTCGATGACCGCCGCCTCTCTCGCCCCAGGAATGCGCAAGAGAGGACAAAGGTCCTTTAACGGATCCAACACGAAAGAGCGACGGAGAATCTCTGGGTGCGGCACGCGAACTTGCTCCTGGAGGATTTCATCTCCGAACAGAAGCAGATCCAGATCAATCGGCCTGGGCGCCCATCGCGGCGCCTCGCTCCGTCCCAGCTCCCTTTCGATGTCTTTCAACTTCCTAAGAAGATCGATCGCGGAACCGGACCAATCAATTTCAGCCGCGGCGTTAAAGTAAGGACGACGCCACTCCTCGGGCGCCCCATCGGGGACGAGGGCCGGCGTCTCGTAAATGGGTGAAACGCGAATAAACCGGTTTTGTGAGATAGCCACCAATGCTTTCGCGGCTCTTTCAAGGTTTTCTCGGCGATCCCCAAGATTGGAACCAAGTCCGATAAAGCACTTCACGCGAAATCCCCGATTCGGTACTGCACCCCACCCAATAAACCCTCAATAGGAGGCCTGACCTTATGAACCGTTAACGAAACTTCGGCTCGTCCTTCGACCAACAACTTCACAACACCGTAGAAATCCGCGGCCAGTTTCTCGACAAGGCGATATTCTCGTCCCTCGACTTGATGTCTTAGCGCCTCGCAAACCCTCGCATAGCAGATCGTGTCCTTTAAATCGTCGGAAAGTGCACCTTTAGGCTCGTCAAAGAAGCGAAAATCAATACTCACTCTCACTTCTTGGGGCACCGACCGTTCCTCGGCGGAGCAGCCTAAGCGTACTTGCAACTGGAGATCGCGAATCTTCATTGAATGCATAGGTTGTGATGTCGGCCGCATGCGCCTCCATTAACAAAATCGCAAAGAAAATGCCACAAGGCTCTACTCAATCAAACGCCGAGTTATGGAGTAAAAAAACCGAATTCTATCGACTGCGATACCTGAATACCCTGTTTCTGGCGGGAAAAATGACCGACCTGAACCTGATATCTCCGATATTCGATTTCTGAGATCGGAATGGTATTGGCGGAGAGGGAGAGATTCGAACTCTCGAACGGGTATTAGCCGTTACACGATTTCGAGTCGTGCGCCTTCAGCCACTCGGCCACCTCTCCGTTCCGGCTATAGACAGAGGATCTCTGTTTCGCGTTTTCAGGCGTTCTAGTCAAGTCCGATGGTGAAAAGCCAAGCGATTTCACCGTCCTATCGGCCAGAACCGACGATCTGGCCTCGTTATGACACGCATTTCCGAGGAAAATAAGCGAGTTAGGCCTTGATAGGAGCGGACATGAGAATTCATGCAGGCATCATAACCCTCGCCCTTCTTTTATTAAGCGCGCCGGCTTTGGCCCAAAAAATGCCCTCCATCCCCCTCGGGAGCAAAGGCATGAAAGGTTCGGCGGGTGTCGGTTTCGTCGACTTCGTCACGACCTCGCCGAGTTCGTCCGACATCAAATTCGACCGAGGTATGTATGTCGCTGCAGCCATCGAACGGCCGTTTCAATTCATGAACCTTCACCTCGTACTCTCGATCAACCACATGTCGGCTAACGGCGAAGCCAATTACCAGTACGAGAAAAACGGCACGACCTATACCGCCAACGGCCTTCCGTTCCGGGCCACCTTGATCGATATCGGCCTCGGCGTAAAACTGAAGGTTTTCGAAGACTATTGGTTCCGACCGTACATCGGCGGTGGAGGGCTCGGCGGCTATCATGAAATTTCATACACAAGGACAAGCGATCTCGCCTCGCAAGGTTCAGAATACAAATCAAAAGACACGATGATGAGCGCGGGCTATTACGGCGAGGCTGGTGTCGAAATTGAATTCACCGAGCGATTCGGTGTTCAACTCGCGGCCCGGCTCTCGGAATATTCGTCGAAATCGATGGAAACGCTCGGCGGGAAAACGCTCGGTTTAAGGACTGAAACCTACTTCTTCTCAGCCCTTATCGGATTCTGAGGACGCGTTAGATTCGAGCTGACCATTCCCCTGAAGCCGGACTAGAAACTCCTCATCCTTTTCCACTTCCCCGCTTCGGTGAGATCTCTGGGTGTCGAGAGCCGTCTTCCCGGTGATTCCCACCCACTCGGGGAAAAAGATCATGATTGCCACGTAAATGATGATGCCGCCAATCGTGACGGAGGCGGCCCCAATCCAAATCCAGAGTTCCACAATCCAACCTTCTTGCTCTGACAGGCTTGACTGCCGAGCCCCGAAGCATACCACAAGTGCCTAAGCACGCCAAATCTAACGGTCAGCAGCAGCTTGAGGTTTCGGTTCAGCAAAAGCCGACTATACCCTAATGCTTCGGATAATTCCTTCCTTCGTGTTGCGCCTGACTCTAGGCAATTCAACTCGCGTTCTAAAGGATGGACGGTTCTATGGGTTCCAAAGAACTCAATCAAGACGGAGAGCGAGCAAACGACTTTGCAAAGCCCATCTATAAATGGACCGTCAGTATCAATGTTTCGAAACCTTAAACGCTTTCCTGACAGAAGAACTTGAATAGAGATCCAATGGGTCTCCATCATTAACGGGGGCAGTCAGGACTTTTGTTAAGATGTTTGTATC
>CALBDW010000127.1 GCA_937927435.1 uncultured Bdellovibrionales bacterium
ACCGGCTCCTTGGCTTCGGAGACGAGGAAGCTGGCCGGCGAACCTTCTCCCGAGCCCTCTTTGATTTGAGCGCGCTGAAAGACGTTCGCTGTCGCGATTTTAAGGCCCTCGCCGCTCAGTTCAGCCGTGAAGTTCAGCGAACCGATCGCGTTTGCAATAAGAACCTTCACGTCCGGCGAGTCGACGAGAATCCGGTCAAGAAGCGGGTAACTTGCGACTTTGATTTCAGCCTTTTCAACGGGCTTTTCTGTCACGTGATCGATCGTGATGCGGCCGTCAACGCCCATGACCTCTTGTTTGGGGAAGTCGCCTTTGAACGTGAGAACGGTCGGGCGTCCGAGAATCGGCGGATCATCCGTGAGGTCTTGAAGAACGCCCTCGAGATTTCCGGACCAGTCGGCGCCCGGCATGGCTTTGGAACTGATTTTCGCTTCCCTCAACCAGAAAAGCGGGTAGGCGCGCGGACGGCCGAATTTGTAGTTGCGCCCTTGGGCTCGCTCGTGGGGAGTCGGCGGCTTGAAGGCCGCTTTTTCCTCAGGAGACTTCTTGGGCGGCATGTATTCGCGAGCTTTATTGAGGTAATGCTCGGCCTCCTTCACTTTACCAAGGAACATCGGGCCGAAGATCGATCGCGAAAGCGATTGCATATCGAGCTTCGGGAGCTTGAGGCGGCTTTCGAGATCTTTGATGTCCTGCTGGATCATGGCCTCAAGTTCTTTCAGTGTATTCTGGTAGGTTCCGATATCAGTTCCGAGCGCATTACGAGTCGCGTCCACTTCTTTGATCTTCGAGTCGACCTCTTTGAAGATGGAATCGAGTTCCTTCAGCGACTGTTGAACTTCGGCGGGATTATTAAAGCGATCGAGTTTGACGGATTTAAGTCTCGTTTCGAGGGCTTGAAGATCCTTTTGTTGCGGAAGGCGGTTCAGGCGCTCGCGCCATTCTTGCTCTTTCTTGGCGAGTTCCTCTTGCAGAGCCTTCACCTGAGCGGAGGACTTAAGTTCCGCTTCGATGTTTTTAAGCTGCTCGGTCGGGTCGACTCCGCCGAGGATCGCGGCAAGATCTCCTAAAACGTTTTTGGAAAACTCCTCCTGTGCTTTGGCGAGAGCCTGCGCCTTGATCTTTTCAATTGCACCCGGTTCTTCACTTGGCGGCGGTGGCGGAATCACGTAGCCGGGGCGCGCGCGGGGACTGCCGATTGCGACACCGAGGACCGAGGCTTCGTCAATCGCGATTTTGCCGCGAAGGAGAGCGTCCCAGAGCATTTTCCAGCGGATTTCGCCGATTTCGATTCTGTTTTTATGGGGTTCGTTTGGATCGGTGATTTGGATCCTTTGGATATTAAGCGAGGCGTTCCAAAAGCTGGTTCGGACCTTCGTGATGTTCACTTCGGCGCCGTTGATATGGGTGCCGATGTATTCCATCGCGCGGCGGGCGTGCATATCGAAGAAGAAAAAGAAGTACGCCCAGACGAGAGCGACAAAGATGGTGAAAGGAACGACGGCTTCCCAGCGGATCGGGCCTTTCCTTTTCATTTTCTCTTTCATATGCGTGAATCCTTTCGCGCCTGAATCATCCGTAGAGTTCTTGATACTTCGCGTACCACTTGTAGAACTTCGTGGCCGAAAGAGCCTTGAAGAACTTTGATTCTTTGTAACGGCGGTAGACCTTATCGCGGTACTTTTCGACAAGAGCGCGCGCCACAAAGAACATCGGGATCGCAAGAACGATTGAAACGACTCCGGAGCCCATGACGATGCTGTTATAGAAGCGTGTGAGCGGAACGAGGGGCATGTTGTAGAGCTCGGTGAAGAGCGGTCTCAGGGACTCCATTTCGAGTATCTTCATGCCGACCCAGTTGTGAATCGGGTCGAGAATCCATGCGACGAACTTAAAGAAGAACGCGCTCACCATCGCCGCGCCGATTTGGATGCGGAAGAAGAACAAAAGAAAGATCACAAGGATCGTCTGCAGCGAGAAAACCGGGGCAAAACCCAGGATCAGGCCGCAAGCGATGCCGGTCGCGATTTGATTGGTTCCCGTTTCGGAGTTGAGGAGATTTATAAAGGCAAAGATCTGCTTCAGGATGAACGTCATGGTGCTGACTCTCCGTTGCGATACGTAGAAAAGCTTAACCCGATTTTAGTGGGCGTCCATGGGGAAAGTGGACGGACAGGTCGAACTATATACTCAGCGCGTTAACGAAGGAGATCGCCCAGACTCGACAGAAAAACTAGCCCAAGAATCCGTCGAGCGAGCCGCAAAAAACGCCGAACCTTCCTATAGTGGCATATAGGTTTGTTCGACATTCGGACCTCCTTCGGACGAGGGAGGTCTGAAGTCTTTTTTAAGCCGGTCTGGGTGATCCCAATCGCCCTCTTGCATGTTCAGTTCCAACCGGAACTCCAGCACTTCGCATCGCGATTTCAAAAGCGTAAATCATTGACTACCTGTGTTCGCCCCTGGGAAAACGGCTGAATCCACCATCATGAACGCCGTAGCGGCGGTGCCAAGGAGTCGGATATGACCTCGGTCCCGTTTTTGGATCTCAGGCCGCAGTACAAGGCTCTCGAGGAACAGATCAATAAGCGAATTCAAACCGTATTGAATCACGGCCAGTTTATTTTGGGACCCGAGGTTCAGGAATGCGAAGAGGCGCTTCGGAAGTACATCGGGGCGAAGTATTGCCTGACAGCCGCGAGCGGCACCGACGCCCTTCTCATGGCGCTCATGGCGTTGGGAATCGGGCCTGGGGACGAAGTGATCACGACTCCGTTTTCGTTTTTTGCGACGGCTGAAGTCGTTTCTCTCTTAGGAGCGACTCCGGTCTTCGGCGACATCGATCCGGTGACGTTCAACCTTGATCCCAAAACAATCGAGCCTCTCATCACTTCGAAAACGAAGGCCATTATGCCGGTTTCGCTTTATGGCCAGCCGGCCGATTTCGATGAAATCAACGCGATCGCCGAGAAGCACGGCATTCCCGTGGTGGAAGATGCGGCTCAAAGTTTCGGCGCTCCCTATAAGGGAAGAAAGAGCTGCAATCTCTCGCTTGTTTCGGCGACGAGCTTTTTCCCGGCCAAACCTCTTGGATGCTACGGAGATGGCGGAGCCGTTTTCACGAACGACGAGGCGCTCTTCAAGAAAATGGAGCAAATCCGCGTGCACGGCCAGGCGTCGCGGTATTACCACGTTTCGTTGGGTATTAACGGGCGCCTTGATACCATCCAGTGCGCGGTTTTGATTGAGAAGCTTAAGCGCTACGATTGGGAAATCGAGCGCCGGAACGCGATTGCGGCTCAGTATTCGGAAGCCTTCCGCGCGCTCGGTGAGCGTTGCCTGGTTCCGCAGGTCCAAGGCGATCGCGGTTCTGTTTGGGCACAGTATACGGTCCGCGTTCAAGAGCGCGATGCGTTCGCCGCCCGAATGAAAGAGCGTGGAGTTCCGACTTCGATCCACTATCCGTCGCCGCTTCATCATCAACCCGTCTATGTGCACTTGCGAGAACGGTTTAAGTGTCCTGAGGCGGAAAAAGCCGCGCAAACGGTGATCAGCCTTCCGATGTTCCCGGATATGACGGACGAACAAGTGAAACACGTGATTCAAGCGGTGATGGCATCGGTGTGACGAGCGAAACAGATGAAAGAGTGGATTCGCAACGGGGTATTTGTCCTCATTCTGCTTTTGATCGCCATTTTCTTTTGGCGGCTTTGGGTGCCCGAATTCACTTTATTCGAGAGCCCAAATTGGGATGAGTCAGACCGTGCGCGCGATGCCTATGTTCTTTTTGAAGGTTTCAAGAACCTAAATCCCGTTCCGGCAATTCAGCAGCTTCTGTTCTTTGAAACTTGGGGGCCGATGTTTGCGTTCGTTGCGCAAATCCCGCTCGTTTTCTTTGGTTTACAGGCGCATAGTCTCAGCCTGGTTTCGTTCTTTGCGTTTTTCGTGGCGAGTTTCGGGTTTCTTCTCTGTGCGCAATCGAAGCTTGGTTGGAACCGGGCGTTTGCAATCGCGGTTTTCAGTTTCTTTTGGATCGTGGGCTTTGAAAGGTTCGGTCCTTATTGGGTCAACTTCATGATTGAGTCGTGGGCGATCGTGGGATGGATCGGGATCGCTCTTTCAGGAGCCTTGCTGCACGCACCACTTCTTGTGGCGGCATCGTGGGTCTTATTTGCAACAAAGTATCAATACTTTCCGCTCTTCATCTTAGCATCCGGAACTTATCTACTTATCAATCGACGCTCCAAACTTCTCGGGTTTTTAAAAGAGCTATTGGCCCCGCATTGGGCAAAACTCATTTTCGCACTTATCTCGATGGCTGTGATTCACATCGGCATTATGAAAACTTTAGGACCGATTTATGGTGAGCCTGGATGGGATGAACCGCGCGCTCTACGTAACCCGGTCCACGTCGCCTTCATCTTAACTTGTGTTCTCTTGTTTATTCGGCGTCGAGTTTTCTTTCGGCACTTGATCGAGCGCGAGTGGGAAGCTTCATATGTACGTTATTTCCTTTGGCCGACGTCGCTCTTAATGGCATTCCCATGGCCCAATCGCTGGGCGGGGGTCATGCTCACGCAAAATTTTCAGGCAGTGAAGCATTCCTTCATCGAGATTCTTGCGATTTACGCAAAAGAAATGAAGGAAACGTGGCAGTTGCCCGCCGTTGCTTTTTCAATTGTGGTGATCTTGTGTTTAGCGGGACTGGCCCTGAGTGTTTCGCGCTTAAAGCGAGAAAAGGACCTGGCGACCCAGGCGGTTTTTGTCGCTCTTATTTTCCTTGTTCAAATTTTTACTCTGCTCTTTGCGGTGAATAACGTTCAGGGCCGATTTGCGGTGGTCGTGCTGGCCAGCGTGCCGATTGGCCTTTTCGCATATGTTTTGCGATCGACGCCTGGCATTTGGGGGCGTGCAGGGGCTTTGGCGGTTTCAGTTTTGTTGCTCATTCTCTTGGCCTTCACGCGGTATTTCGAGCCGAAGCGGTTTTTCTTCGGTGCTATGTCTGAGCATGTGAGCCGACCATTTAAGGAGCATCCAGGGCTCTTTCCGCTCGACAAGAGCTTAGGTGACCTTATGCAGGGAGCGACGGAAAAGGCCCATGTCCGGCTTGGAATTATTGGCCCACAAAGAGAAGCCGATTGGGATATGCCGATGCGATTCTGGTTGGTTCGCCATCGAATTCAAACGGGTCAAGATGTCGAAGCCTCGTATTTTAAGCGCAGTGAGGACTTCTGCGCTGAAGCGAAGGCCAAGCAGCTCGATTTCTTGATCGAAGCGGTTGGCGACTCCTGGCAGAAAGTGGACTGCGGGAGCTGAACCTGAGGCCAGAGGTCCGCTGCTATACAGCATTCTGGCTTGATCGCCCCATTTCTCTTGGCTAAGCTTGCGTTTCATTACCACACACGGAGCACAAAATGATTCCAGTAATACTCTCTGGGGGCAGTGGTTCAAGCTTGCTGAGCACGTTCAGCGTCTAAAGCACGACGAAATTGCTGGTGGTCCAAGATCTATCGCGGACGAATTGTCCGGAAGCCGACCCGTGTCACTGATATTTACTGCGTTAGAAGCTGAATCTTGGACCACTTCCTGGTAACTTCACTAAATCCGAAAGGATAGGGAAATGACAACTGAACTTTTAAAAGCCGATGATGTTCCGTTCACGAGGAAAATGCTCGACGAAACGGCCGAATCATTGCGGGCCGAGATCCGTGCGCTCGATCGGAAAATGGAAGCGAGATTCGCCGAGGTTGAGGGAAAATTTAGCCGGATCGACACAAGGTTTAACGAGGTCGACGCTAAGTTTAATAAGATCGATGCGAGATTTGATGAGGTCGACGCCAGGTTTAATGAGATTAATGCAAGGTTCAATGAGATTGATGCAAGGTTCAATGAGATTAATGCAAGATTTAATGAGATCAATGGTCAGTTTAATCAGGTCGACGGGCGGTTTAAAGACATGGACGCTCGTTTCAACAGAATCGAATCGCAGCTTGAGTCGGTCGTAGCGGCGATTCATCGGAATACTGCGGTGATTGAAGAACAAAACGCCCGCAACCGTTTCGTGCTCGACGCGTGGGCCGCTCTGCATGAGGCGCAAGAGCGGCAAAAACAGCGTATCGCGAAGCTCGAAAAGCATGTTTTCGGGTTAGAGCAGGAGTGAGGTTCGGCCGCAATCTTTTGACGGTTTTTGGTTTCAGAATGCATCAAGTTGGACGAAACGGATTTTGATGAAAGATAAACCACGTTTAGAATTTTTAGATGCACTTCGCGGGATTGCGGCTCTCGCTGTTTTCTTCGAGCATGCTTGTGGTCCTTTGTTCAGCCAAATTAAGGCAGTTCAGACATATGGTTTTCAAATTGGCCAATTTGGAGTCTCGCTTTTTTCCTCTGCAGCGGATTTGTGATTCCGTTTTCGATCGAAAAAACTCTTTCAATTAAAAGATTCTGGATCAGCCGGGTTTTCCGGCTTTATCCGCTTTTCTTAGTGAGCCTGGGGCTCGCCATTGCTTTGAATCACGTGGGGCTCTTCCAGCTGCCAAGCGGCTTTGTCGCCAATTTTTGGGCTTCAGTCCTCGCGCAATTAACCATGGTAGCGAAGTTTCTGGGATTCGATCTCGCGATCGGCCTTTATTGGAGTCTTGGGTACGAGATGATTTTTTATTAGGCCGTTACGATCCTTGTCTTTCTTAAATTATACAAGCGAACTCTTCCGATTGTTATCGGACTGCTGATCTTGGCGGTTATCAATCCAATCGTAACTCGTTTTGTTTTAGATAAACCTGCGCATCTGGGCCTAGTTTTCCATTTTGCCACGATGTTTTTCGGGACCTTGGTGTATCGCTTGTACAGCGGTGAGCTTGAAGCTAAAACTTTCAAGCGAGTTTTCTTCCTTGCTTTAATAGTGATCGTTCTTTCGAACTTGATTGGGTTTTATGGAAAGGATGAGCCGGAAGCGGGAGGCACGAGAAGCTTCATTCCTATGACAACAGCATGGCTTGCGGCTTACTTTGTCTTTTTAACGGCGTACCGCCTTCGAGGCCTCAAGATGCCGAGCTGGTGCCTGCATTTCGGCCTTATCAGTTATTCTCTATACTTAATGCACCCGTTGGTTTTGGATGCTTTCCCCCGCATCGGGAACTCGTTTTTCACCCTTTGTGCGGAGTTTTTGTTGAGGTGGGGAATCGCATGGTTTTGCTATCACGCCGTGGAAAAGCTGGGCATAAATTGGGGTAGGAGAGTGATAGCTAGGATGATACCGCCGACGATGATTTCCGAAAATTTGAAAGAGCGATGTGTGGCTAACGAATAAGTGGCCTTGTTCTTCAATTGCTTTGTATTTTGCGACGCGTAATTGAGTGTTGTTTTGCGTCGCTCAACAATGTCTCGAAAGAATTCGTTAGGTGCAATTGCGAGAATGGCCTATACCCATTAGACTCGGGCCTTCACGGAGCAAAGAAATGATACCGGTGATCTTGTCTGGCGGGAGTGGAACGCGCCTTTGGCCAGTTTCGCGGCAGTCGTTTCCCAAGCAATTTTGCGAATTCTTGGATGAGTCTCTTTTTGCGAAAACAATCAAGCGTGTTTTACCGCTTGGTTCGCCTTGGGTCGTAACAGTTCGCGATCTCAAAGTACTTACGGAGCGAGGTCTTCGCGAATTCGGAATCCCGCAAGAACTAGCTTTGTATGAGCCGATGGCCCGGAACACGGCGCCGGCTATCGCATTTCTATGCAAAGTTTTTGAGGCCCGCGGCTTGGCAAATGAAGTGGTTGGTGTTTTCCCCGCCGATCACTTGATTGAAGATGAAGCCGCATTTCGCTCAGCCGTTGAAAAGGCGAAAGCGTTCGCGCTCGATGGGCACGTCGTCACCTTAGGGGTTCGTCCAACTTATCCCGCAACCGGGTACGGATATATCGAAACATCAGGACCTGCCTCAGGTAAAAACGGTGATGCGTTACGGGCCGTGAGATTCCGGGAAAAGCCGGATGAAGCGACGGCGAAAAGTTTTCTGGAGCAGGGCGGGTATTACTGGAATGCGGGAATGTTCATCTTCAAAGTCTCGCGAATGATCGAGCATCTCGCGTCGCTTGCGCCTGATGTTTGGGGCGCATTCTCTGACTTAAAAGATGATTTGAGTAATCTCGAATCCATTTACCAAAAGGCGCGCTCGATCAGCATCGACTATGCCGTCATGGAAAAACTAGAAGAACATGTCTGTATTCCGTGCGACTTTGCGTGGAGTGATCTCGGATCTTGGGACGCCATTTCAAGTTTGCCAGAAGGCTCGGTTCCGTGTCTTGAAGCTGTCGTGGAAGTCGATGGAGCGCGTGATAACTTTGTTTTTGGCCGACCTGGCAGGTCATATGCAATTGCTGGGTTATCGAATTTGATAGTTGTCGACACGGCAGACGCTTTGCTTGTTGCCAATAAGGGCGCCAGTGAAAAGGTTAAGGATGTTGTTGAAGAACTAAAGAACCGCTCGATTTCGTCAGCTCAACAGCATTCTTTTGAAGTCCGTCCATGGGGTCGGTTTGACGTTCTTTTTGACGATTCTGACTTTAAGTCAAAAGTGATTACGGTTGACCCGGGAGCACAGCTCTCTTTGCAGTCGCACCAAAAGCGGGCAGAGCATTGGATCATTGTCAGAGGCCAAGGCGAAGTTGTGCTCGATGATAAAACGATTCCAGTTTCCGCTGGAGACCATGTTCACATCCCAATCGGCGCGAAACATCGGATGAGAAATACGGGAACCACACCACTAAAATTTGTGGAAGTTCAATTAGGCTCGTATTTCGGCGAAGATGATATTGTTCGATATCAAGATGATTATAAACGTGTCTAAATAAGTAACGATGTTATCACTCATTGCGCGCAAACTTGCGATAATTAACGCTCTCTTTGATTTATTCTTGGTTGGACTAGCATGGGTTGCGTCGTATTTTGTACGATTTCACCTTTTGGAAGGCGCCCAACCCGGTTTAGAACGCCTCTTTGCGCTTTGGTTTCTGCCTTTAGCAACAATTACGCTATATTTCCTTTTAAAAAACCAACTTTATCGCCTAAGTCGTCTTCAGTCCGTGACCGATGACGTCATGACTATTCTCAAAGCGAATGGCATGAGCGTTGTTACCTTTGTCGTTCTTGTTTACTTTTTTTCGGAAGATAAGATTTCCCGAATTACGATCGGGTTGTATGCCTTCAGTTCGACATTCCTTTTGATTTTCGGGCGATTGATGGTACGAAGCCTGGTACGGAAACTTCGGCGCCGTGGATATTTGCTCAATAAGGTCTTTGTCGTTGGTGACGGTAAACAGGTCCCGAAATACCTCGATAACGTTAGGTACACTCCCGGGACTGGAGTTTCAATTCAAGGAATCTTTGGCTCGGGCAATGCCGTTAAATTTGAAGCACCGAAATTTCCTCTTGAAGCACTTGAGGCTGAGATTCAGAAGCAAAGACCCGATATCGTCGTGCTCGGATTTGACGAAGACTCAAATGGCTTTGTCGCTGATTTCATCCGGAAATTCTACGACAGCTTGGTTCAGATTCAGATTTTGCCATCTGAGAATCATGCACTTCTTGGACTGAATATGGAGACTGTTGAAGACATTCACATTATGGCTCTCAACCAGCCCAATTTTCCGTTGCCTGATGTTTTAGCGAAGAGGGCGATCGATTTAATCGGAAGCGCGGTAGGGTTGATTCTTCTCTCTCCACTTTTTCTAATTATCGCATCACTCATAAAGTTAACTTCTAAAGGTCCTGTCTTTTTCACCCAAGAGCGCATCGGATTAAACGGCAAGCGCTTTAGGATGTGGAAGTTCCGCACGATGAAGCATATTCCGGAAAGCGAACAAAAAGCGCAGTGGACAGTGGAGAACGATCCGCGACGAACGAAGTTCGGGGCTTTCTTGCGGAAGACATCGATCGATGAGCTTCCTCAGTTGTGGAACGTCCTCATTGGCGATATGAGCCTCGTGGGGCCTCGACCGGAGCAGCCGTTCTTTGTCGAAAAGTTCAAAAAAGAGATTCCGGCCTATATGCTTAGACACAAAATGAAGGCGGGTATCACGGGCTGGGCGCAGGTGAATGGTTGGCGTGGGGACACGTCGTTGTACAAAAGAATTGAATACGATCTTTATTACATTCGTAACTGGACGATCTGGTTTGACATCAAGATTCTTGTGATGACCTTTGTGAAAGGGTTCGTAAACAAGAACGCATACTAAAGACGGCTATTGCAGACTCGAGGGAAAGTGAAAACTGTATTACTTCATGACTGGCTTACTGGATTCCGTGGCGGAGAAAGGGTTCTAGAGGCTTTTTGTGAGATTTTTCCGGAAGCTGATATTCACACGCTCATTTATGTGCCCGGCTCTACGTCAAAGACGATCGAGCGACACAAGATCCACACGAGCTTTTTGAACTCTTGGCCTGGAGTCGAAAAGCATTATCGAAAGTTTTTGCCGCTCTTCCCGAAGGCAGCAGAGGGACTCAAAATTGAAGCCGATGTGGATGTTGTTCTCAGTAGTTGCCATTGCGTGATTAAAGGCGTTCCGAAACCAGCTGGTGCAGTTCACGTTAGCTATATTCATAGCCCTATGCGGTACATGTACGATCAATACGACGCCTACTTTGGGCGCGAAGTGGCGTCATTACCGATTCGGTTGGGAGCCGCTTTATTTCGCGATTACCTGGTCAATTGGGACAAGCGAAGCAACGAGAACGTCGATTTCATGATCGCAAACTCGAAATTCGTTCGTGAGCGAATTCGAAGATATTACGAACGCGATGCCGAAGTTATTTACCCTTTTGTTGACTTTGGTGATTTTGCGGACGTTCAAAAGAATCCCAGGTCCAAAAAAGACTACTTTGTGATGGTAACGGCCTTCGCGCCTAATAAAAGAGTCGACTTGGCTATTGAAGCCTTTAACGAACTCAAGCTTCCGTTGAAAATTATTGGCAGTGGACAGCTGGAAAAGCAGTTGCGCGCAAAGGCGGGTCCAACCATCGAATTTTTGGGAAGCGTTCCGCGAAAAACAGTCGTGGAAACCCTTGCCGAAAGCCGAGCGCTTATTTTCCCAGGTGTTGAGGACTTCGGAATTACTCCGCTTGAAGCATTAGCTGCAGGGACACCCATCATCGCCTACAAAGCGGGTGGTGTGCTTGAAACTTTAAGCGAAGAGAATACGGTCTTTTTTGAAGAGGCAAGCCCAAAGAGTTTGGCTAATGCTGTGCGGATTTTTGAGAAGGAAGGGCGTGAAGTTCGTAATCCGTCGCTTGAACGATACTCGAGAAAGAGGTTTCAGGCCGAGATTAAGGACTTCGTAGAGCACGCTCGCTTAAGTAAGTAAGAAAGCGGCAAAAAACTAAGAGCCGACTTGGTCTACTAATTCAAGAACTCTCTCGGGGCCGATAGCACGAAGGCAGTTTTTGTGCACACACGGAGCATAAGACTTTCCGTCATAGCAAGGTTGGCAGGGAAGTAGGGGCTCTACCGTTAAGCCGCGACCCAGGCGCTGTAACGGAAATCGCCAAGACGGAAGAGTTGGGCCAAAGAGTGCGATGATGGGAATATCGGCAAGGCCTCCAAAGTGAAGAGGGCCGGAATCATGTGTGATCAGGCACCGAAAACGTGACCACTCTTTAATAAGAGAGATTAAGTCGAACTCTCCAATTCGATTTTGAACTCTTAATCCTTCAAATGCGCTGAGAACCCATTTGTCTGACGGGGCGCCGAAGACATGAACCTCATATCCCTTGGCGATAAGTTCTTTCGCGAGTGTTACATAATGCTCAATGGGCCAGCGTCTTAGATCATCGTCCGCAAGATAATTTTTTGCTCCACCTGGCGATATTGCGATCTTTTTGGATTGGTGGCCCTGCCAGGGAGATAGGGGCAGAGGAATATAAGGTTTTGGGTCATTTAATTCCTCGTTCAACGCTTTGCTCACCATTTTGAGGTAAGCCAGGGTATGATGCTCATCTCGCCCGGGTTTAAAAATATGACGTGGACCACGCGCCGTTAAAGCGAGGAGTTGGTACCGAGGATCGCTGTTTCCAATAAAAACATGTTCGAAAGTTTTTCCGAAAAATTTTGCATTAAGAGCGAAGACCTCTTTAATTTTGCTTGCAATCGAACTGGAAAATAGATTGGACTCGTGAACGGTGATGATCTCATGGGCTTTTGAGAAGTGATCGACGATAGGACGGGCTGAGGTACCACAGACCCAGGTGACTTGGTAGCCCTTTTCAACAAGATACCGGCATGCCGGTAACGCCATTACGACATCACCGAGGGCCCCGACTTTGATAAAAAGAACCTTTCTTGACGACATCACTTCGTTATGAACTCCGAATAAACAGATTCAAATCGATGGGCTGTATCGAGCCCGAAAGACTGCAATGACCTTCGAAGTTCTTGTCCTTTGAGCTGCATGATGAATTGAGCCCATTTTTCGGGATTAGAACTTACCGTTAGGTAGGGTGAATTAAGTAAATCGGGATGAATTCGTTCAACGGCTTGATCGTTCGCCAAAACGGGAATACCCGCTGCGAGACTGTCGAGTAGTTTGATCCTGACACCAGAGCCAGAAACATGGGGTACAAGCATGAGAGAGAGTGAATCCCAGAACTCATTGAGATCCGGAACAAATCCCAGATACTCAAAGAAACTGAATTGACGGCCTTTCTCAAGCAAGTGATCTGGTGCATGCTTCCCGACCACTAAGAATCTTCCTTGAAATCCAAGATTATCAAGCCTCGGGCAAACGTGTGTGAGGATCCAATCGAGGCTCGCGCGATTCGCGTCGAAATCGAGGCCGCCAATGAACCCAATGACCGGTTTTGCAACGGGAGAGTATTTGTTTAAGAAACGTCGCGATCGGACTTCGAAAACAGCATCATGATACGTTGGGTATTTCACGCTGTGGCGGACAGGAAGATGTGGTGTACGCTTTTGTGTGTCTATTAGATCTTTCTGTGAAATATGCCAGTACTCGTCGACGCAGTTCGCGAGGTCTACTTCATGGTGGCGTAATTTTCGGGCATTAAGTCCGTGGACCAATTTGAGGATTGGGTTGGGCTCGCATTTGGCGCGATATTCGAAGAGATCCGATTCGATATTATGGAGGTAAACCACTTTCTTCTTTTCAGGTGGGTGTGGCGATCTGCTTAACCAAGACCAAGCAAAGGTGTAATGGTAAATCGCCAAATCTGCTTCGCCCAGTTCGCTTCTTCTGTCGAATTCTGGCGGATAGTAGAAGAGGCAAGGGCTCGCGTCTTTTTGAAGAAACGACTTCAAAAGTCGGAGCGTTCTATGAGCTTGGGACTCTTTTTTCGCCAGAGAGTTCCCCCAACAAACGAGTTTCAAGCGAGGGCCAAAGATCGTTTCAATGCCGGCTTGCGCTTTTTGAGCGATTTGTTCCGGTGAGTCTTTCCAAACGACAAGTTCCACGTCGTGGTAGCGGGCGAAGCCGAGAGCCTGATCGTAGATAACCTGAAAGGCACCCTCAGTTACGGGATAGGGAAAAAACGGGCTATAAATTCGAACTTTCATTTTACGGTGAACCTAACTTAAAAGTTCTCGTGCGATTGAGCTTCAAAAGTACGGTCATCGATATGACCAATGCCCACACAACCATGAAGTTATGATTGGTCACTCCGGTCTTGAAATTACACTCCGTAAATCCCCCGATGTGAAGGTGTAGTTGGGCTCCAAGGCAAGCAAGTGCCAAGGCGCGCGCCCATAGGTATTCCCGAGGGAGAGCTTTCCACAGGCGCCAGGTCAGCCAGATCATGAAACTGATAATGAACATATAGGTGAGAAAGCCGGTTATCCCCGTGCCGGCAAGCATTTGCAGGTAGTTATTGTGGGCATGGCCGGTGAAGGCATCGGGATTGCCGAGCACCTCCGCGTACTCTCCGGCACGACGTTCATTCTCTTGGTAGCCGATTCCAAAAATAGGATGGTCCTTGAACATTTCCCAGTTGATTTTCCATAAGAACAAGCGGTCGGAGTTGCTGTGATAATTCGTATCAAAGAGTGTCAAGACGCGCGTTCGAAACATTTCAACTGTTGAAAAGAGGATTGCGACGACTGCCGTGCCTGCGCCCGTTAAAACGGCTGCAAGCTTGGGTGATACAATCGCGGCAACGGCGAGATGAGTGATCGCCATTGCGATCCAGGCACCTCTCGTAAAGGTCGTAATAAGACTGAGTGAGATAAGCGCGTAAGCTACGACAGAGCCCCAGAATATCCAGCTGAACTCGCGGCGCCTCTTATAGGTCAAGAGTGCTACGGCGAGAGGGAGGCAAACGTGCATTCCGGCTATATATGCATATTGCATGGGATGGCCGAAGAGGCCAGCGGTTCGCCAGAGAGGCATCTTGGCTTCGAGATCAAGAGGAAGTACGGCGCGGTTACCTGAACGCAGAAAATCGATACCCGTGATCGACTGAAAAACTCCGTAAACGGCGACGATAGAGGTAAAGGTGAGAAAGACCCGGTAGCCTTTAGTTGTTGGAGGGCTTACGGTCAGTGCAATAGCTAATGTGTATAGCAGGAAGATCCAGCGCTGCGAGCCCCATGAAAAAAGGATGTCAGTTTCGGAGTTTCCATTAACAAAAAGACCGATGCCGGTAATTAAGAAAAGTAAGAGGGTCGATTTCCATGGGAGATATGGGTCAAAGGTCTTTAATGTCAGTATCTCACCTTCGGGTTTTCGGAATATGTACGAAAACGTGAGCGCAAATGTCAGCCAGCCAAAGATTTCCATAGCCGCCATGGAACTCCAGGTGCTGATGAAGTAAAGGGTGACTGCAAAAGTTAAGATGCGGCGATGTAATTCGATTGGCATGATAGGGGAGATAAAAACGGAAAAACTCGTCGATGGCAAGGGGCATTAGCCGCTCAAAAAACTTCGCCGGAGATTTTGCAAGTGGTCAAGGATTCCGAGTTTCGAAGCGAAGTAATATAGACCTCCGGCCCTTGAGCGGGACCGGCGAATATCGAAAATTTCAATTCCTTCCTTTAGCAACCGGGCGGAGATGCTGAATTCAATTAGCAGCGATTTGGCTTTCATGACATATATTTCGCGATTTTCATTACTTAATCTCGCTGACATATACCAGCGCTCTTTAGATTCACCTGGTACTTCGGGGCCCATGACTAACCAGTGGTCCAAGTAGGCTCTGAGATTGGGGCTAAGGAGGCGGTTTTCTTTAAACAAACTGTCGCCTTCGTCCGCAAAGATCTCCTTCTCGTCAATCGGGAATACAATCGGCAGAATTTTTTTAAGTTCGGCGTATCTGAGGAAAAAGATGTTGGTTCGGATCCACTTTCTCGTTTTCCAACCAAAAAGTTCAAATTCTTCCCTTGTATGATCGACGTGGCCAACGGCCAAGCCTCGATTGAGAGCTTCTTGAACTTCCTTTTGATCAAACCAATCGAGAAACTTCGTGCCGTAGTGGCGCGCGAACGTATCATTGCAAAGACAGAAAATGGTGTTGTCGTCGATCGCCTTATCGCTCAAAAAATCGATCCCTTTTTGCCAACCGGAAAACTCCCGCGTACTGTTATCGCCGGCAATAACGGCCGTATTGGGCAGATCGCATGGCGCTGCTTCACCCGAGTTATCGATGATCGTGATCTGGAATTTGGCGCCGGGAAAAAGCCGATTCAAAAGCGGGATCAAGTGCTTCTCTATTTGCCAACGGTGTTGGGGGCCAAATTCCAGGTAGAGAACGTGGGCTTGATTCATTGCGCAAATAACCGGATTGCCTATGATTGACTCCTTTTTTAGCACAAAATACGTTATGCCAATTATCGAATTATCCGAGGTTTTTAAGCTAGCAGTCAAATGGCGAAGGCCCGCCTATTGAGGAAATGAGCTGTGAGAGAAACGCCTCCTTCTTCTGACACACGCCTTTCAGCCCAGCTCTTACTCAAGAACACATCTCTAAATCTGGTCGGACAAATCACACCGATTTTTGTCGCTCTTGTCTCGATTCCTGTACTGATCCAAAAGTTAGGGGCGGAGAGATTCGGCGTCTTGATGTTGGCTTGGATGTGTCTGGGATATTTTAGCTTATTTGATTTTGGCCTCAGTAGGGCGCTTACGAAAGGGGTTGCCGAGAGGCTCGGAACTGCACGCGAGCACGAGGTGACAGGGCTCTTTTGGACGACGGTATTTACGACTCTGATTCTAGCTGTTTTGGGCTCGATGGTTGTTATTTTCGCTTCAAGATGGCTTGCGACAAGCGTGCTTCAAATTCCGGCCGGTCTTGAAGAAGAAACGCGTCTTTCTTTATTGGTCATCGGCGCCAGTTTGCCTTTTGTTATCACGTCAACCTCGTTCAGAGGCATGCTCGAGGCGACACAGAACTTCACGGCCATCAATGTGGTTCAGATCCCGATGGGAATCGTTTTCTATCTTGTCCCTCTCGTAATAACAAAATTTACGCTATCTTTGCCTATCATCATTTTTCTGCTTGTACTATGCCGTATTGTTGGCTGGGGCTTTTTGTTTCATTTCTGTCTGAAGTCGCTTCCCGGAGGCCGAAGCGTAAAGTTGGTGCCGTCCTTAATGCCCCACCTTTTTAAGTTTGGCGGTTGGATTACGCTTACAAATATTCTTAGTCCTATAATTTCTTACGGGGACCGATTTTTAGTAGGCGTTTTAGTTTCGATCTCGGCCGTTACCTACTATTCAACGCCCTATGAAATCGTGAATAAAATGTGGATCTTCCCTGGTGCGGTCATGGGCGTGCTGTTTCCCGCAATAGCCTCCTATCTTGCGAACCATCCAAAGAAGGCGGCCGATACTTATTTTGGTGCAATAAAATTTCTATTCGGCGTTCTGGCGCCGCTCACTTTAACTATTGTCCTATTTGCGTATGAAGGCCTTTTTTATTGGGCAGGGCCGGAACTTGCCGTGAATAGCGCTTTAATCATGCAGATTCTTGGAATTGCAATTTTCATAAATTGCTTCGCTGTGGCGCCACATGCTTTGTTAGAAGCGCTTGGATACCCAATGGTACCGGCGATCTCACACTTGATTCAGTTACCAATATATTTTGCCGCACTCTATATTTTTCTGCCGAAATACGGTTTACTAGCAGCGGCCCTAATTTGGGTTCTTAGAAATCTTCTCGATACGTCGGCTCTGTTTCTTTTTGCAAATCGTTACTCGAAATACGTAGCTTCGGTGAGCTGGAAGCGTGCGATTTGGGTGGGGTGCACTTTTGTCGGCTTATTGGTGCTCTTTATAGTAACTCATCCATCTTTTGAATTACGTTTAACAATTTTTTGTGCCTTTGTATTAGTATTTCCGCCATGGCTTTGGTTCAGACTCTTCACTGTTGAGGATCGCCGCCGACTCTTGAGACTATTACTCGAAAGGCGAGTTATCCAGAATGATGAGCAAGGAAATCAAGGTTCTTTAAAAAGAGAAAAAATTGGAATCGGGCTTGCTGCATATAAACCTGACATAACTTTTTTCAGAAAGCAGCTATTATCAATAAAGACGCAAACGTATAAGAATTGGGTTTGCGTAATTTCATTTGATTCGGATTTTGATTTATCGAGTGAAGAATTTGGAGAGTTTTGCGATGATCCGCGATTCGTTTGGATAAGAAATAAAGGACCTATTGGAGTTAACTCAAACTTCAATAATGCGGTCAGTAAACTTTTGACACTTGATGTGGATGTCATTGCATTCGCGGACCAAGACGACGTTTGGTATGAAAACAAGCTTGAGCGTCTTATCGAAGAATTAAGGAAGTGTCGTCCAAAAAGCCTTGTCCATTCAAATATGCATCTTTTTTACGAGGACAAAGAGCTCAATTCTCCTGAAGTTTTAGAAAAAGGCTGGGAGTTTGAGACCAGAGTCACAGAGGGCTATACGGCATTTCATTTCCTTTTTCGCAATACTGTCACGGGTGCGAGCGCGCTTTTTGATGTTGAACTTGCAAAAATCGGGACTCCGATCCCTGCGTCTGGATTACATCATGACCAATGGTTTGCGATCTTGGCTTCAATACATGGCGAGGTGCGGCCTGTATATGAATGTTTATATGCTTACCGCCAGCATGAGAATAATACTATTGGTGCGCATCGTTTCAATGGCATCTTTTATAAACCTGCGAGCCTTTCATGGAAGCGAGGTTTTCAAAACGCTGCCATTGGATACAGGGAGATGCAAAAGCTATATTCGGACTTGAAAAAGAGAGGTTTAGGCGCGAGGGAAACGGTGCTTTTTCGAACAGTCTTTACTCGGCCACTTCTTGCTGGTCCTATCTTGATTTTGATGGCCCTACTTGCCTTTTTTGATGATCCGCCGCTTGCGCGCGCCTTTCTCGCGCGTGGTTTGGGGGCGGGAATTAGTGTTCTTCGTATATCTTGATGAAAGATGTTTTTGATTTGTATTTGGTTATGCGCATCCAAATTTAATTGTCTAGTTCTTTGGAATGATGGTCATGGAATCTAACAAGAGGCAATTGAAACGGTTTATTCGCTCTTTGGAGTTGACCCCGAAAAACCGGACAGATCAGCCTGCTTGAGTTGCTAGTTCT
>CALBDW010000128.1 GCA_937927435.1 uncultured Bdellovibrionales bacterium
ACGCTTGCGCTTAGGAAAAGTTCGACTGCCCCTGTTAAGTGCGGAGATCCGATCCGGAGATCCTCCGAATGATTATGGTAGGGGCAACCGGACTCGAACCGATGACATCCACCTTGTAAGGGTGGCGCTCTACCAACTGAGCTATGCCCCTTCGGAACGACAAAATGGGTCGTGATTCAAGGGGTTTTACAAGTTTTATTCTCCTGAGGCCAGAAAAATTTGAACCGATCCGCCTAATTAAGGGGCAGGTGGCGCCGTTTTCGCCTTAAATCTCGGTATTGCGGAACTCCTCGGAAAGGATTTTGGGCTCCTCCCCGTCCCTCGCCAGGTACAGGATTTTCACCCCTTTGCTCGAATGCGCCTTTTTCCCGTTCTTAAATTGGGACTCATATACCTGATTGAAAATCGCGACCTCGTACTTGGGATGCGCGAACACATAAAGCCGGCTGATATCAACGTAAATCCGGTCGTAACGCTTGTTCAGGCTGTCCTTGTACCGGCGCCATTGCTTCAAATTCATCCCGTTTGACGAAAAATTCGGGTGGTAGAAGCTAATATAACGATCGAGGTCTTTTTCTGCCCAGCTACGGGCCCATTCTTGAATACGGGCCTTTAATAAGGCGAGGCGCTCTTCACTCATGACATCTTTCTGGGCTTCGAAATCCGCGAAGATGATGATCGGACTGACTCGGTAGCGGATACTGCCGGCGATATCCTCGATTTCCTCATCTCCGACCACAACACAACCGAGGCTGTCGAGGTCCTTTTCCATCCTTTGCGGCTCATCGGTGGCGTGCAGCCAAATTCCGGAACCGGTCCGCTTCATGAACCGGTCCCACGCGTTCGGATAGTTCATAGTGATAGCCATGCGACCGTATTTTTTCGCAAGAGCCGGCGGACGGCGGATCTCTTCGAAAAAGTAGATCCCTTCAGGCGTCTTCTTATCGCCTTCCACCTCTTTGTCGCCGGGGACCAGACCCAGAGTCGTGCGAAAGGTCTTTACGACCGAGTACTTCAGACCCGTCGTATGCATGATCTTCAATGCGTTGGTCCTTTTATCGACGAGAATCCACGGCAAAAATTCAGATTCTCCCGCTTCGGACGCGAGCGCCGAAAGCAAGGGGAAAACCACAAGACAAATCGAAAGGGCCAGTCGCCTCGCCATCGTATTCCTACCCGTTGCGGTCATTCTATTGAATTCATCACACCGCTTCAAGAATAGCCGCCACTCCCATGCCACCGGCGGTACAAATCGAAATCAAGCCTCGACCTTTGCCGTGTTGGTGAAGCGTTTTCGCGAGTGTCGCCACGATACGAGCTCCGGTGGCTCCGAACGGATGTCCGAGGGCAACGCTTCCGCCTTTGACATTCATTTTCGAGCGATCGATGGAGCCGAGCGGCTCGCCGATTCCTTTCTTCGCGCAGTATTCCGAGGATTCCCAGGCTTTCAACGTGCACAAGACCTGGCCGGCGAACGCTTCGTGAATTTCGTAGAAATCAAAGTCTTGGAGACGAAGCTTATTTCGCTTGAGCAGCCGTGCGACCGCGATCGTTGGCGCCATCAGCAATCCTTCTCCGTGAACGAAGTCGACCGCCGCAGTCTCGGCATCGACAAAGCGAGCAAGAGGCGTCCATCCGTGTCGAGCGCATTCTTCCTCGGACGCCAGCAACACACTCGCCGCCCCGTCGGTCAAAGGCGTACTGTTACCGGCCGTGAGAGTTCCTTTCCCGGAGAAATCGAAAGCCGGCTTGAGCTTCGAAAGCTTTTCAAGAGACGTATCTGCCCGAACGATGGCGTCTTGGCTCAATCCGTAATAGCCCCGCATGACGAGATCATCGTAAAAACCTTCTTGGTATGCGCGGGCGGCTTTCTGGTGGCTTTCAAACGCCAGCTGGTCTTGTTCGGAACGATTAACATGCCATTCTTGAACCATCTTTTCGCAGTGTTGCCCCATCGAAAGCCCCGTGCGCGGTTCGACGACCTGAGGTAATTGCGGAATCAGGTCGGTGGGACGGAATTTCAAAATCGTTTTCAAGCGGCCCCAAAAGTCTTTCTGCCGGTTTAAATCAAGAAGTTTCCGCGTGAGACCTTTCGAAGTCGAGATCGGAAGGTCGCTGTTGGAGTCAACACCGCCGGCGATTCCCGACTCGATCTGGCCTGCCGCTATTTTCAAAGCAATGTGCCATGTGGTTTCCAGGCTGGTTCCACAAGCGCGCTGAACATTGTAAGCCGGAGTGTCCGGGGCGAGGCTCGTGCCCAAAACACATTCGCGGGCCAGGTTCCAGTTACTGGGACCGAGCATGACTCCGCCGAGAGCGACGTCACCCACCGACTTTCCGGAAAGCCCGTATTTCTGGCAAAGAGCTTCCAAAGTGTCGGTCATGAGTTTCTGGGTCGAAACTTCGAAATAAGTCGTCATCGACTTTACAAACGGTGTACGGATTCCCCCAACCACGTAGACGGGACGACCGTTCATCGGAACCTCCTTTTTGGCCGCTTATAATTAGGACACCCCCCTCTCATGCCGGAGTCAAAGAAATCGTTGCAACATGTCTCACGCTTTCAACACATCTCGATCATATGTCGATGAAGTCTCCGCAATCCGCTCCGGTTATACTGCTTTCCAACAAGGAGTTAACATGGCTGTCGTAAGAAGCCGGAGCCAGAGGCGCGTTCGAGGCTATAAAACTCGAGACGGTATCAATCGCACCATGCAGCCCGCGAAACCGCGAGACGATTTAAGGGGTGCATTCGGCGGAGAAGAAAATCGGGCGAACAAAGGGAAACGGGTGAAAGATCGCAAGCTTCCTGCGGACGCCGAGAAAACTCCGAAGCTTTAAG
>CALBDW010000129.1 GCA_937927435.1 uncultured Bdellovibrionales bacterium
TGTGGCCGCCCTCAAACTCCCCTGTTAGATTAGGACTATGCCTTGGATCCATTTCCGGAAATCTCGCCCGTCCATCGAGGTTGCAGCCGGAACCCAACTCATGAGGGCCCTTCTCGATCACGGAATCCCCGTTGCGTCCTCTTGCCGAGGAGACGGCGTGTGCGCGAAGTGCCGGATCGAAATCGTGAGCCCCTCAGCCCATGACCCGAAGGTTTTGAGCCCCGAGTCTGATCTCGAAAAGTTTTTGCGGGAGCGTCATCAAATTCCTTCGCAAGTCCGCATCAGCTGTCAGACTCACGTTCTCGGCGATATCACGGTCGATGCGACCTATTGGTGATTTTGCTGCACAAAGTTAAGGCGCGCTTGTTGCTAAAGCCCCCACTTTAAGGAGGGCAAATGCAATGAAAAGGCGTTTCGCAGTGTTAATGTCCATTCTTTTTCCAATATTCGGACTCATTTCTTGCAATCGACATTCTCCGCAAACACAGTTTGTAGAAGATTCCTGGCGCCTGCCGCAGCCGCAACTGGTGATAAACGGCGAAACTCAAGAACTCGCGGCTCGGTCAACGCCCATTTTTCTACCCGTCGATGCCGAGATCGTTTTTCAGAAAGAAAACGATTTGGATCAAACGACCTTATTGTTCAAAACCGAATGCCATTCTCCTCAAGACATCTATTTGAGTCATATCAGCTTTAAGGGAACTAACCGAATTCCGATTGCCTCCCTTTTACCCGTAAACCTCATCCATAAACTTGATTTCATTGAGCTCAATGCCTCGACTTGTAAAATAAAAATTTCCGGCCGAAACCGAATCGGCTCAATGCACACTTTAACGCTTCCTCCAATCAAATTTCTTGAACTTGAAAAGATCGAAAGCCTGCATTTCGAAGCTCCCAATGAGTCGCTCTCAGAAATCCGGGCGAATCATCTGACGGGTCTCCGTTTTCATCCCTCCTTAGAACACTTCAATAGAATTGAAGCTAATCTCATTTGCGAAAAATTTCGAAATCATAGGAGTTTCTCAAACCACCACGCCGACTCATACGCAAATCTCATTGACGAACTCATTAACGGAGAACTTCAACCCGCGCCAATTTCGTCTCCGGAACCCAGAAGTTCTTTCAAACGCCAATTATGCCGAATCGTTATCCGCGCATACGATGACTCAACCGGTCTACCTCACCTGCTAGCCTCAAAAGTGTTCAAATTGTTTTATCCGCTTAATGAAACTTCCGTATCTGGAACCATCGGTATTGATTACAATCGCGTCGACTCAGACAAAAATCTCCTTCTTTCAGGGATGAAATTCTTTGAAGTCGAAATTGAAAATCGCTCGAACGTCCCAATCGCCTTCCGGTTTCAGCAACAAGCCTTGATGGTCTTTCAATATATTACCCGCTTTAATGACGGATTCTTCCACAGCCCCACACATCGTGCGGTCGTCAATTCGGTCTTAAGCGGAGCAACCCGCCGATGGATCAAAGAAAATTATCTTGTCTTTGAAGTTGCGCCCGGTAAGAAAGCCAAAATTGAAGGGTACATCGGCACGGAGTACATCTGTAATCTCTTGGCTCTTTCTCCGAATGAAGCTGAAAGACGGCCAGGAAAATCCTTGCTTGTTGGGTTTGCCTACACGTTTCTCAAAAACCCAGTACTCTCCCAATTTTCCAATTGGAATCCGTCTTCGCCCAATCTCTCGGCGAAGACAATCCCACGATTCACCTTAACCCCATTTATAAAATTAAGCGAATCAACCGTATCAATGCTAGGAAAGCTCGTTGACGAAAATAGAGAAACATTTCTAGGTTGGTCACCCACTCCGGTATGGCTTCAAATCACTGGTGACGGCCGAAAACCATCGACCAAATTAGACAAACTTATGACCATTGGAGTCTGTAAGAACTAAAGTCAAAAGCCAGTTTTTCCTTACTCCGCCTTCACGAGGCGGGCGTAATGAATGGGGAGACCTTTCGAAATGAAGATACGCTCAAAATGCGTGACGAAGTTCTCCCCGCTCCATTCGGAATTGTGGAGGTCCCAAGTCTCGCGCGTCACTTGAAACGGTGACGCCTTGAACTTCTCAATGGACCACTCGAAATAATCGCGGGAATCGGTTTTGAAGTCGACAAAACTACCCGGCCGCATCAGGCGCCAGAGAGTGAGAAGAAACTCATCCTGGATCAAACGGTGTTTCCAATGGCGCTTCTTTGGCCACGGATCCGGATGATGGATGTACACATTGTTCAACTCGCCATCGGCGAAAAGGTGTTCCAAGACGCTTGCATCGTAGCGGACGATTCGCGCGTTTTCGGCTCCACCACGAAGCGCACGACGGATCGATTGAATCAACGGCTTGTACTTGATCTCGATTCCGATCAGGGCGCGATCTTTGTTTTTGCAGGCAAGATGCGCGAAGTGAAAACCGTTACCAGTTCCGATTTCGAGATCGACAGGATGCTCCTCAGAAACCTTGAAAACTTCGCTCCGCCAGCGACCGCGATTGAGAGGCGCCCGTTCCTCATCGAAGGCCCACTGACTGTACTCACCGTTCAGCATGAGTACGTACTGGTTGGGATTAACCAAGTTTCGGGTGAGCGAAAGCCGTGGCCGCCGTTTCTCTTGCGTTGACGGCGACTTGTTCGACTCTACGGGTCCTTCGATTTGTTGGCCTTCTTTAGGTAATGAGGAACTCATATTTGCCTTTGCGGATTGGGGGACGGCTAGTCCTTATCAAAATCGAAAGGCGATGCCAATACCCCGTTAATTCGATTCAGGTATTGGTTCAACTCGGCATATTTTTCGCACCCCCTCGCTTGCCAATTTATTCCAATCG
>CALBDW010000130.1 GCA_937927435.1 uncultured Bdellovibrionales bacterium
AGGGTTCGGCTGTTCGCCGATTAAAGTGGTACGCGAGCTGGGTTCAGAACGTCGTGAGACAGTTTGGTCCTTATCTTCTGTGGGCGTAGGAAAACTGAGGAGAGCTGTCCTTAGTACGAGAGGACCGGGATGGACGAACCTCTGGTGTTCCTGTTGTCGCGCCAGCGGCATAGCAGGGTAGCTATGTTCGGAACGGATAACCGCTGAAAGCATCTAAGCGGGAAGCCGACTCCAAGATTAGTTTTCCCTAGGCTTCGGCCTCTAAAGACTCCTCGGAGACTACGAGGTTGATAGGCGGGAGGTGTAAGCGCAGTAATGCGTTCAGCTGACCCGTACTAACAGTCGTGAGGCTTTTACTTTCCTTTACGAATTCGCGAAGGAAAGAAGACCTTAGTGGATGGGTTGTCCCAGACTAAGAATCACCGAGTTTAATCTAAGTGGTCGCTTGTCACGCTAGAGCCTGGCAGGTGATCATCCGATTGATCGGAGCGGCGGAAGCCGCAGTGATCAATCTTCGGAATCGAATCAGATTTGCTATTCAGTTTTGCTGGTGTCTATAGCAGCGGGGAAACACCTGTTCCCATTCCGAACACAGAAGTTAAGCCCGCTAGCGGCGATGGTATTGCAGGGTCAACCCTGTGGGAGAGTAGCACGATGCCAGCACTTATTTCCGCCCGAGACCGAAAGGTCTCGGGTTTTTTATTGTGCCAATCTAAACAAAATAGCTTTAATAGACAAAGCCCAGTGGATAAGTGCGGCCGAATTCCCACACCTTGTTATTGGTAACGAGGTCGATGAGGTTGTACTCCATCACGACACCGTACTTATTGTTCTCAATCCAATGGATTAGGAAGATTTCGAGCCGATAGCGACCGTTCGGATTGGTCGAGATCGGCACTTTTATTTTGGGTAGCCAGTCTTGAATTGGAGAATTGTCCGAACGAACTTGAACTTCGCGGATGTCATTCCACTGCGATGGCAATTTCTTAGCTTTCTCAAGTTGTGTGAGATCGGCCTTCCAACGCGTGATGAATTTTTCGTGGGGCGGCTTTAAGTAAAAATCGACTTCTAAAGCACTCCATATTACGGCCAGAACCGTGACTACGGCCGCGGCAATCAGAACTAAGCCGACACTTTTGTGCAGATGCTTTTGCATGCGACTCCCAAAACACGAGTTCGATAAGACTGTATGAAATGAGGTTAAGGCGTTTCCCGGCGAATTGTAAGACTTCGTTCTCAGGCGGTGACGGATTTTGCCCGGGGACGAAACGCGCGTTCGCGCTAAGTCTTTGATATTACAGAGATATTTTAGGTTTTGAAAAAGGGGAGTGTTTACTGACCAGACAGTCGATCGTCGTGGGCTGTTTAGCCAGAGGTGGTGGATTCTTTTATCTTATCAATAGTTTGGAAGATCTGTGCGGCTGGCATAGGGATTGGAATAAGTCGGGTTGAAGAAAGAGGTCCCTTATGCGAGCTGCATGGAAAATTGGAGCCTTCGTATTAGTTTTTAGTTACTTCGGGGCTTGCGCTCCGGTGAAGTTCGACTCGATGCCGGAGCCGTCCTGTGGTGATGGGGTTTCGTGCTTAAAGACCTGCACGGGTGACTCCTGTGTGAAGACGTTCTCCGTAACCCGGACTGTGGGCGAAACTCCAGTCGACATCCTGATCGTGAATGACAACTCGGGAAGTATGTCGACGGTTCAAGGGAAATTTGCTTCGGCTTTCAGTGGGTTCCTGAGCTCGCTCGAAAACACGGGGATCGACTACCGGATCGCCATGACGACCACGGATATCTCAAACAATCCGGAATATGGAAGCCAGCGATTCGGTTATGAACCGATCAGCCGTAATAACGGTCCTTCACCTTATAACGGATATGGGGCCCTTCAAGACGGTAATTTGATCGAGTTTGCTCCAGGCCGGAAATACCTCACGAAGTTGGATTCAGGTCGGGAAGATTTGTTTAAAGCGGCGGTTCAACGCGAAGAGACGCGCTATTGTGAACAAAGCGGCTATGATAAGACGAAGTGCCCGTCGGACGATGAGCGTGGAATTTTCGCGCTTAACCTCGTGATTGACCGGACCGCTCATGAGTTTATGCGCCCGTCGAGCGCTTTGGCGGTGATTATCTTGGCGAACGAGGATGAGCGGGGCTATTCGCACTTGCATCCCGAATATCCGAAGTTTGCGGCCACTTATCCGGCAACGCCTTATGACAGGCCGGAGGTTTTTGTCGAGCGCTTCCGTTCGAAGTTCCCCGGAAAGACTTTGGCGGTTCACTCCATTATTGTGAAGCCCGGTGATACGACTTGTGTGAATAATGCGTCCGATCCGGCGCGGTTTATCATTGCGAAAGAAGGCTATGCCTATGCGAACCTTTCGCAAAGAACGGGCGGTATCATCGGTTCGATTTGCGAGTGGACCCCTGGCGGTTATACGAACCAGTTGAAAGCGATCGGCGAGAATATTCAAAAGCAGGTGCTGGCTCTGCCGTTCTCCTGCCGGCCGGATAACGGTCAGTTCAATGTCGAAGTGGTTCCTGAGCAGGCGGTCACGTGGACGCCGAACTGGGAGACGATGCAGTTGACCAGCAACCAGCCGCTCTCGCCGGGCACGAAGGTCACGCTCACCTACTCCTGCACGCAGAATTAAGAGCGCCGTTTCACCGATAGGGTGATCGTAAATTCGGCGACCTTCTCTGTGAGACTTTGCGATGGCACGATTGCGTAAGAGCGAAACGTGCCATTTTGTCTTTCAGGCGATGATGCGGCTTTTTCGATGAGTTCGCGGATTCCTTTTCCGTCTTCGCAGATGAAATGGACATCTCCCTCGGCCCGTTTGAGGAAGTCCGCCTTGAAGTCTTTAAAGAGAAAATTGATCTGCTGGCCGCTGGCTTGAATGGCTCGGAAAGCGAGGAGGCCGACCACGGCCTCGGCGCCGATCCCGAGGGAGCCGAAGTACATGGCGCCCACGTGGTTGCGGGTTCGATAATTGAGTGGGATTTTGAGAACGGCTCGTTCGTTATCCAATTCCACGACCGACGGCCCAACGAAGGCGAGCAGCGGAATGCGAAGTAAGCCGAACATTCTCAAGAACCATGTCGATTTGAAGGCCTCGAGGCTCATGAATCGCTCCTTAATTCCGCTGGCTCATTAACATCTGAGCGGCGGGACAGCGTGCGAGACAGTCCTCATATGTCAGACGAATGGGACGATCAAGGCATTCTGCTGTGCCTTTATGCCGGACCAAGCTCGCCGATGAAGACCGCGTCACAATTTTCGTTTTTTTCGTCTTTGCAAGGCAGGCATTGACGGCATGCTGAATCATCGCGGTTGTCATGGAGCCACCGTCTTTCAAATAGTCGGCGGCGCGCATGCGGAGGATGCCGATACCGCCTTTGACCGGCGAACTGTGAAGGATGGTAAAGTCAAACTTGGACACGTCGATGTTGCTCGTTGTACAGTTCGCTTCATTTTTTATCCAGCCGATTCCGAGCGGATCGGGCCCGACGTCTTCCACGATGAAGATATGCCCTGAGGACGCGAGAATGTCGCCAGGGCGGATATTTTGCTCGCGATCAAAGGCGGCGTAATCAAAGCAAGTTAATCCGTTTTCTTGGGGTTTCATATACATTGAGGCCGGGACCCCCATGACGTTGATGGCCTTGAGCCGACCGGACTCTTTCAGTTTCAAGCCGGCGCTTGC
>CALBDW010000131.1 GCA_937927435.1 uncultured Bdellovibrionales bacterium
TCTTCGCCTCTATAGCCTTGCGGCGTTCGTTGTAGAGAGCCGTGTACTCGCGCAGTTCCTGATTAAAGATTTCGTTCCGCTCCCGGACATAGTCTTCGAACGCCCGCCGTTGCTCGAGCACCCGGGCTTCGAACTCGCTTCTGTTTTCGCGCTGATCACTGAAGAAATCCCGCCGTCGCGCCTCGAGTTCGTCGAAAAAATCCTTCTGTTCTTCGCGCGAGACTTTCCTCGCCTTCACGCGCTTCATGAATTCCTCGCGTTCGACTTTGAGTTTCCTGAGGAACTCTTCGCGTTCGGTTCTCTCGCGCCTCGTGAATTCCTCGCGCAGTTTTCTCTGCGCTCTATTAAAGCTTTCCCGACGGTCGCGGACAGCTTTGTAGTAACGTTCGCGGATCTTCGCCGGCTCAGTATCGCCGTCAGCCATGAGGGAACGTACGAAAGCGAGTTCGTCGTTCTCCCGCCGGATCTCTTCGGGAATTTCTTTGCGAAGCTCGTCAAATTGGGATCGGTCCGATTTCAGGCTGAACTCGTCGTCGACGAGAGAAGCAGGTTCTTCCTTCTTCTCTTCCGGCTTTTCGCCCACGCTTTGGCATGCCGTGAAGATAAGAAGAGAGAAAATCAGCGGAATCCATGCGTACCGGCGCGATTGATCCATATGATTCAATCGTAGAGAAGGGATTCCCGAAACTCAAAATTTGCTGACTGGACCCAAGGACCTTGGTCGGAACGCCCCGCGACGAACACGCGGCTGTCGTCTAGCGAATGGCCCGTTTCGCTTCGCGCTCTTTGATGGCTTCTCGTTTATCGAACGTCTTCTTACCGCGCGCGAGAGCGATTTCCAACTTCGCCCAACCGCCTTTGAAATAGATCTTCAATGGCACGCACGTGTATCCGCTCCGCTCGACGGCCCGTTCGATTTTGCGGATTTCAACCCGATTGAGGAGAAGTTTGCGGAGCCGTTCGGGATCGTGGTTCATATAGCTCGACGCCTTATACTGACTGATGTGAGCGTTCTGAATATAGGCCTCGCCGTTCTTGATCACGATGTAGGAATCCTTCAGATTGACGTCGCCGCGGCGGACGGATTTCACTTCGCTTCCGCGAAGTTCGAGGCCCGCTTCGAACGTGTCCTCGATGATGTAATCGAAGCGCGCCTTGCGGTTTTCCGCGATGACCTTAATTCCGGTCGATTTCTTCTCAGCCATGCCCTGCGAATTCCTTTTCTACGGCTAGGTAAACCCGCACGAAGGCGGTGGGGTCAAGCGCTTCCGCTCGAACCGTGGCATCGAAACCCGCGTCGGCGAGGATTTTTTCAAGTTTCGGCACAGCGCCCGCGTCTCCGCCGAAATATTCGGCCTGTAAATTCCGCACCAACAACTTCCGCCGGTGAGAAAACGCGGCCTTGACGAACTTTAGAAGCCCTTGGGGAGTTCCTTCTCCGTTTTCGGCCCATTGTGTATGTCGGCGGCGGAATTGAAGAACCCGGCTCGCGACTTTCGGGGCCGGATAGAAATCACGAGGCCCGGCGTCACAGACGGTTGAAGTTTCCCAAAAAGCCTGCGCGATCACCGTCAGAAGCCCGTAATCTTTGGTCGCCGCGCGCGCCGCGATCCTTTGCGCGACTTCTTTTTGGAACATAAGCACCATACGCTTAAGTCCCGCGGGCTCCAGGCTTCTGTCGATCACGAGGCTTGATGAAATCTGGTACGGAAGATTACTCACAAGAAGGGAGTTTTCTCTAAGTCCGAGTTCCCTCCAATCGAGTTGCAGGGCATCGGCTTCAATGACCCTCAAATCCTCGCGTTCAGCCGCACGCTGCCGCCACGATTCGGCGAACTGACGATCCAATTCAATGAGCGTGAACGGATGGCCAAGTTGCAAGAGGTCTTCCGTGAGCGCTCCCAACCCCGGGCCGATTTCCACCAGGTCCGTGAAGGGCTCGGAACGGGCAGCCGCAAGGATTTTTTCGACGACGTAATCTGAGACGAGGAAGTTTTGCCCGAGCGAACGTTTAGGGCTCGCAGCTCCCACCTCTTTAAGACGAGCAAGAATGCGGTCGCGCCGGCTGATGAAAGAATTCATGATTTCGCCCTTGCGAGCCATTCCGGCAGATTCTTGGGTAACGGCGCTTTACCCAAGGGCGCGCGTGCTTCGGGCGCGAGCGTCTGATCCGCACGTTCACCTCGGTTTAAACGCAAAATGCCCGCATAACCGATCATAGCGGCGTTATCGGTGCAATAGCGGATCGGCGGAACGACGAGTTCGACGCCTTCTTGAGAAGCCCACGCGAATCCTCGTTCGCGCAGCCTCGAATTCGCACTGACGCCGCCGGTAAGTACAGCACGCCGAACCCCGTGCTCGCGCGCCGCCCGAGCTAAACGATCGATCAAAACAGCCACAGCCGCTTCTTGGAATCCCGCCGCCAAATCCGCAAGAACTCCGGGCCGCGGTTCACCCGCCTCAAGATCCTTCGCCAAATTTTCGCGTTCTTCCGGTGAAAGCCCGTCCAAGATGCGTTTCGCCGCCGTCTTCATACCCGAAAAGCTGAAGTTCAAGTGCTCCTCGGCCAACATGGGCCGTGGAAAAATATACCGATCCGGCTTTCCGAAGCGTGCGTGGCGGTCGACCCGCACGCCACCCGGAAACCCGAGCCCGAGCATTTTTCCGAACTTATCGAACGCTTCACCCGCCGCATCGTCGACCGTCCGACCGAGAACACGATACTGGTCCAAGCCCTCGATCAAGTAAAGTGACGTGTGACCGCCGCTGATAGCGAGCGCCACGTATGGATAAGTAAACCCCTCCGGCGGCGAATAAGATTCGTCTTTCAGAAAAGGCGCAAGCAAATGGCCTTCGAGATGGTTCACACCGATGAACGGCTTTTCGGCCGCAAGCGCGAGGCTTTTCGCCGTCACGACACCGACAAGAAGCGAACCGATGAGCCCCGGCCGTGACGTCACGGCGATTCCGTCGACGTCGTCGAGTTTCATTCCCGCACGATTCAAACACAGATCAACGAGCGGCAGGAGATTATGCGTGTGGTTTCGCGAGGCGATTTCGGGCACGATCCCGCCGAATCGGGCGTGCTGGAGGTCCTGGTTCGCGGAGACCACTTGGCGGACGAAGCCGTCCTTGGTCACGATCGCGACCGACGTGTCGTCACAACTGGTTTCTATGGCGAGAACCGTTTCAAAGGGCACGTCACTTCTTAGCGGCGGACTTGAGCTTTTTCAACCGCGAAGAGGCCCCTTTGGCATCTTTTGACTTCGGGAACTTAGCGATCACTTCCTCGTAGAAGGCCACGGCCTCCTCGTGCATGCCAAGCTCTTCAAAACAAACCCCGATTTTATAGGTCGCGGTCGCGAAGAATTTACCTTTCGGATTCTGTGACCGGTACTTCTCGTAACTCAAGATCGCGTCCCGCCAGGCTTTCTTGTTGAACAGCTCCTCGGCGGTCGCGAACGGGTTGCCGGAATCGGCGACAGCCTGCGAACGCCGTTGCACCTCTTGCAAGGCGTTCACTTGTTCGCGCAGGCGGATGATTTCGTTATGCAGTTTCGTAAATTCCTCCCGGTAGGCCTCGTCCCGCTCGCGCAGCTTGGATTCGAACTGCGCCTTCTCATTCTTCGAAATTTCGGCCGTTACCTGGGCCAATTGCTGTTGAGTACGGGCTTCAACGGCCTCAATCCGCCCGTTCATGCGTCTCAGTTCGTCATCGATGTCCTGAAAACGCGCGTTGATGTCGGCCGTATTTTGTTGCAAGTGCGAGAGCTGCTTCTTCAAGACCTGCTTCTCTTCCTGTTCCTTCTGCGACGTGCGGGTTTGCAAGCATCCCGTAAGAACGAACAGGAACGCCAAGACGGATAAAACGGTTGATTTGTTCATGGCACGACTTCTCCGGATTGGTAACGAGCAAGTCTCGCAGCGTTCTCCGCTTGCTCGCAGTAGACTCTAGCTTTCTTGAAAAGTTCCTTCGCTTTTTCGTAATCACGCTCGCGATAGGCCCGTTGGGCTTCACGGTAAGTCTGTTCGGCTTTGAACCACATCGAGGGCACGAAGCGCGGCGCGTCTGCTTCCCGCGCGGCCTCATAGGCGGCCCGAGCGATATTCCATTCGTCGACCGGGACATAAGTCACGCATCCGCTCAAAGCGGCGGACACCAGGATCGCAAGCGTGATGAGCCATTTCCGATTGGCGATAAAGGAAAATCTCATTGACCGGTGCTTCTTTCGCGCCTCGCGCTCGTCACATAAAAAAGGGCGCGTTTATCGGCCGCGCCCTTCCCCCGCTTCATTACTTACTGAAGCGGAACAAAATTCGCGCGGCGGTTTTTCGACCACGCTTCTTCGTTTTCGCCGTAAGCGATCGGCTTTTCTTTACCGTAGCTGATGATCGTCAGGCGTCTCGGATCGACTCCCAGTGATTCCAGATAAGCCTTGACCGATTTCGCCCGACGTTCTCCGAGTGCCAAATTGTATTCGATCGAACCACGGGAATCCGTGTGACCTTCGATTTGAATCGTCAATCCCGGATGGTTTTTGATCCATTCGGCGTTCTCAGCGAGAATCCGGCGGGCTTCCGGCGTCAACCGGGCTTGGTCGTATTCGAAATAAATCGTGCTGAGACCAGGAATGCGGCCGCTGTCGGAACCCATCGGGTCGGTGACGATCTCTTTATCAACAACGGTCGGGGCCGTGTCGGAATAGATTCCGCCTTCCGCCCCCGCTGTAACCGACGCATCATCGGGCTGCGGCTTCTTGGTCTGGCACGCCGTTGTCAGAGACAGCGCAAGCAGCGCGGCTAATCCCGAGAAAGCGAATGAACGGAATGACTTCGGCCACATGATGGTTCTCCTCGTCGATAGAGTCCGTGGATATACTTGGCGATTTTCAAAAAGGCTGGTGACTTTGTCAAATCTTTGCGGTCACCATTGATTAGAGCAAATGAACTCAAATAACGGTCAATCCCCCCTGAAAATCGCACTCCATAGCATTTATTGTTTCATAGCTTTATTGCTGGCG